>NZ_VIRJ01000005.1:0-338038 GCF_006874435.1 Microbispora sp. KK1-11 | reverse complement strand
AGGTTCTGTCGAGCGACGGCATGTCGATCGAGATGAGGGACACCGACGAGGACGTCTTCCGCGCGGCGGAGGAGCTCGGCATCGACCTGTCCCGGCGTCCCCACGAGGGCGCGATGACCGTCGACGACATCTGAGGACCGTCGAATCCACGACGGAGCCGGTCACCGGCCCGGCCGGATCCCTCGATCCGGCCGGGCCGGCCCATCTCACGCTGGGCCACGACCGGCGCGGATTGTGGAGGCCGCTCACCGGGGGACCCGGCGCACCGCGATCACGAGCAGGACGACCGTGCCGACTGTCATGATCGCATTCGGGTGCCGCTACCAAGTGACCGGGAGGGCGGCCACGCCGTAGATGGTGGCCCGTGGCCGCAGCGGAACATCCCCGGCCGGTACGGCCAGCCGTAGCCCGGGGAAGCGGCGAAGCAGCGCCGGATAGGCCAGCCGCATCTCCAGCCGGGCCGGCTGCTGGCCCAGGCACTGGTGGATGCCGTGGCTGAAGCCAAGCTTCGCCCCGCTGTTCGGCGGAGTTGTCGAAGCTCACCGCCTGTGCGGTGGCGTCCTGGAAATGCGCGCGCTCGTCGTACGGCACGCCGAGCAGCTCGCAGATCACCAGCGACGGGATCGGCAGCGCGAACGCGCGGACCAAGTTCTGCTGGGCCGAGCGTTCGAGGCTCTGGTGCGCAGCGTGGCCGAGGACGATGAGCTGGACTTCGCGCTCTCGCCGCTGCGGGCGCAGCTGATGTTCACCGAGCCCGCGCTGCGCGCCCGGCTGACGATCACGATGGAGATGCTGCCTCGGGTGGCCAAGGCCCTGTGCGAGGTCTATCCCGAGCTGGATCCGGTGTCGGCCGGGGCGGCGGCCGGGAGTTTCATGGGCGCGCTGGCCACCGCCGGCCTGGTCGCCCAGCAACAAGGCGCCTCCGATCAGGATGTCCTGACCGCCGGACGACGCGGCATCCAGATCGCCGTCGACGGGCTGTCCAGCCTCGACGACTCCTGACGTACGACACGGCACCGTCGAATTCGCGGACTTCATCGCAGGCGTCGAGATCGGCCTCGGCCAGAGCCTCGACACGTTCGCGGGGGTCCTTGCCGCGAACGCACACGACACCGATCAGGAAGCCCGGAACGACCAACCCGGCCGGGCGCAGGGTGACCGCGAACCTGAGCCTCACCCTCGACGGGCGTTACAACGGTCCCGGCGGGACCGGCGATTTCGCCGCGTTCGCTCCCTACGTGATCAGCGAGGTCGCGATCGCCGTGCTCCTACGACCGGGTTCCGCTGAGCGGGCCGGTCAGCGGGCGGTGCCGGGGACACGGAGCCGGTCGACGGCCTCGCGGCGGCGCCGCTCGGGCCGCCGGTCGTAGCGTGCGGTGGTGGCGGGGGAGGCGTGGCCCACCAGGGCCTGGGTGGTGGCGAGGTCGACCCCGGCGTCGAGCAGTTCGCCGATGAACGTGCGCCGGAAGTCGTGCGGCGTACGCGGGGACGCTCCGGCGGCGGCCAGGCGCCGGGAGACGATGTCGGCGATGGCCTGGCCGGTCATGTGGGCCAGCCGCAGCCGACCGCCCTTGTTGATGGGGCAGAACAGGGGGCCCGTCGCCCGGCCGCGTACGGCGAGCCAGAGGTCGAGGCGTTCGACGGCTTCCGCGGTCAGGTAGACCAGCCGTTCCTTGTCGCCCTTGCCGCGCACCCGCAGGGAGCGCGCGTGGGGATCGAAGTCGGCCAGGGTGAGCCCGGCGATCTCGGCGCGGCGGCAGCCGGTGGAGTAGAGCGCCGCCAGCATCGCGCCGTCGCGGCGGCCGGCGGGGGAGTGGTCGCCGTCGCACACCTCGAGCGTGGCCGCCAGCGCCTCGGCCTCGACGTGCCGTCCCGCCGGAACGCGGGTGTGCTTGTAGGCGGGCAGGTCGGCCGCCCGCTGGTAGTCCTCGCCGCTCATCAGGCCGAGCCGCCATGCCTCCTTGAGCACGCGGCGCAGGGCGACCAGGTGCTTGTTGACATGGGAGGGCGACCAGCCCTGCTCCCGCATCAGCGTCCGCAGCCGGATGGTGTGCTCGTAGCGGAGCAGTTCCCAGGGCTGGCCGGCGCCGGTCGCCTCCGGGTCGCCGGTGATGAGGCGGGCGATGCGGTCGAGGCAGCCCTTCATCGTGCGCTTGGACTCGGGGCTCTGCAGCGCGTCGAGATACACCTGGTAGGGGTCGCGCTCTGGCCGTGTGGGGGTGTTCCGCTCGGGGACGGCGGGGGCGTTCATCACTTCGATCCTACTATGAATCTACATTGTAAAGGCGGGCGGTTGTTCCAAGATCATCTACACCGTCGATCAAACCCTCGACGACAATGAGGGGACCATGCGAATCGGGATTCTCGGGCCGTTGCGGGTGACCGGCACCCACATCAGGGGTGCGCGCCTGCGTGTGCTGCTGATCCGGCTCGCTCTGGAGCCCGGCAGGGTGGTCACCGCCGAGACACTCGCCGACGACCTGTGGGAGGAGCCGCCGGCGAACCCGGCGGCGGCGTTGCACTCCCTGGTGTCGCGGCTCCGTCGTGAGCTGCGGGAGGGACTGCAGGAAGGGTTACAGGGCGCGGTGGTGTCGCATCCGGCCGGTTACCTTCTCGACGTCCCGCCGCAGGAGGTGGACGCGGCGGAGTTCGAACATCTGGTGCGCGCGGGCCGGGCCGAGCGCGATCCCCGGCGTTCGGCCGCCTTCCTGCGGTCCGCCCTGTCGCTCTGGCGCGGTGCCGCCCTCGCCGACGCGGCGGACCTGCCGTTCGCGCGGGTGGCGGCGGCGCGCCTGGAGGAGTTGCGCCTTTCCGCGCTGGAGGCCCGGGTGACGGCCGATCTCGCCGTGGCGGACGCGGCGGCGGCCGGAGCGCTGGTGGCGGAGCTGGAGGAGCTCGTCGCCGCGCACCCACTGCGTGAGCCGTTCCACGCCCTGCTGATGCGTGCGCTGTGCGCGGCCGGGCGGCGCGGGGACGCGCTGGAGACGTTCGAACGCGTCAGGCGGCGGCTGGCGGACGAGCTGGGCGTCGATCCCGGGACGGAACTGCGCGCGGCACACCTTGAGGCGCTGCGCGACCCGCCCGCGGCGCCGGTCTCACCGAAGCGGGCCGTACGGGGCAACGTGCCGGCGCCGGTGACGAGCCTGGTCGGGCGGCGGGAGGACGTGGCTCGGGTGCGGAGCCTGCTGTCGGCCGCACGGCTGGTCACGCTGACCGGACCGGGCGGCGCGGGCAAGACCAGGCTGGCGGTGGAGGTCGCGGGCGGGCTCACCGCCGCTTCTGGCGTGTGGCTGGTCGAGCTGGCCTCTGCCGGTGATTCCGCGGACGTGGCCGCCGCCGTGCGGGCGACCGTGCCCCCGGCCGCGCCCGAGCCGGACGGAGACGCCGCCACGCGGCCGGCCGCCTCGCCACTCGACGCGCTGGCGGAGGCGCTGGCGGGCCGGGAGCTCGTGCTCGTGCTGGACAACTGCGAGCACGTGGTGGACGGCGCGGCGGTGGTGGCGGAGCGGCTGCTGGCGGGGGTGCCGGGGCTGCGGATCCTGGCGACCAGCCGGGAGCCGCTGGACGTCCCCGGCGAGCATCTCCATCCGGTGGGGCCGCTGGCGCTGCCCGTCGACGGGGTGGACGCGGCGCGGGCGCTGGAGTTCCCGGCGATGGCGTTGTTCGCGGAGCGGGCGTCGGCGGCGCGTCCGGGGTTCGCCGTGGACGACTCCGTGGTGGCCGACGTGGTCGCGGTCTGCCGGGAGCTGGACGGGCTGCCGCTCGCGATCGAGCTGGCGGCGTCCCGGCTGCGGTCGTTCACGGTGCGGCAGCTCGCGGAGGCGGTGGGGGAACGGCTGACGCTGCGCGGCGGCCGTGCGGCTGGTCCGCGGCACCGGACGCTGCGGGCGGTGATCGACTGGAGCTGGGGGCTGCTGTCACCGGGGGAGCGCGTGGCGTTGCGCCGGTTGTCGGTGTTCGCGGGCGGGGCGACGGAGGAGGCGGCGCTGCGGGTGTGCGGGGCCGGTCTGGAGACGGTGGCCTGTCTGGTGGACAGGTCGCTGGTCGTGGTGGCCGAGCCGGACGGGCCCGCGGATCGAGCCGCGCGGGTGCGTTACCGGCTGCTGGAGACCGTCCGGGCGTACGCGGCCGAGCGGCTGGAGGAGGCGGGCGAGGCGCGGGCCGTGCGGGACCGGCATCTGGGCTTCTTCCTGGAGACGGCGGAGGAGTCCGAGCCCGGGTTGCGTACGGCCGGCCAGCTTCGCCTGCTGGCGATGCTGGACGCCGAGCGGGGAAACCTGGACGCGGCGCTGGGCCACGCCGTACGGACCGGGCGGGAAGGGCAGGCGCTGCGGCTGTTCACGGCCAGGTTGTGGGCGTGGACGGTGCGGGGGCGGGGCGACGAGGCGGCCGGGTGGGCGCGGGCGATCCGGGCGGCACTGGGTGATGCCGCGCCGCCCGGGTTGGAGCTGTCGCACACGTTGTGTGTGCTGCTGGCGTCCGACGGGCCGTACGCGTCGCCGGAGGCGCTGCGTGTGGTCGAGGAGTCGGGCCATCCCGTGGCGTTGTGGGCCTGGATCGTGGGGGTCAGGCCCTCGGGTGGGGGCGCGGAGCACTGGCGCAGGGCGCTCGCGGCGATGCGGGCGTTCGGCGATCATGAGGACCCGTGGGCGCGGGCGACGGCGCTGCTGATGGGCGGGATCGGGGAGTTCGAGTACGGCAGGGCGGGGGCGAGGGCGGCCGAGGCGTGGTTGCGGGAGGCGCTGGCGGGTTATCGCGCGCTGGGGGAGCGGTGGGGGCTGTCGCTGGCGCTGTACTGGTTGTCGCTGGCGGCGGAGAACCGGGGCGACGCGGCGGAGGCGCTGACGCTGCTGGAGGAGGCGGCGGAGCTGGCGGGGTTGATCGGGGGGCTGGAGGCGGTTCCCGTTCCGTTGATGCTGCGGGTGCGGCTGGCCCAGTTGCGTGCCCGTACGGGTGACCTGGCGGGGGCGGAGCGGGAGCTGGCGCGGGCCGGCGAGGTGGCCGGCCGTACGGGGGATCGGGTGGCGGCGGCGCGGGTGCGGCAGGCGGCCGGGGAGGTGGCGCGGCGGCGGGGGGAGTTCGACGAGGCGGAGGGCCTGCTGGTGGAGGCGTTGGATCTGGTCGGCGGGCAGGCGGGCGTGCCCGAGCAGTTCCTGGCCACGGTCCATGTGGAGCTGGCGCGGGTGCGGGCGGATCGCGGTGACCGCGCGGCGGCGTGGCGGTCGCTGCGCTCGGCGCTGGAGTCGTCGGGGTGCGCGGGTGATGAGACCGTGCGGGCGATGGTGCTGGAGGCGGTTGCGGAGTGGTGCGCCGCGGGCGGGGACCTGCCGCGTGCCGCGCTGCTCGCGGGTGCGGCGCGGTCGCTGCGGGGATTGGAGCTTACGTCGCGTGTCCGGAGCGGCCGCTGAGGTTCGTCAGGGCAGCTGCGCGCGCACCCATCGAGGCTCGGGGTTGACGTGCGGCTCGCCCGCCACCACCACGGTCGGCACCGTCTCGTCGCCGCCGGTGGCGGCCCGGACGGCTGCGGCGCCGTCCGGGTCGCGCCAAATGTCGACCCAGTGCATCCGGTAGGCGTGGCGGCCGAGCCGCGTGCGCAGCCGCAGACAGTAGCGGCAGCCGGGGCGCCAGTAGACGATCGGGCGGCCGTCGGCCTCGCTGCGGCGTTGCGCCTCCGCCGCGCTGACGGACCTCGGGAAGACGAGGGGGGACAGCAGGACGGCGGCCAGCAGGAAGATCAGGAGCAGCGTGACGGCGGCGCCGGGGAGCCCCTCAGAGACCTGTCGCGCCGCCGCGGCGAGCCCGAGGGCCAGGAAGAGGATCGGCAGCATCCAACGGCGCAGCATGGCGATCACGCTAGCGCACCGGCCCGGGATGGCTGCCACCTGGCCCCGTCGGGCCGCCTTTCGGCGAACCAAGCATCCGCGCCGTCGGTGGTTTCGGTGGCCAGCCACTGCAGGCTCTGCCCGGTGCCTCGCAGGGCGTGGGCGGACTGCGGCCTCTGCACCTGCCAGGTGGGGAGGTGAGCATCGCGAAGTGGTTGCCGATGAGCGAGGCTGCGATGTCGGGGGCGATGTCGGCCGGCCGGTCCGCCGCGGTGGCCGCGTCAAAGCCGTGGACCACCGCCTCGTTGAGCATGCTGGACATCCAGAACCGCCCCCCGGACCGCTGGTCCCCGGAGGCGTTGAACACCTGCGCCATCAGCGCCTCATCGGAGCACGCATTCGCGACCCGTGCGCGGACTCGGTCAGCCACGCCTGCCACTGGCCGGGGTCGGCGGGGAACTCGGCCAGCTCGGTGGGCAGCTGGGTGGGGCCCAGCACAAGGCTCGCGGGTGGCCGTAATTCATGCCCTGCGTGTGGGCACGCTCGGCGGCGCCCTCGGTGCTCGGATCGACGACACCGGCACGGGCGGTTTCCTGCGTGCAGCCGCCAGACGGCGCGACGGCTGTCCGCTCTCAGCGGGCTTGCAGCCGGTCGAGCTGGTGGCGCATGACGGTCATGGCGTCGTCAGCGCTACGCTGACCGGCCAAAACAGCGGCGCCGAGGCCGGCTGACATGGCGAGCAGGGCGACCGCTTCCAGGTGGGCGTTCGAGTCGACGCCCATGTTCTTGAGGCGATCGGTGATGAAGCCTTCCATGGCGTTCGGCGCGGCGAGCAGAGGATGCGCGGCCAGGGCCGGGTCCGTGACCGCGAGCACCATGTACGACGTGTAGATGAGGTGGAAGGTCCGGCTCTGCTCGTCGGTCGGGAGGGCCTCGGCGAGAATCGCCTCGATCATGGCTCGCGGGCCGGGATCGGTCCCTCCAAGTCGCTCCTTGACCCGTTCGGCCATGCGCTGCGCCAGGTGCGCGAGCGCGGAGTGCAGGAGCTGCTCCTTCGTCTGGAAGTAGTGCTGGACGAGGTGCACGGAGACGCCGGCCTCCGTGGCGACAGCGCGCATGGTGGCGGCATGCAACCCGCGTGTGCCGGCGACTCTCAGCAAGGCGTCGAGGATGTCGCGTCGACGCTCATCGCGGGCCATGCACACTCCCTGGACATGATCACTTAATGGCTGGTACAACTGTACCCTATACAGTTGTACCAAGGGGGGTTGATGCGTACAGGCATTGCGGCGTTCGTCACGGAGCAGGCCAGGACGGCGTTCGAGCGGGAGTACGAGCGAGCGATGGCTCTGTGGCCGGCCCCTCGTGAGGTGTACGACGTGGACACCGACGTGGGCATCACCCGCGTCTACCGGTACGGCGCACGCGAGGGCGAGCCGATCGTCCTGCTGCACGGCCACGGCGCGAACGCCTCCACCTGGTACGCCCTGGTGGAGGCGCTGGGCCGGCGCAACCCCGTCTACGCCGTCGACACCATCGACGACCCTGGCGGCAGCATCCAGACCAGGCCGGTTCGTGACATCTCCGCGTGGCTCGAGCAGGTCATGGAGGGCCTCGGTCTCGGTCGCGTTCACTTGGTCGGCCATTCCTACGGCGGGTGGATGGCCCTCGGCCTGGGCGGCGCCGGGACGGGCAGGGCGGCGACGCTCACGCTGCTCGACCCTGGCGGTCTGCTCAAGGTGCCCATGACGTTTCTTGCCTACCTGGTCGCGGGCGCGCTGGCCATGCAGGCTCCGGCTTCGTGGAAGCCACACTTGGCCAGGGTTCTCGCCGAGCACGGGCTGGTCGAGCGGCCGGAGATCATGGGGCCTGTCATGCTGGGGGGCCGCTGGTTCCGCCCGCACCGCCCTCCGGCCCGGCCGTACACCGATGACGAGCTGCGAAAGGTGAGTGTTCCGACCCAGATTCTCGTCGGCCGCCGCAGCCGGCTGCTGCGCCCCGCCGCCGCGCTCGCGCGGGCCCGCCGGCTCATTCCGGGCCTGCGGCGGGCGGAGGTCGTCCCGGGAGCCGGGCACGGCCTGCCGCAGGAGCGGCCGCAGCTGGTGGCCGAGCGAATCCTCACCTTCATCGACGGAGGGAAAGCCCATGACGCGTAAGGCAGTGGTGCTGGGAAGCGGCGGCGTGGCGGGCATCGCCTGGCAGTCCGGGGTCCTGGCCAGGCTCGCTGATCACGGCCTCGACCTGCGTGAGGCCGATCTCATCGTCGGAACCTCCGCCGGGGCCGTCGTGGGAGCCCAGCTTGCCGCCGGGCTCGACCCGCGCGACCTCTACAGCCGACGGCTCACCCCCGTTGAGGGCGAGCCCGTACCCAAGACCTCCATGCTCGCCCTCTTCCGTCTGATCAGGGCTGCCGGCACGGCCAAGGACGGCAGGCAGTTCGGCGTCCGCATGGGCCGCTTCGCCCTGGGCGCCGCGACCGCGTCGGAGGAGGAACGCCGCAGCCAGGTTCGGCGGTGGCTAGGGGATCTCCGCGACTGGCCGGCCGGACGGCTCGTCATCACCGCCGTGGATGCCGTGTCGGGCGAGCCGGCGTTCTTCGACGCGGACAGCGGGGTGGACTTGCTGGACGCCGTCTGCGCCAGCACGGCAGGGCCGGGCGTGCGCCCGCCGGTGACCATCAAGGGACGACGGTACATCGACGGCGGGATGCGTTCCCCAGCCAATGTCGACCTGGCCGCGGGATACGACCGCATCGTCGTCCTCGCCCCCTTCACTCGCGGCGGCCGCGTGCTGCCGTCCGTCCGGCAGCAGATCGACGAGTTGAGCGGCGGCGTCCGCGTCGCGCTGGTGAGCCCCGACCCGAGAACCTGGCGGGCGATCACCGCCCGCGGCGGCTTGCTGGACCCTGCCCGCGCTCCCCAGACGGCCGAGGCGGCCCGATCCCTGAACGTCGCCGACCAGGTCGCCGCCGTCTGGACCACTTGACCACCTGCCGCGAACCAGGCGGCCGCAACACCGAGATGACGCGTGTCCGGTCAAATGCCTTCTAGCTGCGGCGTCACGACCCGCGAAGTACGGAGCCAGAACGCCCCCTCGGCTTCGGGCTCAGCCCAGATGCTTGTCGAAGAACTTGCCCAGACACTCGACCGCCTGCGCGATGTATTCGGGCTCGTCGTACATCTCGTAGTGGCGTGCGCCCTCGATGACGAGGATGTCCTCCGCCTCACGTGCCAGATGGGTCAGTTGCCGACCGTCTTCAAGAGAGCCGGTTGACCCGCCCTCGCCGGCGACGATGACCTGGACGGGCTGGGTCAGCAACTCGTCGGCGAGGTGGAACGCGTCGAAGCCCAGGATCAGCGCGTCGCTACGGTAGTGGCGGCGGTTGGTCGAGCGTTCGTGGCGGCCGCGCGGGGTCCGATAGTAGGTCACGGCCTGCAGCACGTCGATGTCGGTGACGCCGGCGGATTCCGCGTCCCGCACGGTGTCGGGGATCCACGGGTGCCGGACCGGCTGTCCGCCGCGCGCTTCGGCGGTGGCCTGCCGAGCCACGTCCTTGAGCAGGCCCGCGACAGAGCCGGAGGCTGTCACGGCCGCTCGGAAGGCACGGCCGATATTGACCGGGACCACGGTGCCGACCGCCTTGATGCGGTGGTCGGTCATCGCGGCATTGACGGCGTAGCCACCGCCAGCGCAGATGCCCAAGACGCCGATGCGCTCCGCATCCACGTGGTCCAGCGCAGTGAGGAAGTCCACGGCGTAGCGAAGATCGGCCACCCGTTCGGCGGGATCCTCCAGGTCCCGGGGCTCCCCGCCGCTCTGGCCCTGGTAGGCGGGGTCGAACGCGAGAGCGACGAAGCCTTTCTGTGCCAGGGCGCGGGCGTAGTTGGCGCCGATCTGCTCCTTCACGCTGCTGCCCGGCGTGGCGATGATCACGGCCGGGTGCTTCCGGCCTGTGTCGAAGCCCTCGGGGAGATGGAGGTTCCCGGCGAGCTCGAAGCTGCCGCGGGAGATGGATGCGGTCTGGATGGAAGCCATGATCCCGTTCCGGTTGTATCCTAGTACGGCAACACTACTAGTACAGTTACCGATGTTGTACGAAACTGAACAATATCAGGGATTGTGCGATCCTGGGGAAGGAGCGCCTGCGAGGTGAATACCGCCGCGCGGATCTGGGGGCTCAACCACCGGCTGCTGACCGCGGTCATGAACAGCTGCAGCGAGCAGTTCGACGAGCTCGGCCTGGACACCAAGGAGTTCTTCGTGCTCGGCGAGGTCGACGAATGTCGCTACCCGGCCGAACTCGCCGCCCGACTGATGATGCCCAAGGCGAGCGTGACGGTGTACCTACGCAACCTTGTGGCCAAGGGGTTCGTTCAGCGCGAGATCGACGAGGGCGACCTACGCCGCCACCGCCTCGTGGTGACTCCGGACGGCAAAAAGGCACTCGATCGCGCACTGACGACCTTGTCCGACAACTTCGAGCAGTGGCTCGCAAGACTCGAAGCGCAAGAGCGCGACGAGCTCCAGCGACTCTTGGAGAAACTTCTTCGGCATCAGCAGTGAGCCGCCACCTTGGACCGCCGACCCTTCGGCCAAGGTCCACACCGTATGACGCGGCGCTTGACCAACAACCGAACGGCCACCGGCGATGGCGAGCCCGGTTCGGGCGGAGTTACCGCCGTCCACCGTTCGGATGCGGGTGGCCCATTTCTCGATCAGGACTGAGGAGTCGCGGTGATCACCCCCAGGCGGGGTGTCACCGCCCAGGCCCTGCGCTGCGCCTATGGAGGACTCGTCCGGGTGTGAGACCCGGTGAGCTGGTGCTCGAAGCGGCCAGGATCAGGCGTCGGCCGTAAACGGGACCAGGCGGGCGGCTGAGATAAGGATTGGACGGGATGATGCTCGGGCTTGTAGCTTGCCGTCGACCGTGACACCGCCCGAGGAGGTGAGACCCATGAACGCTGTATCGACGTGGGTGCTCCCCCTTCCCGTCACGGCCGGGCGATTGACGTAGGTGTCGCCGGGAGCGCCTCGCCACCAAGGCACTCCCGAAAGGCAACACCTATGGACTTTCCCCAGTTCCCCGCCGAGCCGCCGTCGAACGGTACGGCCGAGCGCGGCTTCACCGTGGACGATGTTCCCGAACCCTCGTCGCCGGTCTCCGGCGCCCATCGCGCGCCCCTCATGTACGACGTGATCATCGCCGGGTGCGGGCCGACCGGTGCGATGCTGGCCGCCGAACTGCGGCTGCACAACGTGCGGGTGCTCGTTCTGGAGAAGGAAACCGAGCCCAAGTCGTTCGTCCGCATAGTCGGTCTGCATATTCGCAGCCTCGAGCTTATGGCGATGCGCGGACTTCTCGAGCGCATCCTCAAACACGGAAGACAGCGTCCGGCCGGCGGTTTCTTCGCCGCCATCGACAAACCCGCGCCCAAGGGCCTGGATTCCGCGCACGCCTATCTGCTGGGCATCCCGCAGCCGGTCATCGAAGGCCTGCTCGAAGAGCATGCGATCGAACTGGGTGCGCAGGTCCGGCGCGGTTGCGCGGTGGCCCGTTTCGAGCAGGACGACGAGGGTGTGACCGTCGAACTGGCCGACGGGGAACAGCTGCGTTCGCGCTATCTCGTCGGCTGTGACGGCGGGCGCAGTACGGTGCGCAAACTGCTCGGCGTCGGCTTCCCCGGCGAGCCCTCACGGACCGAGACGCTGATGGGCGAGATGAAAGTGGGTGTGCCGCAGGAGGAGATCGCCGCAAAAGTGGCCGAAATCCAGGAGACCCATAAGCCATTCTGGCTCCGGCCCTTCGGCGAAGGGGTCTACAGCGTCGTCGTCCCCGCCGAGGGAGTCAGCGACCGCGCGGAACCGCCCACCCTCGAGGATTTCAAACAAGCGCTGCACACCATCGCCGGAACCGATTTCGGCGTGCACTCCCCGCGCTGGTTGTCCCGCTTCGGGGATGCCACCCGGCTGGCCGAACGCTATCGGGTCGGGCGGGTGCTACTGGCCGGCGATGCGGCACACATCCATCCGCCCACCGGCGGACAGGGCCTCAACCTGGGCGTTCAGGACGCATTCAACCTCGGCTGGAAACTGGCCGCACAGATCCACGGCTGGGCGCCGGAAACACTGCTGGACACCTACCAGGCCGAACGTCGTCCGGTCGCCGAGGACGTGCTCGACAACACCCGCGCCCAGATGGAGCTGCTGTCCGCCGAACCGGGCCCGCAGGCCGTGCGCAGGCTGCTCACCGAACTGATGGACTTCGACGAGGTGAACCGCTATCTGATCGAGAAGATCACCGCCATCGGCATCCGCTACGACTTCGGCGCAGGCCCCGACCTGCTCGGCCGCCGCCTGCGCGACATCGACGTGAAACAGGGCCGCCTCTACGATCTGCTGCATCGCGGCCGCGGCCTGCTGCTGGACCGCACCGAACACCTGACCGTCGGCGGCTGGTCGGACCGGGTCGATTACCTCGCGGATCCCACTGCGGCACTGGATGTTCCGTGCGTCCTGCTACGCCCCGACGGCCACGTCGCCTGGATCGGCGACGATCAGCAGGACCTGGACGACCACCTCTCCCGCTGGTTCGGCACGCCCGCCAACTGATTTCGCCTGAGAGCGGTCATCCCGCATATACGCGGTGAAATGTCCGCCCGCCGGCATGGCGGAAACGGCCATGCCGGCGGGCGGTAGCCATGCCGTACCGTCCCGTGAAGCCGTGGTGCGTTGTCAGTGCTGGTGCTCTCGCGCTTGGCGGTCAGGATGGCTGGACTTGGTCGAAGAGGGCGAGGGCTTCGGCGGGATCCGGGCTCACGAGGCGTTCCAGACCGGCCATCGTGAACTCCGCCCACCTGCCGGCCCGTGCCCACATCTGTTCTTCGAAGGCGCGGACGGCCTCGTCCAGATCTGCAGGGCCGGCGGCGATGGACTCGGCGAGTTCGGCGCCTTCCAGCATCGCGAGGTTCGCGCCCACCCCCAACGGGGGCATCAGATGGGCGGCGTCGCCCAGTAGCGTCACCCCGAAGACGTGGGTCCAGGTATGGGACACGGGCAGGACGTAGAGGGGTCGGTGGACGAAAGCGGTGCCGTGGCGGAGGAGGTCGAGGACGGGAGCGGCCCAGCCGTCGAACAGGGCCAGCAGGCTCGATCGCACGGCCTCGACGTCGGCCAGGTCCAGGTTCGTGTGCCAGTCCAGCGGCGCGCGGAACTGGGCGTACACCTTGACATGGCCGCCGCTGTTGCGCTGGGCGACAAGAGCCCGGTTCACGCCGTACACAGCCAGGGAACCGTCGCCGATCAACCGGGCGAGGTCGGGGTGGCGGGTGTCGACGTCGTCCAGCGAGGTCTCGACCGCGGTGACGCCGGTGTAGTGCGGCGTCACCGACGAGACCGCCGGGCGGACCCGGGACCAGGCGCCGTCCGCGCCGACCACGAGGTCGAACGTCTCCTGTCGCCCGTCCGCGAAACGGATCAGCACGCCATCCCGGGTCCCCGGCACCACCTCCGTCACGCCCCGACCCCACTGGACGTCGAGAGGGCCGAGCAGCAGGTCACGAAGTTGCCCGCGGTCGATCTCGGGATTGGCCCTGTTACCCGGACGGGGTGGCCAATCGCGGAGGACGGTCCCGTCCGTGTCCAGGATGCGCATGGCCTGCCCCTCGGGACGAGACAGCGCCTGGAACTCCGCCAGCAGCCCTGCCTTGCCCAGCGCGAGCTGGCCCAGCCCTTCGTGCAGGTCCAGGGTGCCGCCCGGGGGACGGGCGTCGGGGGCGGGATCGCGTTCGAGGACGGTGACGGGGTGATCGTGGCGGTGCAGGACGCGGGCGAAGGTAAGGCCGGCGGGGCCGCTCCCGACCACCGCGATACGATGTCTCATGTCGATACACTGTATTGAAGCCCTACGGTGTATCGCAACAGTACGGTGATGACCATGACTGTGTGGGACCGGCCGGAGCCGCCGACTCGCCCCGTGCCGCTCGACCGGGAGCGGATCGTCGCCGCCGCCATCGCACTGGCCGACGAGGGCGGGCTGGAGGCGGTGTCGTTGCGCAAGGTCGCCGCCCGGCTGGACGTCGGCCCGATGCGGCTGTACGGATACATGTCCACCAAGGAGGAGCTGTTCGACCTCATGGTGGACGAGGTCCAGGCCGAGATTCTCCCCGAGGAGCAGCCGGGTGACTGGCGGGAGGCGCTGCGCGTGCTCGCCCACCGCACCAGGCAGGCCGCTCTCCGTCACGAATGGCTGGCCGACCTGCTCGGCGGCCGCCCGGCCCTGGGCCCGAACGGCCTCGCCGTGACCGAGTCCACGCTGGCCGCGCTCGACGGCCTCGCCGACCTCGACACCGTCATGCGCGCCGTGGAGACGGTCAGCGCCTACTTCACCGGTGCGATCAGGCGCGAGATCGCGAACCTGCGGGCCGAGCGCGCCACCGGCCTGTCCAAGCGCGACTGGCAGCGCGCCTCCGGCCCGTACGTGACGAGAATGCTGGCCACGGGCCGCTTCCCCGCGCTGGCCAAGGCCGTGTACGACGGCACGGACGTGGACGCCGAGGCATCCTTCGCGACCGGCCTGGACTGGGTCCTCGACGCCGTGGCCGCCAAACTCACCCGCCCGCCGAAGTGACGCTCAGCTCTTTCTGACGCTCGGAAGGACGCGACGGCCTGCGTCGGGTCGATCTCGTCACCGGAAGATGTGGATGTTCTCGCGGACCCAGTCCTGGAGGGTCAGCGGCGGCTTGCCGGTGAGCCTTTCGACGGTGTCGAAGATCTTCCAGTCCCAGGCGGTCGATTGGCGCTTGAGCTCTAGCAGCGCCTCCAGACGAGGTCCCGACCAGCCGAGGCGGTCGAACTCCGCCTGGGTTTCGGCGGGACTGCGTTCGACCAGCTTGATCGGCCGGCCGAGGACCTGGCCGATGATGTCGGCCTGGTCTCGGGGCGAGAGAGCTTGGCCGCCGGTCAGGGTGTAGGCCTGGCTCTCGTGGCCGGGCGTCGTGAGGACGTGCGCGGCGACGGCGGCGATGTCGCGGGGATGGATCATCGCGGAGACGGGGTCGCCTTCGGTGACGTACATGGTGTGCTCGGCGGCGATGGCCGGGGCGTAGCCGTACAGGTAGACCATGAAGGTGCCGGGGCGCAGCATCGTCCACGGCAGGCCGGAGCGCATGATGACCTGTTCGCCGAGCCGATGGCCGGTGCTGATGGGGTCGGTGGCGTCGAACGTGACGCCGCTGGTGGACAGCTTGACCAGATGGGAGACCCCGGCCCGGACCGCCGCGGCGGCCAGATTGCTTTCCTGGACGGGGCCGTCTGGGCCGTAGCCGGGCGGCAGGACGAAGACCTTGTCGACGCCGTCGAGGGCGGCGTCGAGGCTGTCGGGCCGGTCGAAGTCGCCGGTGACGACCTCGACGCCGGCGGGGGATGCGGCCTTGGCGGGATCGCGGGTCATGGCCCGGACGGGGATGTTCCGGTTGGCGAGCAGGGCGAGGAGTTCGGAGCCGACAGTGCCGGTGGCACCGGTGATGAGGAACATGAGAGGTCCTTTCTCGGGGTTCAGAAACGGGAGAGCGTGGTGCCGGGGAGGAACAGAGACAGGGCCAGCCCGATCAGCGCGATCGGGATGATCGCGAGGAAGACCAGGTGCAGCGCGTCGGCGTAGGCGTCCGGGCCGGGCTGGGCCGGAAGCTTGCTGGTCACAAGGGCGGCGAAGAAGGAGGTGCCCAGCGCGGTGCCCGTCTGCCGGGCCATGGTGGCGGTGCCCTGGACGGCGCCGATGTCGTCACGGCCGGCGGCATTGCGGGCGGCCAGGCTCAGGGCTTGGGAGTTGAGCCCGCCGGCGACGCCGAACAGCAGCAGGAACATGGTCGCGAGCACCGGGCCGGCGTCGACGGCCGCGCACAGCAGCCCGGTCAGCGCGAACAGGACCATGCTCGCGGGGGGATGGCGGCGGTAGGAGCCGGTTCGGGCGATCAGCTTGGTGGAGGCGTAGGAGGTGAGCACGACGCCGAGCATCATCACGGTGAGCAGGTAGCCGGAGGTCTGGACGCTGAGGGACAGGACGGCCTGCAGCCAGAGCACCAGGTAGTTGACGATGCCCAGGCCGAGGAACCCGGCGATGAAGCCGACCGCCACGACGATGGAAAACGTGCGGTCGCGGAACAGGCGCAAGGGGATGACCGGGTCTGCTGCGCGGCGCTGGGCGAGCACGAACAGCACCGGCAACAGCACGCAGGCGGCGGCCAGGCCGAGGGTGATCGGGGAGGTCCAGGCATAAGCGGCGCCGGCCCAGGTGGTGAGCAGGTTCACCGCGACGATCGCGGCGGCCAGGAGGATGACGCCGAGGTAGTCGATTCGGGCAGGTTTGCGCTGGACGGGCAGGTGCAGCCGGATCGAGATGACGGCCACGACGAGTGCGCCAAGGGGCAGGTTGACCAGGAAGATCGAGCGCCAGCCTGCCATGTCGGTGAGCAGGCCGCCGATGGTCGGGCCGGTCAGGGACGCGGCGCCGAAGGTCAGAGAGAACCAGCCGTAGTAGCGGGCGCCCTGCTGAGGAGTGAACATCTCGCCGAGGACGGACAGGACCGAGATGAACAGGCCGCCGCTGCCGATGCCCTGGACGACGCGGAAAGCGATCAGTTGCGTCATGGTCTGGGCCAGGCCGCAAGCAGCCGAGCCGGCCAGGAAGACCAGGATCGAGATGAGGAAGACGCGCTTGCGGCCGTACAGGTCACCGAGCTTGCCGTAGACGGGAACAGCGGCGCTGCCGGCGATGAGGTAACCGGTGGTGACCCAGGCGAACCGGTCCAAGCCGCCAAGGTCGGCGACCATGCGGGGCAGCGCGGTGGCGACGATCTGCGAGTCGAGCAGGGACAGGAAGACCGCTGCCATCAAGAGGACCACGACTGTGGTGGCACCAGCCGACGCGGTCACGGCAGGTGCAGAAGAACGGGAAGTCACGAAGATCCTTGCGACCAGGGAAGCAAGCTCCAGCAGAGCCTGCGAACGAACGGAAGAAGAACATCGACCCTGAATGGGCGACGGAGATGGGATTGGTCAGGTGTGAACCTGACGCGAACCGGCCTACTCGGCCCTCTCAACCCTGATCCACCCGGTTGCGGGATTATCGATCAAGGTTCTTCATGGTGTTCGTTTGGTCTCGAGGCTCCCGATGGATCGCTAGGACGCAGACAGCCCGGGAGATGATCAACCGGACGCCGGTGACGCTAACACTCCATGCCAGGGCAGTGCAACTCCGGGTCGGCCAGTGAGTGCCCGCCACTGCGCAGCCCAGGCATGGCCTCTATCAACCCCCTAAGTCGCGGTGGCCGGTCCGCGGGGTGGCCGGACTGCAGCGGTGGCGGCGCGCCCTGACCGAGGTGGCGTCCTCGTACGGGATTAATCCCCGCATGATGGGGGAGCCGTTCAAGAAGAGGAACCCGGAATGGAGGGTGACGGCACCGGGGGCCACGTTGGTGCGCTTGCGCCGCGTGTTGTCCCGTTGCGGGATCGTCAGTCGGTCCGGGTGCGGAGGCTCCGCGCCAGGGTGGGGATCATCACCGTCGCTGGGACGAGATGTAGCCCGAGGAGGGCGGTGGTGGTGGCGGTGTCTGCTCCGGAGAGGAGGGGAGGGGCCAGCGAGATCGCGGTCAGCGACACTGCCGTCCACACGAATCGCTGGGCGGGGCGGGCGCTCCAGCGCAGTAGTGCGACGGCGATGACGATGCCCACGACCGAGAAGAGGCCGGTCACCACGGCGAACCCGGGCAACGGGATGGTCTCGCCGCCGTCGGGGACCTCGAAGTCGACGCCGACGGCCTGGGCGAGCGCAGCGGCGAGGGTGGTGGCCGCCATCGCCGCGAGCGTGGCGACGAGGCCGGTGCCGGCGAGCCCGCGGAGTCGGTGGGTGTGGCTGGTCTGGCCCGATGCCGGGCCTGCGACGACCCCGGTGTCATTCATGCTGTTCATGTCATCCTCCATCGTTCGGTGACTGGTGTAGGGGTGTGGTGACCGGCATGTGACGGCCCTGGCCCTGGGGGTGACGATGCGCACCCTCGCCGTGCGACGGCCGGGGTTCCGCAGGGCGCGGACGCCGGTGCCGCGCAGCCAGAACCCGGCGCCGCGTCCGAGAATCGGCCCGGGCTCGCCGTCGCGCAGCTCCAGCTGCACCCGCCCGCGGGTGACGACGCCGAACGCGTCGCGCCACTCGGCCGCGACCACGGGGACACGCGCGCCACCTCGCAGCGCGAGCGTCCGCACCGGGGCTACTCCGTGCCGTCCGCCGGCAGGCGCTCCGGCAGCCCGAGCCGCGGGAACCGGTCGTCGTGGAAGGTGACGATCTCGGTGATCGCCCCGCCGGTGATGCGCAGGACGTCGATCGTCAGCGGCAGGTACGCACCCTCCTGCTTCCGCCAGAGGTAGAAGGCGACGGCGGGCTGCCGGTTCACGGAGGTGGGGACGGCACCCAGGTTCTTCATGCCCTCGAAGCCGCTCTCGACCCAGTCGTTCACCACCGCTTCGCGGCCGACGCACAGGCCCGGCGTGGGCGGCATCGAGCAGCGGACGTCGTCCCGCAGCAGTGCGGCGAGTGCGTCGATGTCCGTGGCCACGCTGGCGTCGGTGAAGCGGCGCACCAGCTCGCGCGTCCCGGCGTCCTCCTCGCCGCCGGTCCAGTCCTGCCGCTCGGCGGGCAGGTGCTCCCGCATGCCGGCGCGGGCCCGCTGCAGCGCGCTGTTCACGGAGTTGACGGAGTCCCCGAGCAGCTCCGCGACGTCCTTCGCCGGCCAGCCGAGCACGTCCCGCAGGATCAGCACGGCCCGCGGGCGTGGCGCGAGGTGCTGGACGGCGACCAGGTAGGCCAGCTCGATCGTCTCCCGCGCGACGGCGACGGTCTCCGGCTCGTCCGCGTCGCCCGCGGGCAGCTCGTCGAGCAGCCGGTCCGGGTAGGGCTGCAGCCACGGCACCTCGCCGCCGGTCGCAGGCTCCGGGCGGCACTTGGCGAGCAGGTCCAGGCAGGCGTTGGTGGCGATCCGGTAAAGCCAGGCCCGGAACGTCGACCGCCCCTCGAAGGTCTCCCGCCGCCGCCAGGCACGGAGGAACGTTTCCTGCACGGTGTCCTCGGCGTCCTCGAACGACCCGAGCATCCGGTAGCAGTGCACGTGCAGCTCCCGCCGGTGCCGCTCCGCCAGCCCCGAGAACGCCGGCTCGTCGACTTCGCCCAGACCGCTCACGCCCAGCTCCTCCAGCCGCGTGTCCGCACTCATCACGTCATCCTTCCGCCTCGTCGTGTCCCGTCGTAGGTATGACGGGTGCGGGCGCGACAACTCATCACCTGGGCCGGTCGGCATGGCTGATCCAGTGACGGATCCGGTGGCGGAGCACGACGCGCAGTACGGGGAGGAAGACGAAGAGAAAGACGAACCTGCCGTCGGCGGAGCCCGGCACGACGAAGACGGGGACGGGGTTCAAACGGTACGTTCCGACCCCGCCCACGGTCGCGGGAACGCGGGCCGCCGGACGCGGATGAGCCCTGGCCGCGTGACCAGGGCTCGTGCGTCGTCGCCGCGTCACACCCCCATGAGCCGGGACAGCCGGACGATCGCGCCGGCCGCGAGGTCCACGACCACCGGGCCGGACGCCGCTGGCCGTACGGTGCCGTCGTCCCGCGTGAGCGTGACGGACACGGCGACCTTCCGGTCGAACGTCGAACGGTCGGCGACCAGCGGCTGCACCAGGGTGACCTCGAGCGTGGGCGCGTCCGCGGGGAGGACGGCCCGCGCGACCTCGATGCCGGACACCGCGAAGACCAGTCCCACGCCGGCGATGCCCGCGGCCCGCAGGTCCACGTCCCTCCGGATCAGGACGGCCGTGTGCAGGTTCTCCAGGTAGACGTTGCGGACGACCAGCTGGGCGGGGTCCGCGGGGTCGAGCAGCGCCTGTGGCACGACGGACCCGTCCCGGACGGCGGCGGGCAGCGCGACGTCCCCGTGGGCGGGCACGCGCGCCGGCGGGTCGAGCGGGACGCGCCCCCACCCCCCGATCGCCGGCCGCACCCAGAGGGCCGTCACCGTGGCCGCCGTGTCGGCGTCGTTGCGCAGCCCGGTCGCGGTGACCCGTACCGGCCCACCCGGGTAGGGGCCGGCCAGCTCGTCCACGTCCAGATGCACGGTGGTCGCGATCGAGGTGGAGGAGTCGCCCGTGTCGAAGACGACCTGCGAGACCGCCTCGCCGCCGCGCAACTGGGTGACCGCCACGACAGCGTCGTCGTAGTCCACGTGCAGCGCCAGACGGATCGCGTCGTCGTCCAGGACGGCGCGCAGGCCGCCCTCCAATGTGCTCGACCGCACCGACACCCCCGTCGACCCCACCGAGGGGGACGTCGGGAGCAGCACGCGGACGTCGCGCCCGCCGGCGTCCGCGCGCAGCAGCGACTCCAGCTCGGCGAGCTCGGCCGCCGACAGGTCGGGCACGCACCGGGCCTGCAGCCGGCACGGCAGGCCCGCGTCCACGGTGGCGTCGAACACCTGCAGCCACTCCAGCTGGGGGCGGCCGGCCACGTCGCGGGCCACCCGGTAGTGGGCAGGCACGACGAGGTACGTGGCCGGCTGCTGGAGCGACTCCCACACCGAGTACCGGTGGTCGCGGTCCAGGCGCGGAGCAGGCGCGAACCGCCGGGCCGGGACGCGGCCGAGCTGGAAGGCGTCCTGGCAGCCGACGATCACGGGCTCTGCGCCCCCGACGTCCTGCCGGTACAGGCCGGGGTTGTCCCGGCACGGCACCAGCAGCGGCAGGCGGTGCGAGCGGGTCACGGACACGCCCATGTCGATGGTGAACGACGGGGGGTCCGTGGCGAACCCGTCGGGGTCGAGCCCGCCCGATCCCGTGGTCCCGGTGAGGATCTCGCCGCGCCGTCGGCCGAGGTCGTCGCGGAGCACCAGGCGCCGGCCGGCGGGGGGCAGGGGGAGCGGCACCCGGGCGAGGGTCAGCGAGGCCGACAGGTCCTCGGCCGGCGCCTCCACCAGGGCCGCGGCCGGCGACGCCGCCAGGAAGGCCGGCCCCGCCACCGCCGAGTCCGCGAGTGACGCCTCCACCGCGGCCCGCGCCGCCGCGGACGTGTCCGTGCGCGCCGACTCCGTAAGCGCCGACTCCGTGAACGGCGACTCCGTGAACGGCGGCGACACCTGGGTCAGCCGGATGGCGCCCCGCCCGGCGGTCGTGAGCTCGCCGGGGACGCGGACCTCGGTGGTCACCACGTCCGACCAGTTCGGGTGCTCGTCGGGGATCGGGTGCTCCTCGCGGGGCGGCTCCTCGAACGGCCATCCCCGGACGGGCACGACCTCCAGACTGCCCGCCTCCAGACGGTCTGGCCTGTCGTGGTCCACCACGGAGGTGGCCCACGCGGCGAGCGTCTCCTGCACGCCGACGAAGCTCGTGCTGACGATCACCCCCGCGCCGTCGTCCGGCTGGAAGCCCGGCGTGCTCAGCGCGCCGTACGCGGCCCTGGCCACGGCTCCGCTGATCTCGGCCCTGCAGTGGACGACGTCGTCGCGCCGGTCCACGTCGACCGGGAGCTCGGTGGAGGCCGGCCGGCCGGTGTCGGCGTCCACGAACGGGATGCGCAGCCGTACGCTCACGTCCGTCCACGGGACGGCCTGGGCGCCGGCGGGCGGCGGGGGGAAGCGCAGCACGGCGGTGACCGTCGCGCTGAGGACGGGCGATCCCTCGTCGTCGTGACCGGTGACGCGGAACAGGAACCGGAACGTGCCCTCGGAGGCGGGCACGAGTTCCGGCGCGGGCGCCCACCAGGGCGAGCCCAGCTGCGAGTCGGGCAGCAGGGCCTCGCTCCGGTCGGCCGCCCCGACGCGGGGGCCCGGCTCGTCGGCCGGGACTCCTGGCGTGTTCATCGCGATCAGCCCTGGCTCACGACGGTGACGCCGGGAGCGGTCTTCTTCGGCACCCGCACGGCCAGGTCGCCGCTGCCCTCGCCGTCGGTCCAGGGCCCGATCCACTCGTCCCCGTCCTCGAACAGCGTGCCCTTGATGATCACGCGCACCCGGTACCGGTACGCCGGCGGCCGTCCCAGCTGCCCCGTGTAGAGGGCGAACCGGCGTTCCTTGTAGTTCTCCCCGGTGTCGGCCATGGTGAAGGTGAACGTCACGATCGGGCGCTCGCCGCCGTCGGGGCCCTCGCCCTTGGGCTGCACCTGCACCTCGACGATCTGGTTGCTCGCCGTCAGGTCCCGGTTGATCGAGATCGGGGCGAGCACGAGCGCGCCGGCGTTGTCGGCGCGCACGGCCACGTTCAGGCTGTCGGTGAGCGTGCCGAACGGGCCCGGGTCGAGGTCCACCTCGTTGGCCTCGACGATGATCCGGGTGAACCGGTCGTCGAGGGCGGACGGCGCCTCGTCGAACTGGATGGTGCGCCGGACGAACACCTTGTCCGGACGCCACCCCTCCGGCGCGCCGGCGACCTCCTCCGCCTTCTTCTGGGTCTGCCGGGCGAAGAAGACCTCGCTGGTCGCGCCGCTGGCGTAGACGAGGGTCGGCGAGGCGGTGGGGGCGAGCGGGGTGGTCTCTCCGACGGGGGCGCCCTCGCCGTGCACGTCGGTCGTCGCGTCGACCTCCTGCGGGCGCGGCGGCGGCAGGAAGTCGTGGGCGGACCACGCGATCTCGCCGTTCACGCTGGGGTAGCCGATCTGGACGCTGGCGAATTTCACCGGGTCGCCGCTCACGCCGTGGTCCGGGTCGGGCCACTTGATGACGGGCCGGCAGACTGTGGTGATCTTGCGTTCCCAGTTGTCCAGGTAGAGCGTGCGCAGGTAGCGGCTCTTGAGCTCCGGGTGGGCGGCCAGCAGGTCGGCCACGCCGTCCACGGTGCCGCCCATCGTGCTCGGCTGGGCGTACATCTCGTCGACCTCGAAGGTGAAGGAGTTGGCGATCTCCACCCGGTCGTGGCGGAAGTTGAGGCTGAACCCCGCGCCGAAGCCCCAGCCGAAGA
The DNA here is from genome assembly GCF_006874435.1 of Microbispora sp. KK1-11. NCBI lineage: Bacteria > Bacillati > Actinomycetota > Actinomycetes > Streptosporangiales > Streptosporangiaceae > Microbispora > Microbispora sp. KK1-11. The sequence goes on along the minus strand of NZ_VIRJ01000005.1, from coordinate 315,224 downwards.
GGTTGAGCAGCCCGCCGGGCTTGGGCGGGCCCGGGTCCTGGACCTCCGGCATCGGCTGGAAGATCACTTGCTTCGCCTGGTCCAGCCACATCGCCACGAGCATGTCGATGTACTTGGTGACCATCGCCTCCTTGTTGTCCGCGCCGGGAATCGTACGGTCCATCTCCAGCTCGACCTTGATGTCGCCGTTCATCCGCAGGGTGTTCCAGGTGGCCTTGAGGTCGCCCGAGCTCCACCACCAGCTGGCGTTGGCCTGGGCCGTGAAGTGGCTGAACACCCGCTCCCAGTCGGCGGTCATGTGCAGCCGCGTGATCGGCGCCCACAGGGGCAGCGTGAGGTCGGCCGTCACTCCGATGGGCACCTCGGTGCCCAGCAGCCCCTGCTCCACCTGCGCCGCCGCGAACGTGCCGAGGTTGACGACGAACGGGTGCTCGGCGGTGGGGATCAGGCTGCCGGGCCCGGCGCCCTGGGCGGTGACGAAGAACGGGTCGCCCGCGTTGCCGCCCTGCGTGCCGTCCTGGTCGGTGATCATCAGGCGCAGCGTGGAGCTCCTGATCGGGATCGGCCGGATGTCGGCGATCGTGGACCGGTTGGCCACGCCCGGTTTGACCTGCCAGAACCGGTCCCGGCTGCCCTGCTGCATCCGTTCCAGGATCTGCTTGTGCGCGGCCTGCAGGACGCCCTCGGGCGGCGCGCCGGTCATCGCGAAGCTGAGCACCCCGCCCGAGGTCTCCCGGGTCTGCCCGGGGGCCACGCCGAGATTCGTCTGGCCGTCCTGCACGCCGAGGAAATGCAGGAAGCCGAGCCTGAGGTCGCCGTTCGGCTTGCGCGCCAGGCGCATCCGCTCCGGCAGCCAGTAGAAGACGGGGTTGGCCCCCTGGGCCTGGAGTTCGTCGTTGTGCTTGTCGGGGAGGAAGACGAGGGAGTATTCGACGCCGGCGTCGTTGAGGGTGACGGTCTCGAAGCCGCCGGCCATGATCGGTCCTGCTGGGTTCACCATCGCTGGCTCCTGAACTGTGTGGGGAGGCCGCTCACAGGGCGGCGGGGTAGTAGATGAGGGACCGGTCGAGGCCGCGGCCGACCACGGCGGCCGCGTTGCGGAACAGCCGGAGGTTCGCCCGGTTCCGCGGGGCGAGGCCGGGGTTGCCGTCCTCCCGCAGGTGGGACTGGGCCGCCGCGTCCTCCCACCGGCCCGCGTTCGCGGCGGCGTTGAAGCCCGGCCAGCGGGTGGGGAAGAACGAGCCCGTCCAGGCGATGCTGTGCGCCCCGAGCCGGGCGTCGGCCGGCCAGTCCGCCCACCCGGGGAAGAAGGCCGACAGCCGGGCCTCGTTGACGTCGAACCGCTTGCGGACGAGCTCGTCGATCGCGGCGTCGGGCAGCTCCAGGGTGTGGATGGCCTTCGCCGCCAGGTGGCCCTTCTTCGCGAGGTCGGGCGCGTCCTTGATCCGGTGCCACTCGGCCACGATCTCCGCGCGGGTGGCGGGCGTCCCGGTGTCCTTGTGCACGAACGGCAGGGCGGCCGCCTCCTCGGGGGAGTCGACGAGGTTGCCGACGCCCGTGGTGACCAGGCCCTTGACGTCCTGGTACAGGTAGGGGAGCCGGCCCTCCAAGGGGGCGCTGAACTCGGGGAAGAAGTCCCTGACCGAGCGCGCCGAGCCGGTCGGCCCGTCCGGTGCGACAGGCTCGGGAACGTCCTCGGCCAGCGGCCCGATCGGCAGCCCCGGCCAGTCCCCGATGGGCCGGGGGAAGTCCTCGGCCACGGAGCCGTCGTCCGGGTCCAGCCTCGCGTACTCGTCGCCGGAGAAGATGTACGGGTTGCCGCTGGGCCACCACAGCGCCGTCTCGATCCGTGGGAACGCTCCAGGCCAGTCGTCGGCGACCGACCTGACCTCCGGGTCGATCTGGCCGGTCGCGCCGTCGAACTCCTGGTACTGCTCCCCGGAGAAGAAGTAGGCGTTGCCGCTGCCCCACAGGATCGCGGCGTCGATGCCGGACTCGAACAGCCCGGGCCACATCTCGGCGATCGGCCGCGGGCCGTCCAGCACGATCCCGTTCTCGAGGTCGTACGACAGGCACTGGTCGCCGCGGAAGAAGAAGACCGAGCCGTCGCTCCACGGCAGGGCGGCGTCGATGTCCGCCTCGAACAGGCCGGGCCACTGGTCGGCGATCGCCAGCGGGTAGCCCTCGTCGGCGCCGTCGGCCTCGACGTCGTAGCGGATGTAGCGCTCGCCGGTGAAGAAGTAGGCCTTCGTCCCGGACGGGGCGACGAACCCGCAGAGCTTGCCCACGGCCGTCACCCCCCAGCCTGAGGCGCGGGCTCGCCCGACACCGTGCCGAGGTGGCGGAACCCGCGCGACTCGACCAGCCGGCCGCCGGCCGCCTCGATCCGCTCGACCGTGCGGGGCCGCAGCCGCAGCTCGGCGAAGTCGCCCGTCGCGGCGACGAGGTACTCGACCCGGCCGGGGACGGCCTCGTCGTCGCGGGTCCAGATCGCGCCGGACACCGCGCTGAACCGGGACGGCACGGCGACCTCCTCCTCGAGCGCGGCCACCAGCTCCTTCTCGAAGGTCTCCTGGATCATCCGCAGCGGGAGGTGGACGGCGGCCATCACCAGCGAGTGGCCGTCCCGCGTCCGCAGCACGTCCAGCACCGTCTCGTCGTCCGGCGCCGCCCCCGCGACGAGCCGGAAGCGCGGCTCCTTGGTGTCGGCGCCGAGCCGGATGATCCGGGGGCGCATGCCGAAGAACCCGGTGTCGCTCACCAGGATCGAGTTCACGACGCAGCGGTAGGCCGGCGGGAACCCGTAGCCGGCCTCGCGGTACAGGCTGCGCACGAACAGCGTGCCGGGCGGGTGCGGCAGGTCGCCCGCGCCCGGCATGACGTCGCCGGTCATGGCCTCCTCGAAGGCGGAGTCCACCGTCGAGGGGTGCAGCCGGATGTCGCAGAAGGTGAGGTTGCGCATGGTCAGGCCGCCGTTCCTGTGACGCCGATCTGCATGTGGATGTGGTTCTTGTGGGCCTCTCGGCCGTGCGGCGTCCCGGGGGCGGTGGCCGGGTGGTCGGGGTGCATGATGAAGCTGCGCTCGCCGATGGACGTGGGCGTGTCCAGCCCGTCGGGGCCGTCGGTGCGGTCCTGCCACTCCGAGGCGACGAACTCGTACACGGCGCGCCAGAAGTCGCGCGTGAACGGGTCGGCGTCCTCGTCGTCGAGCCGGTAGGACGTGTCTGACCCGGTCCCGGGCGGCCAGTTCCCGCCGGGGGTCGCGGCGGTCGACACGGTCCCCCAGTCGTCGCTGACGGTGAGCGTCCACTCCTCGCCGTCCTCGGCGATGGCCTTGACGCCGACGAAGTCGACCGCGCGGCCCTGGCCGTGGCAGTCGGTGCGCGGGCGGCCCTGGTTGTCGACGCCGCCGCCGGAGATGCCGAGGTGGTAGAGCTCGACGACGTTGTAGGTGTCCTTCAGCCACTGGCACAGCCGCACCAGGGCGAGCGCGTTGCGGGGGTCCAGCCGGTCGGGCGCCGCCGGGTGGCTGGGCTGCCCGAACGTCACCGTGCCCGACGCCAGGTAGCGGACGACGACTCCGGCGACGTTGCCGTCCTGGGGCTGCTCGCCGTCCCAGCCGTCCAGGCTCACCCCGTCCGGGCTGCCCTCCCCCTCCAGCCGGATCACGTCGCTCGACTGCAGGTCGAGCAGCTCGGCGTAGGCGTCTTCCTTGCTCATCGCGCGTGCGGGATCGCTCACGATCCTGGTCCTTCCGATGCGGTACGTCACCGCTGACGCGGTGGTCTGTCGCACGACGGATGGCGCGGGAGGACCGGTGATACAGCGAATCTCCGTGAATTTTTCCGGCGGGCCGCGGTCGGTCTACGGCCGGGGCCGATCCGGCCGGGGCGCGGTCGTTCTACGGCCGGGCGTCGATCCAGCCGGTGATGACGGAGGCCCCGGCGGACGTGCGGACGTGCAGCCGGAAGCGCCGGGCCGGGACCGGCTCGATCACGAACCAGCCGACCTCGTCGACCGGAACCTCCCGGACGGGGCCGTCGTCGTCCCGCACGAGGACCGCGCCGGGCTGCGCGGGCACCAGCTGCCCGCGCACCGCGTCGGGATGGATCTCGGCCTCGATGGACAGCTCGCCGGCGGCGAAGCTCAGCACGCGCGGCCCCGAGCCGTCCGGCCGCGGCTCGTCGCGCAGGCCCGCCGGTTCCCGCGCCGGGAGCACGGAGTCGAGCTGCAGCTCGGCCAGCTCGGCGTCGACGGTCCGCCACGCGAAGGCCGCCTTCCCGGCACGCACGAAGGACTCGGGAACCCGAGCCTCGCGCACCGCGTGCCCCAGCTCCTCGAGCAGCCGGTCGTCGTCGTCCCGCCAGCTCGGCACGTCCGTCACGCCGTCGCTCCCGTCCACGTCGACCTCCTAGGCCAGCTGGAGAGCGGCCAGCGCCCGGCTCCTGCGCAGCCTATCCAGGCAGCGCCCGCGGGTGGGGCCGATCGCCCCCACCGGGACGCCGAGCGCGGCGCTGATCTCGGCGTAGGAGGCCGGCGGCTCGGCGAACAGCATGCTCAGCAGCTCCCGGCACCGGTCCGGCAACTCGGCGAAGGCCGTGCGCAGGGCGTGCCGCCGCTCCGCCACGAGTAACTCCCCGTCCACGCCGTCCTCGCCCCCGCGGGCGCCCGGCTCGGGGCCGTCCACCGGAACCTGCCGCTTACGGGCGCGCAGCAGTTGCAGGCACTGTCGCTGGGTGGTGCGGACGAGCCAGCCGGGAAGGGCGGCCGGCTCGTGCAGCGTGTCGAGGCGCTCCACCAGCCGCAGCCATACACCGCCGGCGACGTCGTCCGCGTCGCTGCCGCTCACGCCGTACCGGCCGCACACCCCCCAGACCAGCGGCGCGTACCGCTCGACGATGGCGTCCCACGCCGCGGCGTCGCCCTCGCGCGCCCGGAGCACGAGGTCGACGACGACCGGATCGTCGCGCATGACCCGTCAGCCCTCAAACGGGTACGGCCGGACCTCGGCGGCCTCGGCAAGGAGCTTGTCCAGCGCCTGCCAGGGGGTCACCGAGCCCGGGACCGTGCGGGCGGCGATCGCGCCGCTGACGAGGGCCGCCGAGAAGGAGGTGCCGCTCCACCGGGCGTGGCCCTGGAAGGTCTGGCGGCGGCCGTCGATGTCGACCTCTCCCGTGAGGTAGGAGCCCACGACCCCCTCCCCGGGCGCCAGGCACGTCACCCACGGGAGGTCCGGGCTCCAGCCGGGCATGACCGGGTGCCCGTCCACCGTGCCGTACGCGCCGACCGCGACGACGGGCGGGACGGCGGCCGGCCAGCAGGCCGAGCGCCGGCTGCGTCCGGAGCTGAGGTGGGGGAGCGCGCCGTGGTTGCCCGCGGCGGCCACGACCAGCACCCGCGGAGCGAGCCGCTCGATCGCGCGGGCGATGACCAGCGGCGGCCCCCCGGACAGCGTGAAGCAGCCGAGGGAGAGGTTGAGGATGTCCGGCTGGAAGGCGGCCGCCAGTCGCAGCATGGCCCGGGCCGTGTCCCAGGAGTCGGCCCGGCCCGTGCCGGGGTCGAGGACCCCCTCGACGGAGAGCTCCGCGGCCGGCGCCTCCCGCTGGATGAGGCTGCGCACGAACGCGGAGTGCCCCGAGCGGTACGGAAGCGGGTGCTCCGCCGTACCCGGTTGCGTGGACGCGAGCGGGGTGTCGACGACGCCGACCCGCACGCCGCGCCCGGCGTCCTCGTGCCCGGCGAGCGACTGCGGAACGTCGGCGGGGCCGGCGGGCTCCGGCTGCCCGCCGTCCATCGGCTTGTGCCCCAGCACGTCGAACTCGCCCAGGGACATGGGCTTGTGCCCCAGGGCGGAGAACCCGCCGCTCACCAGATGCATGGGCTTGTGGCCGCTCGCCAGGACCGCGCCGTCCGGCAGGGACATGGGTTTGTGGCCGTCCCCGATGACCGCGTCCACGACCCGGTTCTTGCCGATCGTCGGCACCCAGCCGCCGCGGTCGGCGGCCGCCTTCTCCCGCAGCAGGGCGAGGAGCTCGCCGACCTCGACGGGATCGTCGTCGGCGTCCTTGAGGTCGCGCAGGCGGGCCAGTCCGAGGAGCTCGTCCCTGTCGTCGGGGGCGAGGGCGGCGTGCACCACGCCGAAGTCGTTCAGCATGCGCTCGACGACCTCCAGGTGCAGGAGGTCGACGATGAGTTGGTCCGGTTGGTGCGATGTGGTGCCCGCGTCGACTGGCATCTGGATAGTGTCCTTCCCGGGGTCATGACTTGTCCGGAACACGAACTTCCTCAGACGGAACCACGAGGACCTGGCCGTGATACATCCAACGCAGGAAACGCCGCCGGGCGCAAGGGCCCACGGGAACGCTCCAGCACGCGCCCCCACCGTTCCCGGCGACGGCGACTCGCCGGACGGCTCAGTGGTCAGGGCCGAGACGCCGGCCGGGGCCGAACCGGCGGTCGAGCGGACGGCCGAGCCACTGGCGGGAGCCGAGGCGGCGGACGGTTCGGTGGACGGGTCGCCGGAGTCGGCGGATGAGCCGCTGGCCGAGGCCGAGGCGGCGTTGGCCGCGGTGGACCGCGACCCCGTCTCTGGCCTCCCGACGGCCGAGAGGGCCGCCCGCCGCGCGACCCGCGCGGGCCACGCCGTGGCGGCGTCCACGGCCGAACGCGCCTGGGGGCACGCGCTCCTGCACGTGGGCGAGTTCGACAACGCCATCAGGCACCTGAGCCGCGCCGCCGCCTGGGGCGTGCGGGCCGGCCGCGCCGACCTGGCCGCCGAGGCGCGGTACAAGCTCGCCTTCGCGGTCCTCCAACGGGGCAGGCCGCAGGCCGCGCTGCGCGAGATCGACGCCGCCCTGCCGGATCTGACCGGCATGGCGGCCGCCCGCGCCCGCGCGCAGCGCGCGATCGTGCTGCACGTGATCGGCCGCCTCGACGAGTCGCTTGCCGAGTTCGAGGTGGCGCTGCAGGTGCTGCGCCGGCACGCCGACCTGCTCGGCGTGCAGCGGATGCTGATCAACCGGGCCCTCGTCCACTCCGACCGGCACGCCTTCGCCGCGGCCGAACGCGACCTGCTGGAGGCGGAGACGCTGGCGCGCGAGCTCGGCCGCCCGCTGACGATCGGCCTGATCGCCAACAACCTCGGTCTCATGGAGACGCTGCGGGGCGACGTACCGGCCGCGCTGCGCCACCTCGACCGGGCCGAGCGCATCATCGGCGCGCACGGCGCTCAGCTGGGCACGCTGCACCAGGACCGTGCCGAGCTGCTGCTGTCGGTGGGGCTCACGGCCGAGGCGAAGGCGGCCGCCGCCCGCGCGGTGGACGCCTACCGCCGCGAGCGCCGCTCGCTCAAGGTGCCCGAGGTACAGGTGCTGCTCGCGCAGGCCGAGATCCTGTCCGGCGATCCGGCCGCCGCGCTGGTCCACGCCCGTGCGGCACTGCGCCGCTTCCGCGCACAGGGGCGGCGCGAATGGACGGAACTGGCCCGGCTGTCCGTGCTGTCCGCCCAGCGCGCCGCCGGCCGCCGGCCGCGTCTCCCGGCGGCGGTCATCGACGTCATGGTCGCGACCCTGGACGCGGCGGGATGGCCCGCGGCGGCGCTGGACGCCGCGATCGTGGCCGCCCAGGTGACCGCTGAGCGGCGCTCCCGGACGGCGGAGGCGGCCGCCGGTTACCTGAGCCGGGCCGCTGCGGCGTCCCGGTCCCGGGGATCGGCGCTCGTCCGGGCGCGCGGCTGGTACGCGCGGGCGCTTCAACGGCGGGCCGAGGGGGACGCGCGCGGCGTGCTCGCCGCCGTACGGACGGGCCTGCGGGTCCTGGACGAGCACGCCTCGGCGATGGGGGCCACCGACCTGCGGGTGCACGCGGCGGCGCACCGGGCCGACCTGGTGGCGCTGGGACTGGAGGTGGCCTTCGAGGCCGGCCGCCCCGACGGCCTCCTCGAGTGGTCGGAGCGCGCCCGGGCCAGCCGTCTGCCGGCCGCGCCGGTCCGTCCGCCCGACGACCCGGTGCTGACCGCGCTGCTGGCCCGGCTGCGCTCCGTCACGAGGGACCTGGCCGGTCAAGCCGCGGCGCCCGCCCCGCTGCTCGCCCGGCAGGCGGACCTGGAACGGCGCATCCGCGACCACAGCCGCCGGCTCACCGGCGCTCCCGGCGGCGCGCCCGCGGCCCCCGTCACGTCCCGGGACCTCGCCGCCTCGCTCGGTTCGTGGGCGCTGGTCGAGTACGTCCGCCGGGGCGCCGACCTGCACGTGCTCACCGTGGTGGACGGACGCGTGGGCGTCCGGCGCCTCGGGGCGACGGCCGAGGCGGCCGACCTGATCGAGCGGCTGACGTTCGCCGTGCGGCGCAACGCGCGCCCGGACGCCCGGCCCGAGGTGCTGGCCGCGTCCGCCGCGCTGCTGGACGCCGCGGCCGCCCGGCTCGACGCCCTGCTGCTCGGGCCGCCGGCCGAGATCGGCGACCGCCCGCTCGTCGTGGTGCCCACCGGACCGCTGCACAGCCTGCCGTGGTCCCTCCTGCCGTCCTGCGCGGGACGGCCGGTGACCGTCGCGCCGTCCGCGACACTGTGGCACCTCGCCAGGACCCGCCTCGCGTCGGCGGACGGAACGGACGGTGACGGCAGGGGCGGCGCGGGCCCGGGGCGCGCGGATGTCGCGGCCGGGGGACGGGTGGTCGCGGTGGCGGGCCCGCGGCTGCCGGCCGCGGAGCCCGAGGCGGTGGCGGTCGGCGCGATCCACGACGGCACCGTGCTCGCCGGAGCCGCGGCGTCGGTCGAGGCGGTCTCGGCCGCCCTGTCGCGCGCCGGGCTCGCGCATCTCGCCGCGCACGGCCACCTGTCGGCGGAGAACCCGCTGTTTTCCGGCATCGTTCTCGCCGACGGGCCGCTGATGGCCTACGACGTGGAACGGCTGCCGCGGGTGCCGCACACGCTGGTGCTCGCGGCCTGCGACAGCGGCCGTTCCGTGGTGCGCACCGGCGACGAGCTGATGGGCCTCGCCGTGGCGTTCCTCGCCCGCGGCACGTCCCAGCTCGTCGCCTCGGTGCTGCCGATCCCCGACGCGGCGACGACCCCCGTCATGGTGGCCTTCCACGAACGTCTGGCCGCCGGGCGCCCGCCCGCCGCCGCCCTCGCCGAGGCCCAGCGGGCCGTCCGGGGCGACAACCCGCGGACGGCCGCCGCGGCGGCCGGCTTCGTGTGCATCGGCGCCGGCGCCGTCCCGGTCTTCGGTCGCGATCCGGGCCGTGATCGGGCCGCTTCCGGCGCGGGCTGACGAGTTCTGCGTACGCTTCGACCACGCCGCCCGCGCGCTGACCCACGATTGACCCTGCGCGCCCGAGGAGCAGCAATGACCGAACCTGTGATCTTCAAGCGGTTCGACGCCGCCGGCGCCCGCGAGCAGCGCGAGGTCGTGTCGCAGATGCACCGCGACGCCTACGCCGAGCAGATCGCCACCGGTGACGCATTCGCCGGTGACCAGGCATTCATGACCCGCTTCGACGCCTACACCAGCCGGGACGGCTTCGACCTCGTCATGGCGTACGTCGGCGACAAGCCGGTCGGCCAGTCCTGGGGCTGGCCTCTGGCTCATGACACGCGGTGGTGGAACGGGCTGGAGGCCGAACCCGAGCCGGGCTTCACCGTCGAGGACGGCACCCGTACTTTCGCCCTCTCCGAGATCATGGTGCGGCGGGCGTGGACCGGACAGGGCGTCGCGCACGCCCTGCACGACGAACTCTTGACCGGCCGTGACGAACGACGCGCCACGCTGCTCGTGCGCCCGGACAACAGCGCGGCCTACGCCGCCTACCTGCGGTGGGGCTGGCGGCCTGTCGCCCGCCTGCGCCCCGGCTGGCCCGACGCACCACTCATGGACGTGCTGATTCTTCCGTTGCCCCTCGCACGGTGATTCGACGTCCTCGTTCTCTCAGCGCTGAGCCACGACAGCGACCGCGGCCAAGAGCCAGCCGTCGGGAGTGGGTGGCGGCCCGGCGGCCCTGGACCGTCCTGTATACGGAGCGGGCCTGCTCACCCTGATCGAAAACGACGGCGGAGCAGGAGTCCGGCGCAGGCGGCGAGGATGATCGCAAGGCCGGTCAGCACGTACATCCGCCCGTCCGGCCCGGCCTCGCCGCCGCCTCCGGTCGCAGCCCCGCCAACCGGGGTCGCGTCCATCTCCTGCGCCGCCGGGATCTCCTGGTCAAGGTCGGCGTCGTCCGTTGCGGCAGCCGTCACCGTGGCCGTGACGGTCCGGGTCGGCTTCGGGCTGGTGGTGGTGCGATCCGCAGTGGGAGAGGTGCTCGCCTGACCGCCTTGGGCGACGGTCAGGGTGTAGGTGGTCAGGGTGGACGCGTTCCGCACCTCGCACTCAATCACCGGCGCGGTGGGTGAGGGTCCGATGTTGATGGCGGCCGGTCGCACCGTCGCTGTGCCGGCCCTGGACGAGGTCGTCTTCATGCTGACTTCAGCCTCCGGCAGCGGAATGGTCTGGCCGGCGGTGATGCTCAGGGGCTCGCTCACGCCGGTGGCGGATGTCAGGTCCTCGATCCCGGTGAGGGCCGCGTAGGCGTACAGCTTGACGGCGGTCAGTCCGGCGGCGGGCGCCCGAAGCTCGCTTCCGGTGACATACGTTCCGCGCCAGCCGATCGACATCTGCTGCCCCGCAGTGGCGTTGTCCGGCATGGTCAGCTCGACGTTGATCTTGACGTCCTGCGTTTCCGTCACGTCATCGGTGGTGCACTCGTACTCCACGACCTCGGCAGCAACGCGCAGGCCCTGCTCCGCGCTGGCCAGGGCGGCGTGTGCCGGCTGGCACACCAGCGACAGGCAACTCGCGACGACGACCGAGACCACCGCATGGATACGCAACGTCGGCTCCTGATGTGACGTGGGGGCCTACAGGAGACGTGGCACAGCGAAGATCGGTTGTCAGCTGCCCACCTTCGGATCAAGCTCCTTCCAGGTCGCCCGCCTCAGCGGTGACATGACCGCTGCCGCCGCTGACCTCCTGCACGGCCTTCGCGTCCCGATCTTGCCGCCATCCGGCCTGCGCCCCTGGAGCCCGCCGGCGGGTGCCGGTTGAGCAGCACGCGCCGGTGGAGTTCGAGCGGGGGCCGACGGATCTTCTCCGGCACGAAGTCGCGGGATACCCCCGCTAGCGGCCGATCTTGTCGAGCTCGGCGAGTTCCTCGTCGGAGAGCGAGAGTCCGGCGCCGGCGAGGTTCTCGCGCAGGTGTGCCACCGACGAGGTGCCAGGTATCAGCAGGATGTTCGGCGACCGCCGCAGCAACCAGGCGAGGGCGACAGACATCGGTGTCGCGCCCAACCGGGCGGCTACGGCCGACAGCGCCGAGGACTGCAGCGGGCTGAAGCCGCCGAGTGGGAAGAAGGGCACGTAGGCGATGCCCTCTTCGGCGAGCTCGTCGATCAGCTGGTCGTCCTGGCGGTAGGCGAGGTTGTACATGTTCTGCACGCACACGATCGGCGCTATCGCCCGCGCCTCTGCGACCTGTTCCGGCGTCGCGTTGCTGACCCCGAGGTGGCGGATCAGCCCCTGCTGCTGAAGTTCGACGAGCGTCTCGAAGGGCGCGGCCAGCGAACCGGGTTGGGGTCCCTGGGCGTCGCCGAGCCGGAGATTGACCAGGTCGAGCACCTCGAGGCCCAGGGTTTCAAGGTTTTCGTGGACGGCGCGGCGCAGGTCTTCCGGCCGGCGGGCCGGGGGCCAGCCGCCGTGCTCGTCGCGGATCGCGCCGACCTTGGTCGCGATGTGCAGCGATTCGGGATATGGGTGCAGCGCCTCACGGATCAGCTGGTTGGTGATACGTGGCCCGTAGGCGTGGGCGGTGTCGATGTGGGTGATGCCGAGGTCGATGACCTCGCGCAGGACGGCCAGCGCGCCGTCGTGGTCGGCGGGCGGGCCCATGACCCCGGGACCGGCGAGCTGCATGGCGCCGTAGCCGAACCGGGTGACGGTCAGGTCGCCCAGGCTCCAGGTGCCGCCGGGAAGCGAAGTGGAGAGCGTGCTCATGCCTCTGTCTTTCATGGTGACTGAAGGGTGGTGCCTCAACGGCCCCTTGCTGCATTCTGGGTGGGTAACATCCTGATGGGAAGTACGCACTTCGGAGTGCGTAAGTCGCCCACGGGTTAGAGGAGCGGTCGATGGCGACGATGACGGCGGCCCAGAAGAAGGCACAGGCCAAGGCGGAATATGACGCTTTCCTGGCGGCGTGTCCGAGCCGCAAGCTGCTCGACCGGATCTCCGACAAGTGGGTCACGCTGATCCTGGCCGCGCTGGGCAGCGACGGCTCGCCTCAGCCAGGCGCCGACTGCGCCGGTGAGCCCCGGTCGATGCGCTACTCGGAGCTGTCCCGCCTGCTGGCCGGCATCAGCCAGAAGATGCTCACTCAGACGCTGCGCTCCCTGGAACGCGACGGCCTGATCACTCGCACCGTGACGCCGACCGTGCCCGTCACGGTCTCCTACGAGCTGACCGACCTCGGTCTCTCACTGCACCAGATGATGCGCGGCCTCAAGACCTGGGCCGAGACGCACATGGATGATGTGCTCGCCAACCGCGCGACGTACGACAGCCGTACCGCCTGAACCAAGGAAGATCCGGGATACCCGCCGCCGAGGTCGCGCCTGCTCAGGGCGGCAGCGCCGGCGTGCCCACGGTGGCCCGCGCTTCCAGTTCTGCGATCGCCCGGGGTGTCAGCGGTCGAGGCGGCGGTAGCGGCGGACCGACAGCGGGAGGAAGACCGCGATGAGCAGCAGCGGCCAGACCAGCGCCATGACCGCGGCGTGCTCGGCGATCCAGGTGGTGCCGCCCGCGCCGGGATTGCCGAACAGGTCGCGGGTGGCGGCCATGGTGGCCGACAGGGGGTTCCACTCGGCGACGGCGGCGAGCCAGCGTGGCATGGTGCCGGTCCAGGCGAAGGCGCTGGACAGGAAGCCGATGGGCCACACGAGGATCTGGACGGCCATGACGGCTTCCGGGCCTTCGAGGGTCAGCCCGAGGTAGATGCCGACCCACAGGAACGCGAAGCGCAGCAGCAACAGCAGTCCGACGGCGAGGGCCGCGCGGACGGGACCTTCGTGCCAGCGCCAGCCGACGGCCAGGCCGCAGGCGATCATGACGAGGAGGCCGAGAACGGTGTTGAGCATGTCCGCGACGCTGCGGCCGAGGACGACGGCGGAGGAGGCGATGGGCAGGGAGCGGAAGCGGTCGGTGACGCCCCCGGCGGCGTCGCGGGCGACGGCGGTGAAGGTGGCCTCGATACCGAAGAGCATGGTCATGGCGTACATGCCGGGCATGAGGTATTCGCGGTAGTCGCCGCCGCCCCGTACGGCCATGCCGCCGCCGAACAGGTAGCCGAACATCAGCACGATCATGACGGGAAACAGCAGGCCCGCCACGACCTGGCCGGGTTTGCGGGCCCAGTGGGTGAGGTCGCGCAGGGTGACGGTCCAGCCGTCCGCCAGGGCCCAGCGCAGCCGCGCGGCGGCGGTGCGGGGGATCTCGGGTGCGGTGACGGTCACACTCATGCCGCGGCTCCCTTTCTCGTGCCGTTCTCCGTGTTGTTCTCCGGGCTGTTCCGCGTGCCGGTCAGGTGGAGGAAGACCTCGTCCAGGGTGGGCCGTCGCACGGCGATGTCCGCGACGCTGACGCCTGCGGCGTCGAGGGCGCGCAGGACCTCGGGGAGCGCGGCGGACCGGTCGCGCACGGGTGCGCTGACGCGGCGGGAGTCGGCGTCCACGTCGACGGACACATCACCCGGGGCGCCCGCCACCCGGCCGGCGATCGCGGCGGCGGCGGGCAGGTCGGCGGTGTGGCGCACGACGACGTCGAGGCGGTCGCCGCCGAGCGCGGACTTCAGTTCGTCGGGGGAGCCCTCGGCGACGACGCGGCCCGCGTCGACGACCGAGACGCGCGAGGCCAGCTGGTCGGCCTCCTCCAGGTATTGGGTGGTGAGGAGCACGGTGGTGCCCTCGGCGACGAGGCCGCGGACGGCCTCCCACACCTCGGTGCGACCGCGCGGGTCCAGGCCGGTGGTGGGCTCGTCGAGGAACAGCACCGGCGGGGAGCAGATCATCCCGACCGCCAGGTCGAGGCGGCGGCGCATGCCGCCGGAGTAGTGCCCGACGGGTCTGGTCCCGGTGTCGGCGAGGCCGAACCGGGCGAGCAGTTCGTCGGCGCGGGCCCGGGCCGCGGCTGGGCGCAGGTGGTGGAGGCGGCCGAACATGACGAGGTTCTGCCTGCCGCTGAGGACCTCGTCGACGGCGGCGTGCTGGCCGACCAGGCCGATGCCGCGGCGTACGTCGGCGGCCTGCCGTACGACGTCGAAGCCGGCGACCCGGGCCGTGCCGCCGTCGGGACGCAGCAGCGTGGTGAGTATCCGGACGGCGGTGGTCTTGCCCGCGCCGTTCGGTCCCAGCAGGCCGTGCACCGTGCCCTCGCCGACGGCCAGGTCGACGCCGTCGAGGGCGGGCGTGTTCCCGTATCGCTTGCGCAGCCCTTCGGCCGCGATCGCGTACGTCATCGTGGTTCCTCCCGAGGATTCAGTACGCTGTACCGTACAGCATACGGAATCAGGGTGCGCGTAGAATTCGCAGGCGATGACGGAGTACAGCTCGCAGGGAGACCCGGCGCGGAGTCTGGCCCTGCTGTGGCGCACGGGGGAGCGGACCGGGCGCAAGGGCAAGCCGGAGATCGGGGTCGACCGGATCGTGCGCGCGGCGATCGAGGTCGCCGACGCCGAGGGCTTGGCCGCGCTGTCCATGCGCAAGGTCGCCGAACAGCTCGGGGTGGGGACGATGTCCCTGTACACCTACATCCCGGGCAAGGCCGAGCTGATCGACGTCATGCTCGACACCGCGTACGGCGAGCTGCCCGCGCCCGCGGAGGTGCCGGGTGGCTGGCGGGGCAGGCTGGAGCTGATCGCGCGGGAGAACCTGGCGCTCTACCGGCGGCACCCCTGGGTGCTGCAGGTGTCGTCGGTCACCCGGCCCCCGCTGGGTCCCAACCTCATCGCCAAGTACGACTACGAGTTGCGGGCCGTCGACGGCATCGGCCTGGACGACCTCGAGATGGACTCGGTCGTCACGCTGCTGAACGGCTACGTGAGCGGCGCGGCGCGGGGCGCGGTGGAGGCGGCGCAGGCGCCGGGGGAGACGGGCGTCACCGACGAGCAGTGGTGGTACGCGCACGCGCCCTACCTGGCCAAGGTGTTCGACCCCCGGCGTTACCCGCTCGCCGCCCGGGTGGGTGCGGCGGCGGGCGAGGCGTACAACGCGGCCTACGACCCCGACCAGGCCTTCGAGTTCGGCCTGCAGCGGGTGCTCGACGGCATCGAGGCGTTCGTCGCCGCCCGCACCGCCGGGTGAGGTGCTGTTCAAAGAGTCGGTAGGCCCCGCGGCGGATCCGCGCGTGCCTGCGTGACTACACCCTCGCGTCCGGGGAACCTGCCCTCGCGGAGTTCCGCACAGCGGCGCGGAGGGGACGGAGGCACGGCGATGGCGACCACCGCGGGCGAGGCCCGGGCCGGTGTGACGCCGGTCAGTCTGCGGCTGCCGGGCATCGTGCTCGGGGTGGGACTCGGCGGCTTCGTCGACGGCATCCTGCTGCATCAGCTCCTGCAGTGGCATCACATGCTGAGCAGCACCGACAGCGACCGCATCGGGGTGAGGTACTACAACCCGCGCACCGTCTCCGGGCTGGAGATGAACACCGTGTGGGACGGCGTCTTCCACGCCGTGTGCTGGCTCGCGGTGCTCATCGGCCTCGCGATCCTGTACTCCAGGGTCACCCGCGACCGGCGCCGGGTGTGGACCTCGCGGGTGCTGTGGGGGTGGATCCTGGCCGGCTGGGGGATCTTCAATCTCGTCGAAGGCGTCCTGGACCACCACATCCTGGCCATCCACCACGTCCACGCCGGTCCCCACCAGCTCTGGTGGGACATCGGTTTCCTCGTACTGGGCGCGCTGCTGCTCGCCGGTGGCTACCTGCTCGCGCGCAGCGGCCGGTCCTTCGACCCCGCCGAGACCTCCGCGTGACGGATCCCGCATGACGGACCACGGATTGACGGATCACGGCGTGCACTTCGCGGCGTTGTCCGGCGTGCTTCCGCCGGTCCTCGCCCTGCTCGTCTACCGGCACCTGGTCCGGCGGGCGCGCCGCCGCAACCCGGTCGTGGGCTGGAGCCGGTGGCGTACGGCCGGCTTCGCCACCGGGCTCGCGCTGTCGGCGGTGGCGCTCCTGCCGCCCGTCGCGTCCTTCGCTCACGCCGACTTCCGCGGCCACATGATCCAGCACATGCTCATCGGCATGTACGCCCCGCTCGCCCTCGTGCTGGGCGCCCCGATCACCCTGCTGCTGCGGACCCTGCCCGTCAGCGGCGCGCGGCGGCTGTCCGCCGTCGTGCACAGCCGTCCCGGCCGGCTGCTGACCCATCCGGCGACCGCCCTGATGCTGTCCACCGGCAGCCTCGTCGTGCTCTACTTCACCCCGCTCTACAACGCCGTCACGGCCCTGCCCTCCGGGCACTGGCTGCTGCACGCGCACTTCCTGCTGTCGGGCTGCCTGTTCGCGCACGCCATCGCCGGTCCCGACCCCGCGCCCGCCCGGCCCGGCGTCCGGGCCCGGCTGGTCTACCTGGGCTGCGCCATCGCCGTGCACGCGGTCGCCGCACAGCTCATGTACGGCGGCTTCTGGGTGGACGTCCACGCGCCCATCCCCGAGGTCCGGGGCGGCGCGGAGATCATGTACTACGGCGGCGACATCGCCGAGCTCCTCCTCGCGGCCGCCCTCGTCTCCACCTGGCGTCCGGAACGCCGTCCCCGCCCCGTCTCCGGCCGGGCCGTACGGGCCTGAAACGCGACCGGCCTGCCGCCGCGATGCGGGGCAGGCCGGTGACAGTGCGGGCCGGTGCAGGGGGGTGCGAAGGCGTCAGGCGCGACTTGCCACGCGCGTGAGGAGCGGCTGGACCAGACGGGCCGCCAGGGGACCGAAGGCCGCCAGGATCAGGACGTACGCCGCCGCCAGCGCGCCCAGGTCGGGATGGGCGCCGGCGGCCACCGCCAGCCCGGCGATGACGATGTTGAACTCACCGCGGGGGATGAGCGCGATGCCCGCGCGGACCCGCCCGGCGCGGGCGATGCCGGCCCGGCGGGCGGCGTAGATGCCGGTCATCAGCTTGGTGATCATCGTCACCAGGGCCAGGCCCGCGGCCAGGCCGGCGGCGGGCAGGATCTTGGTGGGGTCGGTCTGCAGGCCGAAGAACACGAAGAAGACCGCGGCGAACAGGTCGCGCAGCGGCGCGAGCAGCGCCTGGGCGTCTTCGGCCAGCTCGCCCGACAGCGCGATGCCGACGAGGA
This sequence comes from Microbispora sp. KK1-11, assembly GCF_006874435.1. NCBI lineage: Bacteria > Bacillati > Actinomycetota > Actinomycetes > Streptosporangiales > Streptosporangiaceae > Microbispora > Microbispora sp. KK1-11. The sequence continues at coordinate 297,853 of NZ_VIRJ01000005.1, read as the reverse complement.
ACGCCCCGACCGCGGCCGACACCTGCAGTTGCTGGGCCAGCCCGGCCACCAGCAGCGCCAGCCCGACCACCTTGAGCACCAGCACCTCGGAGTTGGGGCTGGCGACGAACGCCTCGATGTAGCGGCCGAAGCGCAGCGCGACCAGCAGGACCACGCTCACCGCGGCGAGTGCGATGGCCACGGTGACCGCCCCGGCGACCATGCTCAGGCCCGCCAGCATGGCGGTCAGGACCGGCAGGTAGACCGCCATCGTGAGGTCCTCGAACACCAGCAGCGACAGCACCACCGGGGTCTCCCTGTTGCCGATCCAGCCCAGGTCGGACAGGACCTTCGCGGTGATGCCGGAGGAGGTGGCGTAGGTGACGCCGGCCATGGCCACGGCGGCGACCGGCCCCCAGCCGAGGAGCAGTGCCAAGATCGCGCCGGGCGCCGCGTTGAGCACGAGGTCGACCAGGCCGGCGCGGGCGTTGCCCTTGAGGCTGGTCATCAGCTCGTCGGCGTTGTATTCCAGGCCGAGAGTGAGCAGCAGCAGGATGACGCCTAATTCCGCGCCGGTGGCGGTGAACTCCTCGCTGGTGGCCAGCGGGAGGATGCCACCGGTGCCGAAGGCCAGGCCTGCGATGAGGTAGAGAGGGATGGGGGAGATGCCGACGCGCAGCGCCAGCGCTCCGAGGATGCCGAGTCCGAGGACGACGGCGCCGAATTCCAGGAAAAGTATCGCGGTATTGTGCACGCGCTGCCCTCAGCCGCTTGCGAAGATGTCGGCGACGGCGGCGGTGCTGTCCTCGCTGCCCACCACGACCACGATGTCGTCCCCGGCGAGGACGAAGTCGGGGGCGGGGCTGGCGAACACGTGCCCGGCGCGGACGACGGCCACGATGGAGGCTCCGGTGCGGGTGCGCACCTGCGCCTCCCCCATGGGACGGCCGGTGTAGGGGGAGCTCGGCGCGATCGGCAGCTGGACGCTGACCAGTCCCTCGACCTCGCGGTGCAGGGCGTTGAGCCGCTGGACGATGCGGGGGGCGCCGAGCAGCTCGACGAGCGCGTCCGCCTCCTCGTCGTTGAGTTTCACTGTCTCGCAGGCCCTGTCGGGATCGTCGGGATCGTAGATCACCAGGTCGCGCCGCCCGGTGCGGTGGGAGACCACCCCGATGCGCCGTCCCGAGCGCGTGGTGAACTCGTGCCGCAACCCGATCCCCGGCAACACCGTCTGCTCGACATCCACGGCGCCGCTCCTCCGTTCCGATAAGTCAACACTTATCCAGGAACCTACCAATAACGGACGGCGGTCTCATTTCGGCCGTCTTCGCAGGTGTCGTTGCCGGTATGGCAAGCTGACGGCGTGGACGACGACCTCGAACACGCGCTCGTCTCGGTCGGGCCCCGGCTACGCGCGCTGCGCCGGCAGCGCGAGACGACCCTGGCCGACCTGGCGGCGGCGACCGGCATCTCGGTGAGCACGCTGTCGCGGCTGGAGTCGGGCGCACGGCGGCCGACCCTCGAACTGCTGCTGCCCCTGGCCAGGGCCCACGGGGTCACGCTGGACGAGCTCGTCGACGCCCCGCCGACGGGGGATCCGCGCATCCACCTGCGGCCGGTCGCCCGCTACGGCATGACGATGCTGCCGCTGACCCGCCGGGCCGGGGGCATCCAGGCCTACAAGCTGGTGATCCCGGCGGGCAGCGTCAGGAGGACGCCGGAGCCGAAGACCCACGAGGGGTACGAGTGGCTCTACGTGCTCAACGGGCGGCTGCGGATGGTGCTCGGCGAGCAGGATCTGATGCTGTCACCGGGTGAGGCGGCCGAGTTCGACACCCGGCTGCCGCACTGGTTCGGCGCCGCCGACGACCAGGCGGTCGAGTTCCTCAGCCTGTTCGGCAGCCAGGGCGAGCGCGCCCACCTGCGCGCCCGCCCGAAGGCGAAGCAGGAGCCTACGCGGGCCGGCGGGCGAGGGTGAGCATGTGGCCGCTGGCCCCGAGAAGCGACGGCACGCGTTCCAGCGTGCGCTGGGCGTCGAGCATGAGCCTGCGTCGTTCGGGGTCGTCGAGCCAGTCGTTCACATCGCCGTACAGCCAGAAGGCGCCCTCCAGGCCGTACCGCTCGGCGTCGGGGAGCCCGGCGTCGGCGAACTCCCCGGGCACCTCGTCGGGGTCGTGCAGGTAGGCGGAGAAACCCTGCACGGGACCCAGCAGGCGGCCGTTCTCCATGGCCTGGCGCGCGGCCCGGCGGTGTGGTTCCTGCTCGTAGGTCCCCAGGTAGACCATGTCGTGCACGGCCGCGTAGCGGTTGATGGTGGCGGCGGCCACCAGTCCTCCGGGGCGCACCACGCGGCGTGCCTCGGCCAGGACGGTGATCCGGTCGGCGCGGTCGGCCAGGTGGTAGAGCGGGCCCAGCAGCAGGACCGCGTCCGCGCTCGCGTCCGGCAGGGGCAGGTCGCGTGCGTCGCCCAGCCTCGCGGTCACTCCCGGCAGGGCCGCGGCCCGCTCGACGTGGAGCGGGACCGGGTCCAGCAGCTCGACCTCGTAACCGTCGGCGACCAGCCATTCTGCGTGCACTCCGGTGCCGCCGCCGACGTCGAGCACCCGGGCGGGCGGTGACGGCAGTGCCCGGCGCAGCACGTCCTGCGTCCGCCACAGCTCCAGCCGGCCCCGTCCCGTACGGAGCCTGCCGTCCTCCTTGTCCTGCTCGTAATAGGCGAGGACTTCCCGGGTCACCGTCATTGACCGATCACACTCCACTGATCGTGAGGGGGCTGATCGTGGTGCGGGGCTGTGTTGCTCGGACCGGGGTCAGGCCGCCGGCTCGACGGGGAGCCAGATCCGGTGGCCGCCGGGCACCTCATGGTAACGGCGCAGGGCGGCCAGGCCGCTGAGCCACCCGGTCCAGGCGGCGTACGGCGGGTTGCCGGTGTCGAAGCCGCTCTGGACGAACGTCAGGCGGGTCTTGCCGCCGCTGTCCTCCAGCTCCCAGGTGACGACGCCCCCCGGTCCCCAGTCGGCCGACATGGTCTTGCCGGGAACCAGGTCGATGATCTTCGCGGGGTGCGGATCGACGTCCAGGCCGCCCATCGCGAAGCGCCCGCCGACGTACGGCTCGATGCCGATGGGGTATCCGAACCAGTCGCTCGCCTTGTCCGAGTCGACCAGGGAGTCGTACACCTGCTCGACCGGCACGTCAACGACCATCTCGCCTCGGAAGTCGGCCGAGGTGAAGTCGGGCTGGGGGCCGATCTCGCGCCCCTCGACGTAGTCGGCCAGGTTGGACAGCGTCAGCGACCAGAAGGTCTGCAGCACGCCCCGGATGCTCGCCCCGGTGATGACGTCCTGGAAGTCGAAGTGGCTCTGCGACAGGGTCAGGACCGTCGTGTCCGGGGACTCCTCCGCCAGCGTGATCTCGGTGGTCGTCTCCACGCCGTCCAGCAGCCAGGCGAAGCGCAGCGTGTGGTCGTCGGCGTGCAGCGGGCGCTGGTGGGGGGCGTCGCCCTCGGGGGTGCGGCGGCCCCAGAACGCGTAGCGGCCGGGCAGGTCGGCCTCGGCGTGCTCGGCCAGCCACACCCGCATCGCGGCGGGGTCGGTCAGCGCGTGGCGCACCTCCTTCACCGGGGCGGCCAGGCGGACGCGGACGATCATCGGTTCACTCACGGTCGTCTCCCTGTGGGTAGTGGGGATAGCAGGCCACGACGAGCTTGAAGGCGTCGCCTTCGGTGCCGCCGTAGCGGGTGAACAGGTCCTGCAGCGCGGTGCGCAGGTCGGCCAGGAACTGCTGGCGTCGTTCCGGGGGCACACGCACCTCGCCGGACACGCCGATGGACGGCAGCTCCGGCGCGGTCCGGTCGAGCGCGGCGATGTCGGCCTGCACCTCTTCCATGAGGTCGAGCAGGTAGCCCAGGCTGAGCTCGTCCTGCCGCCGGCGCAGCCCGCCGATGCGGCCCACCAGGCTGGGCGACAGCCAGTAGGAGCGGGCGCTCGCCTGGTAGATGCCTTCGGTGATGCCGCGCACCCGCCGCTCGGAGACCTGGTCGACCAGGCCCGCCTCCACCAGGCGTTTGACGTGGTAGTAGACCCGCTGCGGTGTCTGGTCGAGCACCGCCGCCACCTCGGTGCACGTGCGCGGTTCGGCCAGTTGCCGCAGCACCTCGATGCGCTGCGGCTTGAGCAGTGCCTCGGCCTGCTCGATCTGCTCCAGGTACAGGACGTCTCTCATCGCAAAAACAATGTTGTACGTAAAAACTCTCTTTGTCAATGGCCTGTGGAAGAGGAAGGGGCAGCAGGAAGGAGATCGGCTACCCGCAGTCGGCGGCGCGGGCCAGGAACAGGGCCCGCTCCCGCTCGTTGCCGGTCAGGGACGCCGCCCGTTCGAACTCCCGCCGCGCCTCGTCCGTACGGCCCAGCCGGGCCAGGAGGTCGCCGCGTACGGCGGGCAGTTGGGGGTAGCCGCGCAGGGCCTTGTCACCGGCGACGGCGTCGGCGATCTCCAGTCCGCGTTCCGGGTCGCCGGCCATCGCGACCGCGACGGCGCGGTTCAGTTCGACCACGGGGGAGGGTGAGACGTGGGCGAGCACCCGGTAGAGGGCGGCGACGCGCTCCCAGTCGGTGTCGCCGGCGCGGGCGGCCCGGGCGTGGCAGGCGGCGATGGCCGCCTGCAGGGCGTACGGGCCGAAGGCGCCGCCGAGCGACTCGGCCCGCTCGAGTGCCTCAAGCCCCCGGCGGATCAGGAGCCGGTCCCACAGGCGCCGATCCTGGTCGGGGAGCAGGACCGGCGCGCCGTCCGGTCCGGTGCGGGCGCGCAGGCGGGAGGCCTGCAGCTCCATCAGCGCGGCCAGGCCGTGCACCTCAGGTTCGCCGGGGAGCAGGCCCGCCAGGAGACGGCCCAGGCGCAGTGCCTCGTGGCAGAGGTCGGGGCGGGTCCAGTCGTCTCCCGCCGTGGCCGAGTAGCCCTCGTTGAAGATCAGGTAGACGACTTCCAGCACCGAGGCCAGCCGCCCGGCCAGGTCGTCGGGGGCGGGCATCTCGAACCTGACCCCTTTGGCGGCCAGGGTGCGCTTGGCGCGGACGATCCGCTGCGCCACCGCCGGCTCGGTGGCCAGGAACGCCCGGGCGATCTCCCCGGTGGTCAGGCCGCCGAGCAGGCGCAGCGTGAGCGCGACGCGCGCCTCGGTGGTCAGCGCGGGATGGCAGGCGGTGAAGACGAGCCGCAGCATGTCGTCGCGGATGTGGTCGTCCATGCCGGTGTCCGGGTCCGGCTGCGGCCTGCTCTCGATGTCACGGCCGATCTCCTGGAGCTTGCGCTCGTAGCGGCTGCGCCGCCGCAGGTGGTCGATCGCGCGGTGCTTGGCGGTGGCCATGAGCCAGGCGCCCGGGTTGTCCGGCACGCCCGCCTCCGGCCACTGCTCCAGCGCGATGAGCAGCGCGTCCTGGGCGAGTTCCTCGGCCAGCCCGACATCGTCGACGAGGCGGGCCAGGCCCGCGACGAGCCTGGCGGACTCGATCCGCCAGACCGCCTCGATCGCGCGGTGCGCCGCGAGCAGCGCCTCGGTGCCGGTCATCGGAGTGCTCAGCTCACAGGGGCTCAGGCCGTCGGATGGTCAGGCCGATTGATGGTCAATCCGGGGGACGGTCAGGCCGGCGGGGCGAAATCCTCGGGGCCGAGCACCTTGACCACCTCGGCCTCGCCCTCCCAGCCCGCCCACAGGTCGCGGTGCAGGCGCATGAAGCGCGCGGCCCACTCGACCGCCTCCTCCTTCGACCGCACGTCGTACAGGGCGTAGCTGATCAGTTCCTTCGACTCGGTGAACGGGCCGTCGGTCACGCTGAGCCTTCCCTCGGCCATGCGCACCCTCGCCGCGGACGCGCTGGGCGCCAGCCCGGCGGTGTCGAGCAACGCCCCGGCGACGGTCGCCTCCTGGCCGAGCTTGGCGATGGCCTCCATGAGGTCGGCCGGCGGCGGGGTGTCGGGCTGGGCGGCCCTGAGCAGAACCATGTAACGCATCGATCGTCTCCTTCCGGTCAATGATCTATCAGGTGAACTCGGGACGGGTCAGGCGTTGCGGTAGGTGTGTACGGCCAGGGCGCTGATCCAGGCCCAGCCGAGCACCACGGCGCCAGTGAAGGCGAGGTTGGCCCAGACTGCGCCCGCCCCCGAGGCCACGGCCAGGAAACCGGCCGCGAACAGCGCGCCGGTCGCCCGCGAACTCCATGCCCAGGCCGCCTGCCCGCGCCGGGCGAAGCGGCGGGCGAGGACGAAGCAGGCCGCGACCAGGCAGGCGAACCCGACGCCGCCGGAGGCCAGGTGCGCGACGCCGTGCCAGCTCACCTCGCCCGCCGGCACGCCGCGGGGGAAGCCGCCGGCCGGGTCGGCACGGAAGGCCCCGGCCGCCAGCAGGCTCAGGCCGTACGCGGCCAGCAGGCGGGGTGCCCAGCCACGGCCCTGGGCCCGGCGCAGGCCAACGGCGAAGGCGATGGTCATCGCCCCGGCCAGCACGAAGTTGACGATGTGGATCCAGCCGAGGTCGCCGTTGGCGAGCAGGCTCCAGGCGTGCCGGGTCAGGTCGAAGCCGTCCCGGGTCAGGGCCTCGGTCAGCGACACCCCGACGTAGACCGGGCCGGCGATCACGCCGTACCCCAGCAGGCTGCGGGTGACACTGGTCTCGCGGTCGCAGGTGCGGGCGGCGGTGCCGGCGTCAGCGGTGGCGGTGGTCATGGGTGGTTCTCCCTCCGGCCGGGGCCGGTCCCTCACCGGCCCTTCACCCACTCCTCGAACGGGGCGACCCCGGATCGACACGCCTCCGAGATTTTTTCCAAGATTTTTTCCGGCAGCGCTTCTTGCGGAGCGCCTCGTCCGGCCGGTGCGGAGAAGATGCCGCCCGCCGGCCCGTGCGGTTCGCCTGCCCAACGTCGGTTGTTCGCCAACGAAGGCGCTCGTCCATCAGCCGGTGCGGTACCAGCCGATCGATCTCGGTGAGCTGGTACGGCAGGCCGGACGTGGGCCGTCATGACGCGGCCGTCGAGAAGACCGGGTCGATCTCATCGCGTCCTGAAGGCTTCGGGATTCCCTCAACCCGGACGACCTGTCGCTGATCGTTTCTAGCGATCCGCCCTCGCGTGAGCCTTCACCCAGCCCAGCGCCATGTCGAGGGCGAGCACGAAGGGCTGCTCGTCCTGCATGGTCTCCGCGAGCAGATATCCGCCCTGCAGAGCTGCGACCACCTCGAGGGCGAGGTCCTCCGCGGCGACCTCGGAGCCCAGTTCACCGCTTTCCTGCAAGCGAGCGAAGGCGCTCGCCAAATCGCCTGTCCACGTGAGGAAAGCGCCCGACAGCTTACGGCGAGCAGAATCGGAGCGGCCGGCGAGCTCGTTGGCCAGTGAGCCGATCGGACATCGGTAGCCGCCCTCGCCCAGGCCTGCGACCAGCGCGTCACGCCACTTCTCGAGCTCCTGCATCGAGCGCAGCTGCTCAAGCATCTGCTTCTGATCGGAGAGCACGCGGTTCGCCTGCGCCGCGATCACTTCGGCGACCAGCGCCTCTTTGTCGGGAAAGTAGTGATACAGCTGTGACTTGCTGACGCCGCAGGTGCCCACCACCTGATCGAGAGTTGTCGCCGCGACCCCTTGCCTGTGCATCAAGTCCGCGGTGGTCGCGACGATGCGTTCGCGAGTAGCCGCGCCGCGCGCGGTACGTCGCGGAGGATCTGTCCCCGACCCTCGACCAGCCATGATGCCAAACTTATACCTGCGGGCATATGAACCGAACCAGCCCACGCATGCCTCGGGTCGTCCTATGGACTGCGATCGGGCGCTCCCTCGCGGCCGGAGGGCAACGGGTGGGCCTGGGCGTCGCCGCGCTCGAAAATGATGTTGGCGAGGGACTCCTCGGGCGGCCGCCCTCGATCACGAGGTCGGTGTCCCCGGGGGTAGCCGGCGGTCACAGCCGCCGAGGTGTTCGCCAGTAGCTCCTGCAGTGGCCGGTGCGGTTCCCTCTCATCCCGAGTCCTCACGGACGAACGCGGATGATCGTCTTCCCCTTGGTCCGCCCGGTCGGATTCAAGGCGGCGACGGCATCGTCGAGGGTTGCGATGGTGCCGATGTTCGTCCGCAGCCGTCCGTCGCGCACCCGCCGGACGATCTCACCCAGTTGGGCACGATCGGCCTCGACAACGAAGTCGACCGCCAGGCCCTCCACAGGCCGCGCCTCGGGCGGCCCGACAACGGACACCAGCGTTCCTCCGGCTCGAACCAGACCCGCGGACCGCTTCTGGATGTCTCCGCCGATGACATCGAAAACCAGATCGACACCGCCGACGTCCTCCAGCGCGTCGTTCTCAAGGTCGACGAACTCCATCGCGCCGAAGTCGAGCGCCTTCTGACGGTCGGCAGCGCGTCCGGTGCCGATGACGTACGCGCCGAACTCACGCGCGAGCTGCGTCACCATCGACCCGACTGCGCCGGCCGCACCGTGAACGAGCACGCTCTGCCCCACCTGAAGGCGGCCGTGCTCGAACAGTCCCTGCCACGCGGTCAGCCCCGAAATCGGCAGGCTCGCGCCCACCGTGAAGTCGACGTCGCCCGGGAGCGGCGCGAGGTTGCGTGCCTCGACGGCCACATACTCCGCCAGGGTGCCGTCGCGATGCCAGTCCGTGAGGCCGAACACCCGTTGTCCCACCGACAGCCCCGTCGTGCCATAGCCGAGGGCGGTGACCAATCCGGCCAGCTCGTGCCCAGGGATCGACGGTGTTCGGTCACGGTCGCGGCGATCGGTCCAGGTCGAGGGCCACGCCATCTCAGTCGGGACGAATCCCGACGCATGAACCTCAACGACGACGTCGTTTATCGCTGCCGGCGGCTCGGGCCGCTCCACCAGCGTCATCCCGGCCGTTCCCGCAGCCTGGTCCGTCACCACGATCGCTTTCATGGGAATTGTCTCCTCGGTCATTTGTCTCTTCGGTGCATCGACGGGCGCGTGTCGCTGACGGACGAACGCGGGTGATCGTCTGCCCGCTGATCCGCTCGGTCGTCGATCTCATCTGCTCACGAGCGTTCGTTCGTCTGTCCCGTTTGGGTTCTCATCAGGGAGACGAGGTGACCCCTCGGGTTGTGACAGCTCAGACGTGAGAAAGCTTGTCCGGGTTGATGACCCTGCGGTACGCGGTGATCAGACCGTTTGTGATCTGCAGCGTGTCCACCGAGTAGACACGGCCCTCCCGGTGGCACACCAGGGTGAGCTCGCCGCCGACCTCGACGAGGTCGATGCGGTCCGGACGCCACCGGCGGCCCACGCGCACCATCACCTCAGCGACGCGTTCACCACCGTAGACGGGCTTGCGCATCGCGGCGACCTTGCCGCCGCCATCGGTGACGTAGACGGCGTCGGGGTGCAGCAGCCTGACCAGGCCGGCCAGATCCCCGGCCTCATAGGCGGCGCGAAAGGCCGCCAGCACACGTTCACGCTCCGCCTTCGACGCCTGCGGCGAAGACTGCTTCGCGTTGGCCACCCGCCGCCGCGCCCGCGAGGCCAACTGCCGGGCACCCGGCACGGAGACATCAAGCACTTCGGCAATCCGGACGAACTCGAGACCGAAGACATCGTGCAGGACGAAGGCCACCCGCTCCGGCGGGCTCAGCTCCTCCATGATCAGGAGCATCGCCGAGCCGACGGACTCATCGACGAGGACCGGCTCGGATGCGTCCGGCCCCGTCAGCAGCGGTTCCGGCAGCCACGGCCCGACATAGGTCTCCCGGCGGAAACGGGCACTCTTGAGAATGTCGTACGACCGCCGTGCGGCCACCGTCACCAGCCAGGCCCGCAAATCATCGATGTCCTGCAGATCTGTTCCGGCCGCCCGCAGCCACACGTCCTGGGTCACGTCCTCGGCATCGGCCACACTGCCCAGCAGCCGGTAGGCCACGCCGAAAACCGCGGGCCGGTGCCTCTCCCACTCGGCTCCGAACATGTCCTCATGCTCAGCCTGTCCAGGCGCGTTCTCGTCGCCCATACAGATCGCGACCTCCCCCAACCTGCGAATCAAGCGTAGTAAGCCGAGCACGGCACGCCGCGGGGGAAGTCGCCGGCGGGGTCGGGGCGGAAGGCCCCGGCCGCCAGCAGGCTCAGGCCGTACGCGGTCGGCAGGCCGGGGGCCCAGCCACGGCCCTGGGCCCGGCGCAGCCCCACGGCGAAGGCGATGGTCATCGCCCCGGCCAGTACGAAGTCGACGATGTGGACCCAGCCGGGTACCGGCCCTTCACCCACTCCTCGAACGGGACGCCCCCGGATCGCCACGCCTCCGGAGATTCGTTCCAAGGTTTTTCCGGCAGCGCTTCCGGGGGAGCACCGCGCCTGGCTGCGGGAGATTCCGCTCGCCGGTCGTGTTCCGGTCGAGGAGTGGCAGCCGGAGGACGAACCGCGCTCCGCGGGGGGAGTTCTCGATCCGGAGGGTTCCCCGATGGGCGCTGGCGATGTCACGGGCGATGGCAAGCCCCAGCCCGGTGCCGCCGGCGTCCCGGCGCCGCCCCTCGTCCAGGCGGGTGAATCGCTCGAAGACCCGCTCGCGGTCGGCGGGCGCGATGCCGTTCCCGTCGTCGGTCACTGCGAGAACCGCCTGGCCGTCGGCGGACCCGACCCAGACCGTGACGCCCGTCGCCGCGTGGCGCCGCGCGTTGCTCAGCAGGTTGCCCACCAGCCGGATCAGCTGGATCCGCGAGCCCTGCACCCACACGTCTCCGGCCGTGTAGAGCTCGACCGGGGTGCCGCCGGGGTGAGCGTCCGTCTCCTGGGAGACCAGTGCGGTGAGGTCGATCGGCTCGTGCGGTGCCGGTCGGCCGCCGCTTAGTCTGGTCATCGTCAGCAGGTCCTGCACGATCGCCTCCAGGCGGCCGGTGGCCGACAGCGCTCCCCGGATGGTGTCGCGGGGATCGACGTGATCGGGGTGGAGCAGCGCTTCCTCCAGTTGCAGCCGCAGCCCGGCGATCGGTGTCCTGAGCTCGTGGGAGGTGACGGAGGCGAGCCGGCACTGCTGCTCTGCCGGGCGGAGCGCCCGGCCGATGATCGACCACATCAGGCGGCCGCCCGACAGGACGATGAGGAGTGCGGCCCCGGCGATGAGGTATTCGAGGCGGTGTGTCGCGATAAGGGGCGGCTCGACCGTTCCGGCGTAGACGACGGGGGCGTCGGGGGCCGGCGACACGCGGTTGGCCATGAGCAGGACGCACCGCTCGCCCGGGTCGCACTCCACGCGCCGCTGGAGCCGGTCGTGGGGCGGGGGCCGGAGCGTGCTCAGCCGTGGCCGCCCCGTCGCGTCCGGGCTGGCGTCCACGACCCTGCCCTGCGCGTCCACCACCTGGACGAGGTCGACGGTGCCGGTGACGGTGCCGGTGACGGAGGCGGTGCGCGGCAGCGCGCCGCCGCGCACCTGCGCGCTCCATTGGGCGGCGACCTGCTCGGCGTCGAAGAACACCTGGTCTTCGACTCTGTATCGGATCGCCAGGTCCAGGCTCGCACCGCCCAGGATCGTGAGCAGGAGCAACAACGTCGTCGCCACTGTCGTGTAGCGCGCCTGCATCGAGTGCAGAGACGGCATCGGCCCCACCATTCTCCTGCCGCACCCGGTGGGTCACCACCAAGGCCAAAGTGGACGATTTCGTCCACTTTGGGCTAGTTGCCCGATTGTGTCAAATTGGCGACAGGGGTGCTGACCAGGGCTTTCACCTGGTCCAGTGCCACGTCGAGGGCGACCACGGAGTGTCGTTCGTCCTGCATGTCGGCGAACAGGTAGCCGCCCTGCAGGGCGGCGATGGCCACGACGGCGAGTTCGCCGGGATCCGTGCCGGGTCGAGCTCGCCGCTCTCCCGCATGCGAGCAGTCCCTGCCACCTGGCGAGGACGGCGGCCGGGGACTGGCGGGCGTCGTCGTCGCAGCGGCCGGCGAGCTCGTCGGCCGGAGCGCCGATAGGGCACTTGCAGGGGCTCGTCGCACTCCCGGCGGCCCGTCACGAGCGAGTCGCGCCACCTCTCGAGATCCCGCATCGAGCGCACCTGGTCGAGTTGCGGACCTTATCGAGGGTCGTCGCCGCCACCCCTGTCGGAATATGAGGTCAGCGGTGGTCGCGACGATGCGCTCGCGAGTGGCCGCGCCGCGCGCGGTGAGCCTCGGAGAATCCTTCCTCGGCCCTCGAACGGCCATGTGACAACCCCACCTTCGGATGTGGGAGCCCCACCGGAGCCATGCCGGAGGAACGGTCTTGACAACTCCGGACATATCACCACAGACTGGACGAAATCGTCCAATCCTCCGCCGGGATCATCCGACGGCAACCCGCGCGGACGCGACCACACCGGGGTGAGGGAGGGCCGACACCACACCGGGCGACACCGCGCTCGACGGCCCGCATCTCCGGGCCGCGAACTCGACTCCCCGACAGTACGACTAGTGGTGAGCAGGAGCGCGGTCATGACAGCGACCTTTCGCGGCGGCAACGGGCACGTACGGGCACTCGCCGGCTGCCTATGCCGCAGGATCCGCGCCGGGCGGGTCGCCGACGCCCTCCTGATCGGAGTCCCCGCGGCCTTGAATGCGGGGCGAGCGGGGGACAGGTCACTGCGGGCGGTGGCGTCCATCCGCCTCGAACTGGACGCCATCAACCTCAAGGAGGCGAACACCCGGGTCGCCGAGACAGACGGGGGCGAGGAGATCGCCCGCCTCGCCAGGGCCGTCAACAGGACGTTGGAGCGGCTGCGCGAGGCCGACGATCGCGCCGAACGCGCCCGGGAACGGCAGCGGCAGTTCGCCGCCGACGCCTCTCACGAGCTGTGCACCCCCATCGCCGCACTGCGCATGCGGTTGGAGGAGGCGCAGCTGCATCCGGGCGAGACCGATCTGGACGACCTCCTCGGCCACATGCTGCGCGACCTCGACCGGGTGCAGGGCATCGTCACCGACCTGCTCCTCCTGACCCGCCTGGGTGCCGGCCCCGGGAGAGCGGAGCGGGTGAACCTCACGGCGCTGGTCCGGGCGGAGGCCGCCCGGCAGATGGACGGGCACGACGTCCATCTCGGGCTCGACCCCGCCGTGATCGTCGACGGTGACCCCGAGCAGATCCTCCGGATGCTCGGCAACCTGCTCGACAACGCCCGGCGACACGCCGTCCGCACGATACGGATCGGCCTGCGTCGCGCGGGGGACGGTGCCGAGTTGACGGTCGCCGACGACGGAGAGGGTGTCCCCTTGGCCGACCGCGAGCGGATCTTCTACCGCTTCGTGCGGTTGGACGCCGCCCGTAGCCGGGCTCGGGGAGGCGCCGGCCTCGGCCTGGCCGTCGCTCGCGGCATCGCCTCCGCGCACCACGGCAGCCTCCACGTCGAGGAGTCCGTATGCGGCGGAGCGTGTTTCGTCCTGCGGATGCCGCTCTCGTCGGACCGCCGCGCGTGATCCGCACGGCCCTGACGTCAGGGCGCGCTGCCGCCCGACCTGCTCGGACCGTCAGGCGCTGATCACGGAGGTCAAGCTCGCCGCCGTGAGCGCGGGCAGGGCTTTCGCACTGGCGCCGCCGAAGTGGTCGCAGCCGCTCCCTCCGGCCGTCGCCTTGTCGGCCCTGGCCGGCCATCCCCTGATCCGGCGCACCTGGGCGGTGTGGCCGGCAGCCTCGCGCCGCCGCGATCTGGCGAACTTCGCCGCGGGCTTCCGTCAGCCGGGGAATGCCAGGCGACGCCCGCGGCCGGACCGGCCAGTCCGGGACGGGTCGATCCGCGTACGCGGCGGTGATCGCGCGGCGCTTCTCATGCATGCGATAACCGGTGATGCGGGGCTGGCGCCCGGCGCTCGGGGGGTGGGATACGTTCTAACTGGGCCCGGGACGGCGAGCGGCCGCGCCCACGGAACACGAGGAGATCAGGCACGTTGCCCGACACGCACGACCGCGGGGACGCCCGCGGCATGGCCCCGGCCGACTCCGGCGGCGGACGGACCGGCCTGCGGGCCGACTGCGCGAACTGCTTCGGCCTGTGCTGTATCGCGCTGCCCTTCGCCGCCTCGGCCGACTTCGCGATCAGCAAGGACGCCGGGCGGCCGTGCCCCAACCTGCGGGACGACTTCCGCTGCGGCATCCATTCGCGTCTGCGGGAAAGCGGCTTTTCCGGCTGCACCGTCTACGACTGCTTCGGCGCGGGGCAGAAGGTCTCGCAGGTCACCTTCGGGCGCAGCTGGCGGGATGATCCGGGGACCGCGGCGCGGATGTTCGAGGTCTTCCCCGTCGTACGGCACCTGCACGAGCTGCTGTGGTACCTGGACGAGGCGATGTCCCTGCCGGTGACCCGCCCGATCCACGCCGAGCTGCGCGGCGCGTTCGAGGAGACCGAACGCCTGACCATGGGCACTCCCGACGACCTGCTGGGCGTGGACGTCGCCGCCCACCGCGAGAAGGTCAACGTGCTGCTGCTGCGGACGAGCGAGCTGGTGCGGGCGTCCGCCGGGGGCCGTGCGGCCGACCGCAGGGGAGCCGACCTCATCGGCGCCCGGCTCAGGAAGGCCGACCTGCGCGGAGCCAACCTGAGGGGCGCCTACCTCATCGGGGCGGATCTACGCGGGGCCGATCTGCGCGGCGCGGACCTCATCGGGGCCGATCTGCGCGGGGCCGACCTCGGCGGCGCCGACCTCACGGGGAGCGTCTTCCTCACCCAGGTCCAGGTGAACGCGGCCAGGGGAGACGACGCCACGAGGCTGCCCCCGGCCCTCACCCGTCCGCCGCACTGGTCGGGCCCGGCGGCCCGCCCGGCCCCGGCCGCCGCGGCGGGCAGGGCCTCCACCCGGCGCCCGCGCCCCCGCCGCGGGCGCGGATAGAGACTCCTCGCCGGCGGCCAGAAGTTGCTGCTGCCGCCGGGCGAGGCGGGCGGCGAGCCCCGGGCCTGTTCGCGGATGTGCCACGTCTCCCCGGGGCCTCCTCCGGGCCTCTCCGAGGCACATGGGCCGCCCGTTGCGGCTCGTGCCCGGTGTCACTTGTCCTCGTTCCCATGGATGACGGCGGCGAGGTCGTCCAGATGCGCGGACACCGGGCCGAGCGTCAGCACGCCGCTGCCCGCCCCGGCCAGCTCGCCCGCCGCGGGCAGCAGCGCGGCGTAGGCGCGTTCCATCGTCGCGCGGTCCCCGAGCGTGAGGGCCGCCCGGGCGGCGAGGCACCACAGGGCCTCCGTCAGCAGGTCGCGCGGCGGCTCGGGCAGCGCGCGCAGCGCCTCGGCCGCCTCTGCGCGACGGTCGCGTGCCAGCAGCACCAGAGGCCGGGCCCACGGCGCGTACGGCCCCCAATCGGCATGTTCGACGTCGGGCGGGGGCTGCCCGTGCCGCAGGCGCAGGCACAGCACCGCGAGCGGCAGCAGGCCGCGCTCCATGCCGGGCATGCCGGCGCCGTGAAGCCGGGCGGCGGCCTCCCGGTAGGCGGCCTCGACCTCCTCCACCGGCGCCTGCCCGGCCGCGTCCAGGCGCAGCGCCCGATACCACGCGGTGAACACGCCCACGAGGGGTCGCTCGTGCCGTACGGCCAGGCGCTCGGCCTCGACGGCGTGGGCGTCGGCGGCCGTGAAGTCCGCGAGCGCCGACCTGGCCTGCATCCGGATGAGGTGCCCGAGCACCTCGAAGTTGACCAGACCGTGCCGGGCGGACAGATCCACCAGTTCGGCGCCGATCTCGTCGCGGCGGGCGGCCAGGCCCGTTCGATAGAAGGTCTGCATGAACCGGCCGCTCAGCGCGAACGCCAGCAGCGCGGGGTCGTTCAGGCGGCGGGCGATCTCCTCGGCCTGCCGAGCCGCCCGCGGCCCGTGGCCGGAGCGGTCGCCGCGCGACTCCAGCGCGATCGTGGCCAGCAGGCGGGCCCGGGCCGCCTCGTGACCGGTGGGCTCGTGACCGGCGGCCAGCGCGGCCAGCGTGCGCCCGGCCGCCGCCACGATGCGCGCCGCCTGCCCGGGGTCGTCGGACCGGGTCCAGATGGCAGGGACGTCGAAGGCGCCGATCACCCTGGCGGTCAGCTCCGCGTCGCCCAGTTCCTCGGCCGCCTCGACGGCGGCCACGCGGTGCTCGCGCGCCGCCCGCAGGCCGCCGCCTCCGGTGACGGCGAGATCGCGCAGCAGCCCTGCCGTCGACTCAAGGCGTGCCCGCGCCCCGGAGGCGACCGCGCGATCGTACGCGGCGGTCGCCTCGGCCCACACCCGTTCGGCCGCGCCGCGCATCGGGGAGTCGAGATGATCGGCCTGGCGCAGGATGTCGATCTCCAGGCGGCGCAGTCCCGGGCCCGGGTCCACTCCCAGCTCGTCCACCAGCAGCGCCCGCGCCCGGCGCAGCACGGCGAGCGCGTCGCCCTGCCGCCCGCTGCGGTACAGAGCAAGTGCGAGCAGCCGCCAGGCCTCCTCGCGCCAGGGGTGCCCGGCCGCGTGCGCGTCCAGGTCGGGCACCGCCTCGGCCGCCCGCCCCAGGGCCAGCCGCATCTCCGCGTGACGCTCGACCGCGTGCAGCCGGAGCTCGGCCAGGCGGGAGCGCTCGGCGCGGGCCCAGTCCTGGTCGGCGAACTCCGCGTAGGCGGGGCCGCGCCACCACCCCAGCGCCTCCTCCAGCCGTCCGAGCCCCTCTTCGGGGGACAGATCTGCGGCGGCGGCCACCGCGTGTTCGAAGCGCCAGGCGTCCACCGTGTCGGCGCCGGCCCGCAGCGCGTACCCCGGTCCCTCGGTGACCAGCAGCCGCGCGGGGGTGCGGGGCGGCCGGTCGGGTTCCAGCGCTCGGCGCAGCGCCGCCACGAACGTCCGCACGGCGCCGACCGCGCCCGCCGGCGGTTCGTCCCACAGGTCGTCGACCAGGCGGGTGACCGGGACGACGCGGCCGCGGGCGACGATCAGCCGGGCCAGCACCGCGCGGTGCCGCGGCCCCTTCAGGGCGATCGCGCCGCCGGTGCCGTCCCAGGCCGTCACCGGCCCCAGCACTCCGAACGCGATCCCCACCTGCGGCCCCTTTCCGCGCGTACACCCAGGTCAAAGCAACCGCCGCGGCCCTTGTCACGGTAGCGCGCTGACCGGATGCTCATTCACGCCCGGCAGTCTGGGGGCATCTGATCCCGCACAGAAAGGGGGCGCGTGATGGCGCCTGTCCTTCCCGGTTTCGACTATCTTCGCGTGCCGGTCGCCGACGGTGTGTCGCTGAACGCCGCCGTCGCCGGGTCGGGGAGCCCGATCGTGCTGCTGCACGGCTTCCCCCAGACCCACCTGATGTGGCGGCACGTCGCCGCCGACCTGGCCGCCGACCACACCGTGATCTGTCCCGACCTGCGCGGCTACGGCGCCAGCGACAAGCCGGCCGAGGCCGGTCGCGAGACCTATTCCAAGCGCACGATGGCCGCCGACGTCGTCGCCCTGGCGCGGGCGCTGGGACATGAGCGGTTCGCGCTGGCCGGGCACGACCGCGGCGCGCTGGTCGCCTTCCGCGCCGGGCTCGACCACCCGGCCTCGATCAGCCACCTGGCGTGCCTCGACGTGCTGCCCACGCTGGACATGTGGGAGGTGATGCACGGCGCGGGCGCCGCCGTCGGATTCCACCTGTACCTGATGGCCCAGCCGCCCGGCCTGCCCGAGCAGATGATCGGTGCGAGCGCGGACGCCTTCTTCGGCCACTTCCTCGACGTCTGGACCCTCGACCGCGAGGCGATCCCCGCCGAGGTACGCGCCGCCTACCTCGACGCCTGCCGTGCGGCGGTGCCCTCGATCGTGGCGGACTACCGCGCGTCGGCGGGGATCGACGTGGACCACGACCAGGCGGACCGGGAGGCGGGGAACCGGCTGCCGATGCCGATGACCGTGCTCCAGCAGGACTGGGGGGCCGCCCTCGGGTACGACGCCGAGTCGCTGTGGGGCGCCTGGGCCCCCGACCTGGTGCACACGACGGTGAGATGCGGGCACTTCATGGCCGAGGAGGACCCGGCCGGCGTCGCCGGGGCCCTGCGCGCCCTGCTCACCCGCTGATCGCGGCGCCGGTGCCGGGATCGGCCCCCCGGTCAGTCGCGACGGTTACTGCGGTTGGCGATGATGACGGCGAACGGCGGGATCACCAACGCCACCGCGGCCATCACCAGAGCGGCCACGGGCGAGAGCTCCCGCACGACCGTTCCGGCCAGGACGAACAGCGTGAGGCACGTTGTCATCATGATCAGGTACGTCCGCTTGCGACGCTGCACGGTGTTCAGCCTATTTCCACGCCAGAGCACCGCCCTTCGGCCCGGGTCAGCCCTGGACGGTCGGGCGGATGGTGATCTCGCCGATCTCGACGTCGTGAGGCTGTTCGATCGCGAAGGCGACGACGCGGGCGACGGCTTCGGGCGCGATGCCGAACTCGTCCATGGCGCGGCGGGTCTGTTCGCGGACGTGCGGATCGTCGACCGAGTCGGCGAGGCCGGTGCGGACGAAGCCCGGCGACACCGCCGTCGTCCGCAGCACGCCGTCGGTCGACTCCTGCCGCAGCCCTTCCAGGAGCGTGCGGACGGCGTTCTTGGTCGCGGCGTAGACCGCCTGCGTGGGGACGATCTTCAGGCCGGCCGTCGACACCGTGGTCACCAGGTGGCCGCGGCCCTGCCGCCGGAACACCGGCAGTGCGGCGGCGACGCCGTTGAGCACACCACGGAGGTTGACGTCGATCATCGCCGACCAGCCGTCGACGTCGAGGTCGGCCACGGGACCGATTCTGGCGACTCCGGCGTTGCTCACCAGCACGTCCAGCCGGCCGAACTCCGTCATGGCCCGATCGACGAGTCGTTCGAGATCCTCGCGCCGGGCGACGTCCGCGGCGCAGGTGACGGCACGTCCACCGCGGTCGCGGAGGTCCCGGGCGATGTCGTCCAGGCGCTGTGCCCGGCGCGCCCCCAGGACGACGGCCGCGCCGCGCTCGGCGAGTAGGCGCGCCGTGGCCTCACCGATACCGCTGCTCGCTCCGGTGATGACGACGACCTTGTCGGCGATGCCCGTCATGAGGAACCCCTTCGACTAAAGTGGACATGTGTCCGGTTAGCTCTCACATTACCGGACACATGTCCGCTTAGCCATCCGCCCAGAAGGGGAACGATGGACTCAACCCGCCGCCGGGCCGACGCCGCCGACAATCGCGCCCGGATCATCCGGGTCGCACGGGCGATGATCGGAGACGCGGGCGAGATCAAGCTGAACGCGATCGCCAAACAGGCGGGGGTCGGCCAGGGCACCCTCTACCGTCACTTCCCGACCCTCGATCACCTGCTCGCCGAGGTCTACCGGGAGGACGTCGGCGAACTCGTGGCGGCCGCCCCGGCGCTGCTCGCCGAGCACGAGCCGCTCACCGCGCTGGCTCGCTGGTTCGACCGGCTCGTCGAGTACGCCCGCGTCAAACGCGGAGTGTTCACGGCGGTCGAAGCGGCGGTGTGGCAGGACCTGTCCGCGCATAGCCTCGGCCCGATCGGCGACGCGCTGACCACTCTCCTCGATTCCGGTAAGGCCGACGGGACCATCCGCCCGGACATCGACGCCCGTGACGTCATCCTCCTCGTCGGCTATCTGACCCGCCTCGACCCTGACGAGTGGGATGCCAGGGCACGGCACCTGCTCCACATCGTCCTCGACGGCATGCGCCGCCGCGAATAGTCCACGACGCCGTCTTCGCGACCTCGTCCGCTGTCCCCCCGGCATGGGCCCAGCCGTGTCGACGGGGGTCAGCAGGCGACGTCGGCAGGCGGGAGCGTCCCGGTGGTGAGGAAGGCGTCGACCTGGCCGTTCAGGCACGCGTCGCCGAAGGCGGGGTACGGCGCGTGTGTGCGCGTCGATGGTGACCACCCTCGCCGGCCTCGGACGAGCCGCCTGATGCCGATGGACTCCGCCATGCCCGCCCCCGGAAGACGTCGGCCGCGTTCGAAGCGGACACCGTCGGTGGCGGTGCCGGCCGAGGAGACCACGGCCGAGAAAATCAGTACGTCACCCTGCCGGCGGCGGTGTCCGTCGGGGTCGGCTGCGGCGCTAGTGCAGATAGTCTCTCGCCTGGGCGCCGAGGACGTTCAGAAGAGCCAGCGTCTCGGCGCCGGGGGATCCTGGCGGTGCGCTGTAGAGCACGAGGTGCTGGTCGCGGTCGGTGAGGGTGAGGGTGTCGCAGTCGACGGTGACCTCGCCGACGGCCGGGTGGCGGAAGGTCTTGGTGAGCGTCGGTACAGGCTGTACGTCGTGCCGTTCCCAGAGCCGGGCGAAGTCGGGGCTGGTGTCGCGGAGTTCGCCGACGAGGCCGCTCACCGCGGGATCGGTGGGGTAGCGGGCGAGGGTGGTGTGGAGCTGCATCACGATGCCCAGCCGGAAGTCGGCGGCGTCGGAGATCCCGTAGAGCGTCCCATCGGCGTACTGCGGTCCGGGAAAGGCCCGGCGGGCGAGGTTGCGGTCCTCGGGGGTGAGCGGGCCGAAGTCCTCCATGAGCGCGGCCGCGAGGTTGTTCCAGGCGAGGACCTCGCACGCGGCGGACATCACGAAGCCGGCTGTCTGCGGCATTCGTTCGAGGAGCGCGAGGATGCTGGGGCGGACGTCGCGCCGGTGCAGTCCGGTGCGGTTCGGCGCGGTGCCGGCGAGGACGTGGAGGTGGCCGGACTCGGCGTCGGTGAGCCGCAGCGCGCCGGCGATCGCGGCCAGGACGTCGCCCGAGGGGCGTGGCGCCCTGCCCTGCTCCAGGCGGTTGTAGTACTCGGTCGAGATGTGCGCGAGGACCGCCACTTCCTCGCGGCGCAGACCTGGTGTGCGGCGTCGCGGGCCGGAGGGAAGGCCGACGTCCTGCGGGCGGAGCCGCTCGCGGCGGCTTCGGAGGAATGCCCCGAGTGCCTGTTTGTCCATACGCCCAGTGTGCGCGCCGCCAGGCGATGGATCGTAGTACTGGTTGTGCCTGTATCCGGCCGGCGGCCGGCCGGACGCTGTTGCCATGACGAACAACACGAACACCACTGAGATCGCACCCGTCGGCCTGCTCACCGGCAAGGTCATCTTCATCAC
Organism: Microbispora sp. KK1-11; assembly: GCF_006874435.1. Lineage (NCBI taxonomy): Bacteria > Bacillati > Actinomycetota > Actinomycetes > Streptosporangiales > Streptosporangiaceae > Microbispora > Microbispora sp. KK1-11. The sequence continues at coordinate 276,854 of NZ_VIRJ01000005.1, read as the reverse complement.
CGGCGCCAGCCGCGGCATCGGGGCGGCCGCGGCCCGGCTCTTCGCCTCCGAGGGCGCCGCCGTCGTGCTCGCCGCGCGCAGCACCGACGCCCTCCAGACCATCGTGAAGGAGATCCGCGCCGTCGGCGGTACCGCCGACGCCGTCACCCTGGACCTCGCCGACAGCGCGAGCATCCGCGCCGCCGTCGACCAGGTCGAAAAGCTGCACGGACGGCTGGACGGCGCCTTCAACAACGGCGCGGTCCCCCAGAAGCAGTTCGGCCCCGTCCACACCACCAGCGACGAGGACATCGACGAGCAGTTCGCCGTGAACTTCCGCGCGCACTGGACCGCCATGAACGCCGAGGCCGCTCTCATGCGGAAGAACGGCGGCGGGGCGATCGTCAACACTTCCAGCATCGGCAGCCGCCGCGCGAACCCGGCCCTGCCCGCCTACGGCGCCATGAAGCGCGCGCTCAACAGCCTTACCGAGACCGCCGCGGTGAACTGGGCCGGTGACCGTATCCGGGTCAACGGCATCACCCCCGGCGGCACCGCCACGGAGATGATCGACACCTGGGAGGCGGCGACTCCCGGCATCGTCGAGCAGATGACCAAGTCGATCCCGCTCGGTCAGATGGGCGAGCCCCGGCAGATCGCCGAGGCGGCCGCGTGGCTGCTCAGCGACCGCGCCTCGTACGTGACCGGCGCGATCCTGCCGGTCGACGGCGGCGCCGGCGCCTGACCAGGACAGCCCCGCACCACCCGCCGGCGCCCACCCTCTCGGCACCAAGCCGTCACCCCGTAAGGGCCGCCCAGCAGCGCCCGCCGCCGCGCGCGCCAACGGCTCGCGTCCGCGTACCGCCCGGCGGGGGAGCGCGCGCTGCTCCGGGGCGCGGCCTCCATGCCCGCGCGTGAAACTTTCCCGGCGTTCCCTCGCTTGACAGGGCCCGCGGCCGCTCGGGCACAGTGGCCGGACGGTCTTTCGTGCTCACGGATGTGTCCGGATCCGGGGGCCGGCTTCGACGTCCTTGGTGAAGCGGTGCGGAAGACGCCCGCCGGAAAGGAACGAACCGTGAAGTACATGATCATGCTGTACGGCTCGCAGCAGGACTACGACGTCCTGGCGGGACGGCCGGGGCACGGGCCCGCGTGGTCGGCGGAGGACGCCGCGGCCATGCACGCGTTCATGACGGAGTGGAACGACGACCTGGTGAAGTCGGGGGAGTTCGTCGACGCCCAGGGCCTGACCGCCCCCGTCCACGCCCGCAGGATCCGGCTGCGTGAGGGCGTCCCCGTCGTCACCGACGGCCCGTACGCCGAGACTGAGGAGGTCCTGGCGGGCTACACGATCGTCGAGTGCGACAGCTTCGACCGGGCGACGCAGATCGCCGCGCGCCTGGCGCACACCCCGCATCCCGAGGACGCGGCCCTGGCGCACGAGTGGTACGTGGACGTGCGCCCGATCGCCGAGTCGCAGGCCGAGCTGGAGCTGTGACGACGCCTCGCGGCGAGGCCGAGGACCTGCTGCGCGGCCTGGCGCCGCGGGTCCTCGGCGCGGTCGTGCGACGGTACGGCCACTTCGACACCGCCGAGGACGCCGTGCAGGAGGCGCTGCTCACCGCCGCCGTCCGCTGGCCGGAGGACGGCCTGCCGGACAACCCGCTGGGCTGGCTCGTCACCGTAGCCGCCCGCAGGCTCACCGACCTGCTGCGCGCCGAGCAGGCCCGGCGCGAGCGGGAGGAGGCCGCCGGCAGGCGGGTGCTTCCCGAGTGGCGGCTCGCGCCCGCCGCGGACGCGTCCACGACCGGGTCCGACGACACGCTGATCCTGCTGTTCATGTGCTGCCATCCCGCGCTGTCGCCCGCCTCGCAGATCGCCCTCACCCTCCGCGCGGTCGGCGGCCTGACCACCGCGCAGATCGCCCGGGCGTTCCTGGTGCCGGAGGCGGCCATGACCCGCCGCATCACCCGGGCCAAGCAGCGCATCAGGGACAGCGGCCTCCCGTTCGGCATGCCCGGGGGAGCCGACCGCGACGCGCGGCTGCGTGCCGTCCTCCACGTGCTCTACCTGGTCTTCACCGAGGGGTACGCCGGGGAGGCCGGGCTTCGCCGGGAGGATCTGACGGCCGAGGCGATCCGGCTGGCCCGCATCGTCCACCGGCTGCTGCCGGACGACGGCGAGGCGGCCGGGCTGCTCGCGCTCATGCTGCTCACCGACGCGCGCCGCGCCGCGCGCACCGCCCCGGACGGCACACCGATCCCCATGGCCGAGCAGGACCGCACCCTCTGGGACGCCGCCCGCATCGCCGAGGGCGTGGCGCTGGTCGACGCGGCCCTGGCGCGGGGCGCGCCCGGGCCCTACCAGGTCCAGGCGGCGATCGCCGCCCTGCACGACGAGGCGCCGAGCGCGGAGGCGACCGACTGGCCGCAGATCGCCGCACTGTACGAGGTGCTGACGGGGATGTCGGACAACCCCGTGACGCTGCTGAACCAGGCGGTCGCGGTGGCGATGAGCCGGGGCCCGCGGGCGGGGCTGGTCCTGCTCGACGGGCTGGAGGGCGACGAACGGCTCGCCCGCGACCACCGCCTGCCCGCGGTGCGCGCGCACCTGCTGGAGATGGCAGGAGAGCGGGCGGCGGCACGCGAGGCCTACCTTGCGGCGGCCCGGCGGGCGGCGAGCCTGCCGCGCCGGCGCTACCTCAACGCCCGCGCCGCCCATCTGGGTGACGACGCCTGACGAGCCGGTGAGGTCCGGCGTCCTCGGGCGGGGTCACCTCCGCCTCCTGCGCGGCGGCGCGGGTAAACGCTTCGTCCGGCGACCGGCGATCCGTGTCACGCGACCAGCCTGGCCGGCCGAGGTCAGGACCGATCGGCGGGCTGGAACAGTTCGACGAGATTGCCGGCGGGGTCGGGGAGCAGGATCTGCCGGCCGCCGGGACCGGTGACCACCTCGCCATGGAACGACAGGCCCGCGGCGCGCAGCCGGCCGATCTCGGCGTCCAGGTCGTCGACGACCAGCTGGATGCGGTTGCGGCCCGCGCCGCCTGCCTCGGCGGGTGTGGCGCGGGCGCCGGAGCTTGCGGGTCCGGACAGCAGCAGCCGCAGCGGCCCGCGTACCACGTCGGCGAAGGCGGGTGCGGCGCTGCTGTTCAGGGTGAAGCCGAGATGGGTGGTGTAGAAGCCGACGGCCGCCTGGACGTCGTCGACGAGGTAGCGGACGCCGGCGTAGTGATCGGTCACCGTCATGAGTGTGCCTCCGGAGTCTGAGCCAGGACGGGCAGTAGGTAACGGACGCGCGTGTCGATGTCCGCCGCCGCTCGGCAGAGCGCGGCATGGATGTCCTGCTCCGATCGGCCCGCCGCAGCCGGGTCGGGGGTGCTCCAGTGGATCCGCCGCGCGTGGTCGCCGAACTCGGGGCAGGCTTCGCGGACCTTGTCGCACAGGGTGACGACGTAATCGAACCGGCGACCGCGCAGGGTGTCCAGATGGCGGGGCCGCCGGTCGGCGATGTCGATGCCGTACTGCTCGCGCAGCACGCGTACGGCGTGCGGGTGCACCCGCGCCGCCGGCCGGCTGCCGGCGCTGGTCACGGTCACGCGACCGGCGGTGTGATGGCGCAGCAGAGCTTCGGCGATCGGTGAGCGGGCGCTGTTTCCCGTGCAGGCGAACAGCACCGAGAGACGGGGCCACCGCGGCGGCGCCGGCGGCTCGGGGACGCCGCGTAGTGCGGGATGCAGGGCGGCCCCGGCGCCTGCGAGGGCCTGGGCGCAGCGGTCCAGGTTGAGCCGGTAATAGCTGTCGCGGCGGTCGCGGCTGCTGCGTGTGGAGGTGACCAGGCCGCCGTCGCGCAGCAGCCGCAGGTGGTAGGAGACGAGGTTCTGCGGCGCTCCGACCAGCGTCGTCAGCTCACGGACCCGCAGGTCGCCCGCCGCGAGCTCGGTCAACAGCCGCCAGCGCAGCGTGTGGGCGGCCAGGCGCACGAACGCCGGAAGGGCTTGCTCGGACGACGCCATGACCTGGACAATACATCAAACCCGTTCGATGGAACATCGTTCCCCGAATGGGTGCCGGGCTCGCGGTGGCGAGCATGGCGACGAAGCGGAGGAGTGATCGTGGGGGAGAAGGTAGCAGTGGGGTCGATTCGTGATCTGTTGCGGGGGCTTGCGGTCTTCGACACCGAACTGCCGGGGTTCGACGTCGACGCCGCGCCGTCCGACCCGGTCGCCCTGTTCGTGGAATGGCTGACCTCGGCCGTCGAGGCCGGGGTGCGTGAACCGCATGCGATGTCGCTGGCGACCGCCGACAGCCGCGGACGGCCGTCCTCCCGCGTGCTGATCTGCAAGGACCTCGCGGCGGACGGCACCTGGTACTTCGCCACGAGCGCGGGCAGCCGCAAGGGCCGGGAGCTGGCCGCCACTCCGTACGCCGCGCTGTGCTTCCACTGGCCCGAGCAGGGCCGTCAGATCCGGGTGCGGGGCACGGCCGTCCCGGCGGACGCCGAGCGCGGCGCGGCCGACTTCCTCGCGCGTTCCCCCGGTGCGCGCGCCGACGCGCTGACCGGCCGCCAGTCGCAGGTCCTGGACGACCCCTCCGACCTCGAAACCGCACTCCGCGCGGCCCACGCCGCGATCGAGGCCGACCCCGGGGTGGTCGCGCCGGGATGGACCGTGTACGGCGTGCGCGCCGAAGAGGTCGAGTTCTGGCAGGCCGATCGCGACCGCCGGCACACCCGCCTGCGCTACACGCGCGAGGAGGCCGCCTGGGCGCGGCATCGCCTGTGGCCCTGAGACGGAACGCCTGGCCGGCCCGCACCCTCGGCCGGAAAGTACGGTGATCGATGTCGGGATTGGAGGTCGCCGTGGGCACACCGGCCCGGGCAGGGGAGGGGCCGCTGAAGCGCCGGCTGGGCCTGGCCGACGCCGTGGTCATCGGGCTGGGATCGATGATCGGCGCGGGGATCTTCGCCGCCCTGTCGCCGGCGGCGCGGGCGGCCGGGTCCGGACTGCTGCTCGGGCTGGCGGCGGCCGCGGTGGTCGCCTACTGCAACGCGACCTCCTCGGCCCGGCTGGCCGCGCGCTACCCCGCCTCCGGCGGCACCTATGTATACGGACGGGAGCGGCTGGGGGACTTCTGGGGCTACCTGGCGGGGTGGGCGTTCGTGGTCGGCAAGATCGCCTCGTGTGCGGCGATGGCGCTGACCGTCGGCTCCTACGTCTGGCCGGAGCAGGCCCACGCGGTGGCGGTCGCGGCCGTGGTGGCGCTGACCGCGGTCAACTACGCGGGGATCCACAAGAGCGCCTGGCTCACCCGGGTCATCGTCGGGGTGGTCCTCACGGTGCTGGCCGCCGTGGTGGTCGCGGGCCTGACCTCCGGCGCCGCGGACCCGGGGAGGCTGGACGTGGGCGCCGACGCCACCGCGGGCGGGGTGGTGCAGGCGGCGGGTCTGCTGTTCTTCGCCTTCGCCGGTTACGCCCGCATCGCCACTCTCGGCGAGGAGGTGCGCGACCCGGCGCGGACCATCCCCCGCGCGATTCCGCTCGCGCTCGGGCTCACCCTGGTCGTCTACGCGGCGGTCGCGGTGTCCGCCCTCGCCGTGCTGGGCGGCGCGGCGCTGGGCGACGCGGTCGCACCCCTGGCCGCCGTCGTGCGGGAGGCCGGGCATCCCGGCCTGGCCCCGGTCGTACGGGCGGGCGCCGCGCTCGCCGCGACCGGCTCCCTGCTCGCGCTGATCCTCGGGGTGTCCCGCACCACGCTGGCGATGGCACGCGACCGGCACCTGCCGCACGCGCTCGCCGCCGTCCATCCGCGTTTCAGGGTGCCCCACCGCGCCGAGCTGGCCGTCGGCGCGGTTGTGGCGATCCTGGCCGCGACCGCGGACCTGCGTGGCGCGATCGGGTTCTCCTCCTTCGGCGTGCTGGTCTACTACGCCGTCGCCAACGCCAGTGCCTGGACCCTCGGCCCCGATGAGGGACGGCCGCCGCGTGCCGTGCCCGCCGTCGGCCTGGCCGGGTGCCTGATCCTGGCCTTCGCCCTGCCGATGTCCTCGGTGGTCTCCGGTGCCGCCGTGCTGGCGGCCGGCGCCGCCGTCTACGCCCTGCGCCGGGCCGTCACCTGACGAGCGGCACTTGAGACTCGCAGGCGATTACCATGAGCGGATGCGACCCGAAGCCTCAAGTCCGGTGAGCCACAGGTGAGTCACAGGGCGCTGCGCCCGGTCGATCTGGCGCGGGAGGCAGGGGTCTCCACCCAGCAGATCCGCAACTACGCCGACGCGGGGATCCTCCCGCCTGCCGAGCGGACGGCCGCCGGCTACCGCAGGTTCGACACGCGGCACCGCGAGGCCCTGCTCGCCTACCGGGCGCTGGCCAAGGGATACGGCTGGGAGGCCGCCCGTACGATCATGCTGGCCGTGCACGACGGCGACCTGGCGGGCGCACTCGCCCTCGTGGACGCCTGCCACGCGGCGCTGCACCAGCAGCGGCTCGCCCTGCGGGCGACGGGGGAGGCGCTCGAAGCGGTGGCCGGGCAGGACCCCGGCGGCCCGGCCGCGCCGCAGTCCCCCCTGCGCATCGGGGAGATGGCCGCCCTCCTCGGCGTACGCGCCTCCGCGCTGCGGGTGTGGGAGGCCGCCGGGCTGCTGACCCCGCGGCGCGAGCCCGGCACAGGCTACCGGTGGTACGGCCCGGCCGAGGTCCGCGACGCCCGCATGATCCACATGCTCCGGCAGGGACGGTATCCGCTGACGCGGATCGGGGACGTGCTCGACGGCCTGCGCCGCACCGGCAGCACCGAGGCGCTGCGCGCCGCCCTCGCCGAACGCGGCGCCGCCCTCGCCACCACGGCCGTCGCAATGCTCGAAGGATCGGCCCGCCTGCACGAGTACGTCACCGGCGCCGCGGCGCGCTGACACACCTTTCCAGTGATCCTTACGGTCGCTTTAACATCTATACATCTATAGTGCTACGAACCTAGATGAATAGAGGTTCCAGTGATCGATTTCTACCTGGACGGCCGGTCCGGCGTCTCGCCCTACCTGCAGCTCGTCCAGCAGGTGCGGCACGCGCTGCGGCTGGGCCTGCTGCGTGAAGGCGATCAGCTTCCTACCGTCAAGGACGTGGTGGCGCGGCTGGCGATCAACCCGAACACGGTGCTCAAGGCCTACCGGGAACTCGAGCACGAGGGCCTGGTGGCCGCCCGGCCGGGGGTCGGGACGTTCGTGACCAGGACACTGACCGACGCCTCGCTTGCCGCGCACGGCGGGTTGCGTCGGGACCTGCGCCGATGGCTCGCCAAGGCGCGCCTGGCCGGGCTCGACGACGAAAGCATCGAGGCCCTGTTCATGACCACCTTCCGGACCGCCTCCCAGGAGGACATCGCGTGAGCGCCGTCCTGCAGGCCCGGGACCTGGGCAAGAAGTACGGCAAGCGATGGGCGCTGCGCGACTGCACCATCGACATCCCGGCCGGCCACGTCGTCGGGCTGGTGGGCCCCAACGGCGCCGGCAAGACCACCCTGCTCAAGCTGGCCGCCGGCCAGCTCGCGCCGACGGAGGGAAGCATCACCGTGCTCGGCGGCCATCCGGCGGGCGGCGCGGCGCAGCTGGCCAGGATCGGATTCGTCGCCCAGGACACCCCCGTCTACGCGGGCCTGAGCGTCGCCGACCATCTGCGGCTGGGCGCCCGGCTCAACCCCGCGTGGGACGCCGCGCTCGCGCGAGACCGCGTCGAACGGCTCGGTCTCGATCCCCGGCACCGGGCGGGGAGGCTGTCGGGCGGGCAGCGCGCCCAGCTCGCCCTCATCCTGGGCCTGGCCAAACGGCCCGAGCTGCTGATCCTGGACGAGCCGGTCGCCGCGCTCGACCCGCTGGCCCGCCGGGAGTTCCTGCAGGGACTGATGGAGGCCGTCGCCGAGCACGAGCTCAGCGTGGTGCTCTCCTCCCACCTGGTCTCCGACCTGGAACGGACCTGCGACTACCTGATCGTGCTGGTCGGCTCGCGCGTGCGGGTGGCGGGGGAGGTCGAGGAACTGCTGGCCACCCACCACCGGCTCACCGGCCCGCGGCGCGACCCCGACCGGCTCCCGGCCGATCAGCACGTCGTCTCCGCCGGCCACACCGACCGGCAGAGCACGTTCGTCGTCCGCACAGAGGGCCCGATCCACGACCCCGCCTGGACCGTCAGTGGGCTCACCCTGGAAGACCTCGTCCTGGCCTACATGGAAGGGCCGGCTCCGGCCCAGGGGCGACCGGTCCTGGAGGTGCAGCGATGATCTGGCTGACCTGGCGCCAGTTCCGTGTCGCGGCCGCGACGACGGCCGCCGCGCTCGTCGTGCTCGCCGTCGCCCTTGCGCTGACCGGACCGGAACTGGCCTCCGGCTACTCGGCCGGCATCACCGCCTGCGTGCGGGACGGCGACTGCGCGCGCTTCTTCGACCGGTTCTTCGACGACCACGAGGCCCCCTTCCAGGCCGCCACCGTCGTCGTGCTTGTTCTTCCTGCCTTGATCGGTCTCTTCTGGGGCGCGCCGCTGATCACCCGCGAGCTGGAGGCCGGCACGCATCTGCTGGTGTGGAACCAGAGCATCACCCGCACCCGCTGGCTGGCCGTCAAACTCACGGTCGTCGGCGGGGCCGCCGTGGCCGCGGCCGGGCTGTGCAGTCTCGCGGTGACCTGGTGGTCCGCCCCTTTGGACAAGTCGGCCGCGCCGGGCTTCACGCTCATGGACCCGCTGGTGTTCGGCGCGCGTGGCATCGCCCCCATGGCCTATGCGGCGTTCGCGTTCGCCCTCGGTGTGACCGCCGGGTTGATCGTCAGGCGTACCCTGCCCGCCATGGCCGTCACCCTGGCCGTCTTCGCGGCGGTCCAGATCGTCATGCCGCTGGCGGTCCGGCCCCACCTCCTGCCTGCCGTCAGCGCCTCCTTCGAGCTCGGCCCGGAGAACGTGGACTCGTTCGTCAAGTCCGGCGACGCGGAGTTTCCGCAGGTGTTCCTGGATTCGGCGATACCCGGGCACACGGGCGCCTGGGTGCTGTCCAGCCGCCTCGTCGATCCGTCCGGACGCGTGATCGGCGGCGACGGCGCCCCCGTCACCGTTCGCGTGTCCACGACGTCGGGACCGTGCGCCCCGTCACAGCAGTCCCGGGATCCGGGACAGGGCTTCGGCGGCTGCCTCGCCGAGATCAACCGGCTGGGCTACCGGCAGGAGGCGACCTACCAGCCGTTCGAGCGTTTCTGGCAGTTCCAGTGGATCGAGACCGCGATCTACGCACTGTTCGCCCTCGGTCTCACGGCGCTGTGCTTCCGGTGGGTTCGGAGGTCTCTGTGACGACCGCCAGGACCATGGCGGCAGGCGTCGTCCTGTTCCTGACGGCCGCCTGTACGGCACAGACACCGCCCCGCGCGCAGCCTTCCGCGACGGCCGCCGGTGGATCGGCCGTGTGCGCCGAGCCCCGGGGAAATCCCCCGCCGGAGACGCCCACCACGATCGACGTTGTCGAACAGGCGTACTTCTGCATCCTCGCCAACTACTACAGCGGGGCCACGCTGGACGCCCGTTCGCTGCTGAGCGCGGGATTCACGGCCTTCACACAGGAGCTCAACCGCAGCGGGCGCGACTCGCCCGAGGCCACGATGCCGGCGCTCACCGGTGACCGCGAGGCCGACTGGGCAGCGTTCGAGGCGGCCTACCGGCGCGTCACCGACCGGCTGCCGGACGACGCCCACCTCCGGGAGAGGCTGGCCGAGGCCACCCTGCAGGCCATCGTGGCCGGTCTGGGCGACGACCACGCCCGCTGGAACCACGGAGGCCGGCGTCCGCCGGCGTCCTACGACGGCGACCAGTACGGCCTGGGCCTGCGTGCCAGCGCCGGCCCCCAGGTGAGCGTCAACCCCGGGACCGCCCTGCCTCCGCTGTTCGTGACCGACGTCCTGGGCGGACCGGCGAAGGCCGCCGGGCTTCGCCCGGGCGACGTCGTCGAATCCGTCAACGGATCGGCGCCCTTCATCGGCCAGGCGGTCACCCCGGCCGCCGTCGCCGCGCTGTACCCGCGATATCCGGAAGCAGGGCCGGTCCGGCTCCGCCTGCTGCGGCAGAAGACCGGCCGGCGCTGGACCGTGACGCTCAAGCCAGGTCTCTACCAGCCCGATCCGGCCGCCGTGCAGGTGGTGACGTCCGAGCTCCTGCAGGACGGCATCGCCTACGTACGGCTCAGCGGGTTCGCGCCCGACGTCGCGAACCGGGTCTTCCGGGCGATCTCCAGGATGAGGACCGGCCGCACGCTGACCGGTGTCGTTCTCGACCTGCGCGGCAACGGCGGCGGCAGCCCTGACGAGGCGAACCGCCTGCTGGGCGGGTTCGCCCACGGCAAGATCACGGCATACCAGTGCACGGCCTCCCTGAGCACCGGGGACGGCGCGTGCGCACCCATGCGGACCGACGACAGCGTGCCGCTGCTCGGCCTGCCGCTGGTGGTGCTCACCGACCGCGGCTGTGCCTCGGCCTGCGAGCACTTCAGCTCCGCCGTCAAGGACCTGCACCTCGGACAACTGGTCGGAACGCGAACCGCGGGCGCCGTCTCGGGCCCGGCGCGGCCCTACCTCCTCGGTGACAACACCACCCTGACGTTCCCGTCGACACGCCATCTGGCGCCCGACCGCGAGGTGATCGACCGGGTCGGCGTGGCACCCGACCACCACGTGCCGCTGACCCCGCAGGACGCCGCCGCCGGGCGCGACCCCGCGCTCGACGAGGCCCTGAACCTGCTGCACAAGTGACCGGCGCGCACGCGAGCACGCGCCGTGCGAAAGGACGAACCGCTTCATGAGTCATGCCGTGAAAGACCTGGCGGTCGCCGGGCTCGTCGTCCTCGCCGCGGCCGCCTGCGCCGCGCCGGCCCCGCCCAGGACCGTCGCCGCCGTGGCCACCGCCCCGTCGGCCGCGCCCACCGGCGCCGCCACCCTGCCCGCGCTCACCGGCCCCTATCCGGTCGGCGCGACCACCCTGTATCTGAAGGACACCTCCCGCCGCGACCCGTGGGCGCCCGAAGTGAAGGCCAGGGAGCTCATGGTCACCCTGTGGTACCCCGCTCAGGCGGGGGAGGGACGGCGGGCCCCCTACATGACCGCCAAGGAGTCCGAGCTCACGCTGAAGGGCAAGAAGGTGACCGGCGTGCCGTACGACGTGCTGAGCCGCACCCGCACCAACGCCTTCCAAGACGCGCGACCGGCCGGGCGCAAGGGCAGCCTGCCCCTGGTGGTGCTGTCGCCGGGGTTCACCATGCCACGGAGCACGCTCACGGCCCTGGCCGAGGAACTGGCCAGCAGGGGGTATGTGGTGGCCGGCGTCGACCACACCTACGAGAACTACGCGACGACGTTCCCGGACGGGCGGGTCGCCGAATGCGTCGCGTGCGACAGCGACACCGACCCCGGCTTCGGCGCCAAGGTGGCCGGGGTCCGCGCGGCCGACGTCTCCTTCGTGCTCGACCGGCTGACCGGACCGGACGCGAAGTGGGAGGGCTCCTCCCTCATCGATCCGTCCGAGATCGCGATGGCCGGCCACTCGATCGGCGGGGCCGGCGCCGTGGCGGCCATGCTGAACGACGCACGCCTGCGCGCCGGAATCGACATGGACGGCACCACCTACGCCCGGATCCCGAAGAGCGGGCTGTCGCGGCCGTTCCTGTTCCTGGGTTCGGCCGGCCACCGGCCCGCGAGCCCCGACAACTCATGGGACCGCGACTGGAAGCTCCTGACCGGATGGAAGCGCTGGCTCGTCCTGCCCGGCGCGGACCACCAGTCCTTCACCGATGTGCCGCTCCTGGCCGGCGCTCTCGGCATCGCCGTCCCGGGCGACCTGTCCGCGGCCCGCTCCATGCAGATCACCCGCACGTACGTCCGCGCCTTCCTCGACCGGCACCTGCGTCACGAGCCGCAGTCCCTGCTGGACGAGCCGTCGCCGCGCTATCCCGAGGTGCGGTTCTGCACCCCGGGCGGTGCGGCCTGCCGGTAGCGCGGCGGGACATTCCCGGTCTACAGGGCCCACCAGTGCGGGGCCAGGCAGTCGAGGGTGGGGCGCGGCGATGCGGGCAATCGGGTCAGATACCAGGCGAGGCTGCTGTACCGGTGCAGCAGAGCGTAGGCCAGCAGCCTCCTGCTCAGCTCCTCGCCCAGGTCGGACTCGCGATAGCCGTACGCGAGGAGCAGACGGCGCAGGATCTCCGGCTCTCCGCAGGAGAAGAACAGCCCTACCGAGGCGAACTCGTACTCCCGCGCGCCCCGCATCGCCGGTTCGAAGTCGAACAGGCCCGACAATCGCCAGCCGTCGCCGTCCCGCACCACCCTCAGGTGCTCGCGCATCACCTCCGTGTGCAGCAGCACGGGCGCGGACGGCGGGAGTTCGACGCTGTCGAGGAAGCCGGGGATCTGCGCCAGCCACGCCTCGTCCAGCCCGTCGGCCCGATGGTGGGCCACGCACGCCTCCCGCCGCGTACGGATGAAGCCGTCCCAGTCGGGCGGGCCCACGACCTGATCGACGGCGGGGGAGGAGACCGCGTGGAGCGCCGCCAGCGTCTCGCCCACGACGGCGGCGAGCTCCATCCGGTCGTCTCGCGGGATGTGCGGCCACGCCTCAGCGAGACTCTCTCCGCGCAGGCGGGTCATCAGGATGTAGCTCCACCCGCCGAGATGTCCCGCCTGTAGGACCCGGGGCGTCGGGATCGGCAGGCGTCCCTCGACGGCCCGCAGGACGGTCAGCTCTATGTCGTATTCCTCGGGCAGGTAGACCTCGGGGTAGAGCTTGAGCACATGCCGGTCGCCCACCGCGTAGACCGGCAGCGATCCGTCGGCGAAGCGCTCGACGCGTTCGTCACCGAGCCCGAGCCCCCTCACCAGGGCGGAGACGGCCGGGCCGAGGCGGGACTCGTCCCGCCGGACGGCCATGAACTGCTCGTGAGTCTCGGCTGTCGGCAGCCGTACGTCGGAAAGCACGGCCCGACGATAGACGAGCGCCCAGGAAGCCGATCAACAGGTTTTCCCGCCTCCGCGGCCGCTGGACCCTCGGCCGAGCTCACGGCCGCCGCCGGAACGGGGCGAGCGTGGCGCGCACGAGGTCGGCGGCGCCCCAGTCGGGGTCGAACTGGGCGATCACGGCCAGGTGCTGGCGTAGCTGGAGGATCGGCATGCGTTCGCGCCAGTCGCGATCGAGCCCGGTCAGCTCGGCGTACAGCTCGAAGAACACGTGCGCCTCGGGCGGCGGCGCCGTCGTCCACACGTGGGCCAGGTCGACCTCGGCCCACGTGTACGACACGGCCGGGTCGATAAGCGCGGGCCGCCCGCCGGGGGTGGCCATGACGTTCAGCGCCCACAGGTCGCCGTGCGTCAGGCACGCGGGCCTGACCGGCAGCAGCTCGGGCAGCCGGTCGCACAGCCGCTCCAGCGCCGCCCGGTCCGCGGTGTCGAGCGCCTCCTGGACGCGAGGCTCGCCGAGCCAGCGCAGCAGACGGTGCTGGGCGAAGAACTCGAACCCGTCGTCGTCCCAGGTGTTGACCTGCCGACGACGGCCCAGCCAGTTGTCCCGGTGCCACCCGAATCGGGGGTACCGCGTGGTGGTGTGCAGGTGGGCGAGCGCATGCGCGAACCGCTCCCAGAAGGCCTCGGTGTCCGGCCGGGGTCGCAGCACGGACAGCACGAGCAGGTCGCGGTCCGCGAGGATGATCTCGGGGGTGGCGACGCCGCCCGCCTCGCGCAGCATGGTGAGCCCTTCGGCCTCCGCGGCGAAGGCGTCGTCCGACGGCGGCTCGCCGAACGCCTTGACGAACACCGACGTGCCGTCACCGCGGCGCGCGAGCCCCGCGGTCGCGGCGAGGCCTCCGGTGGCCGGCTCGACCGCGACGATGTCGGTCAGGCCGGCCGCATGCAGGCGTTCCAGCAGGAAGGACGTCGTGTCTGTCACGGTTATGCTCCTCCACTCTCCGAGGGCCCCACCAGAAGCCGATCAACCGGTTTTCCGCCTCCGCGCCCGCTCAGTGAGCGGGGCTCGGCCTGGTGCCGATCACGGTGGTCGCGTCCAGTTCCTCGTCGTGCGTCAGACGGGCGGCGAGCCCCGCGCGGGCGACGGCGTCGGCGGTCTCCCGGGCCTGGCCCTCGCTCGTCTCCACCAGCAGGTGGCCGCCCGGCGCGAGCCAGCCGTCCGCCCCGGCGACGACCCGCCGTACGACGTCGAGCCCGTCCGCGCCGCCATCGAGCGCGACCTGCGGCTCGTGCACGCGCGCCTCGGGCGGCAGCAGCCCGATCGCACCGGTGGGCACGTACGGCGGGCTGGCGACGAGCACGTCCACCCGGCCCCGCAGGGCGGCGGGCAGGGCCGCGTACAGGTCACCCTCGTACACCCTGCCACCGGCCGCGGCGAGGTTACGGCGGGCACAGCGTACGGCGGCGGGGTCGACGTCCACGGCGTGCAGCTCGACGGGCCCGACAGCGGCGGCCAGCGCCGCGCCCATCGCGCCGGAGCCACAGCACAGGTCGACGACGACGGCGCCGGGCCGGGCCAGTGCGGCGGCCTGGCGGACCAGGAATCCGGTGCGCGGCCGGGGCACGAAGACCCCCGGGTCGACCGCCAGCCGAAGGCCGCAGAACTCGGCCCACCCGATGACGTGTTCCAGGGGCAGACCGCTGGCGCGCCGGTCCACCATCTCGTCGAGCTCGGCGGGCGTACGCGCGGCGGAGACCAGCAGACGGGCCTCGTCCTCGGCGAACACGCATCCGGCGGCCCGCAGCCGGGCCACGATCGAGGGGAGAGCGGGGGAGAAGGACAGTGACAAGGGAGAGCCTTTCGGAGTGCCGAGGAGCGCTCCCGCGGTCGTCTGTCTCTACGCGACCGTACGCACGGGGAGAAGGGAGCGCCCGACCTGTTCAGCGGTAATGGGGCTCACCTCCTCGTGTCGTCGCCGCCGTGACCGGCACCCTACACCAGGCCATAGGAGCACCCTCACACGGCAGGGTCCAGAAGAGCGGAGTCCAGAAGAGCGAGGTCCAGCGCGCGCAGGCGCGCGGGGTCGGCCACCACGTCGATCTCGGCGATCCGCTCGCCCTCGACCGCCAGGGTGAGGGCGAGCAGCAGCCGGCCGCGCGGCGCCACCACGGCGCCCACGGCCCCGTTGACGAGCGCCGGTTCTGCGTACCGGGCCCGCCGGCCGAGGACGACGGTCTCTCGCGCGACCGCCTCCGCACCGCGCACCACCGCCGGCACACCCGGGGGCAAAGCGGCCGGATCGGCCCGGCGTACCACTCCGGGTGCCAGCACCGCCATCAGCGCCTCCATGTCACCCTCGCGTGAGGCGGTGAGGAAGGCGTCCACGACGCGCCGGTGCCGCGCGGCCTCCGCGCCGGCGGTCTCGGGCCTGCCCCGCAGCCGGTGGCGTGCCCTGCTGGCGAGCTTCTTGGCGGCGGCCGGTGACCGCCCCACGATGGGGCCTATCTGGTCGAACGGCACGGCGAAGACGTCGTGGAGCACGAACGCGACCCGTTCGGCGGGAGTCAGCGTGTCCAGCACCACGAGCAGCGCCCGGCCCACCGAGTCGGCCAGCACCGCCTCCTGCTCGGGGTCGCCCGCGCCGTCCCACACCGCGCCCTTCCACACCGCGCCGTCCACTGCCTGGTCGTCCCGCACCTGGTCGTACGGCCCCGGCGCGGCCTCCTCCCGGCGGGCGGCGCGGGCGCGCAGCATGTCGAGGGACACGCGGGAGACGACCGTGGTCAGCCATCCGCCCAGGTTCGCGACCCCGCCGACGTCGGAGCGGCTCAGCCGCAGCCAGGTCTCCTGGACGGCGTCGTCGGCCTCGCCCCCGGTGCCGAGCATCCGGTGGGCGACCGCACGCAGATGAGGACGGTAGGTCTCGAACTGTTCCGCCAGCCCGTCGTGCTCGCCCATCGGTCACCTTTCCCCCGCGTGCCTCGTCACCACCATGACGTAAACGAGGCAGGAGAGGTGACAGGTGAGGTCATTGCTGCATGTCGATTCCAGCGCGAGCCTCGCGGGCGATTCGGTCACGCGGCGGCTGACGGCGTCGTTCGCCGAGATCTGGTGCCGGCGGCATGGCACGAGCGGGTACCGCTACCGGGACCTGGCGGCCGGCCCCGTGCCGCTCGTGTCCCACGCCTACACGACGCTCGGCCGCCGGGTGGAGCGGCACGGGGGCGTCCCGCTCGCGCGGGTGGCCGCGATGGCCACCGGCCCGGCCGAGGAACGCGAATGGGCGCTGACACTGCCGCTGATCAGGGAACTGCTGGCGGCGGACACCGTGCTCGTCGGCGTCCCGATGTACAACTTCACGGTGCCCGCCGCGCTCAAGGCGTGGATCGACCGGGTGACGTTCCCGGGGGCGTACGTCGATCCCGCCGCGGGAACCAGCCGCCTGCGCGACACGACGGTGGTCGTGGTCACCGCCCGGGGCGGCGCCTACGGTCCCGGCACCCCGCGGGAGGGCTGCGACTTCCAGACGCCCTACCTGCGGACGTACTTCCGGGAACTCGGGGTGGCCGAGGAGAACCTGCACGTCGTGCAGGCCGAGATGACCCGCGCCGGGGACGTCCCGGCGCTGGCCCGCTTCAGGGAGCTGGGCGACAGGTCACTCGCCGAGGCGTACGCCGCGGTGAGCGGGCTGGCCGGGGAAGGGGAGGGTGACCGGGCGTTTCCGCCGGCACTCGGCTCGCGACCGTGAAGCCGTCTACTCGCGGCGCAGAGGCGGGCGGCGGGCCCAGGTGGCCCAGCGCCACAGCCACTCCAGCGGGCCCTGCCGGAAGCGGCGCAGCCACAGGGTGGACCACACCCACTGGACGGCGAGAATGACGCCGGCGATCAGGGGCACGGCCGGGGCCGGCCAGGTGTGCGGCGGGCCGTCGAGGGCGCGGCCCGCCGCCAGCACGAGGACCGTCGCGGACAGGTAGTTGGTCAGGGCCATCCGCCCGAGCGGCGCGAACACGGCCCGCAGCACCGGCCGCAGCGGGGTCCTGAGCACAACAAGCAGGGCGCAGACGTACACCCCGGCGATCAGCAGCCCGGCCCCGGCCAGCGAGATGCCGAAGCCGCGGTCGGCCGGGTCGAACCGGGTCTGGAGCCACAGCACGGGCGCCGCGGCGGTGGCCAGGACCAGCCCGAGCGTGGCCGGCACACGCGCCGACTGCTCCAGCCGGTCGATCACGCCGTACCGGACCAGTGCCGAGCCCAGCAGGAACAGCCCGGCGATCAGGGCCAACCGGTCGCCTCCGACGAGCAGCGACACCGCGACGAACGCGGGAGCGAGGACGGCGACGGCCAGGCGGGGCAGCCAGGTCGAGGGCAGCAGCACCAGCAGGCCGATGACGGCGTAGGTGCTCAGGATGTCGCCGTGCCACAGCAGCACGAAGTGCGCCACGCCGAGCGCGAGCAGCGCCAGGAGCCGGCGTAGCAGGACCACGCGCGGGCGGGCGGTGCGGGCGGCCGCGGAGTCCAGCAGCAGCGAGAATCCGACGCCGAAGAGCAGGGAGAAGATCGGGAAGAAGCGTTGCTCGACGAGTAGGCCCAGCCAGGCGGCCTCACTTCCCCCAGGGGTGGACGGCGCGACGAACGCGCCGGTCGCGGCGATCGGCTGGACGTTGGCGAGCAGGATCCCGCACAAGGCGAACCCGCGCACGACGTCGAGCGCGGCGATGCGCGGGCGGCCCGCCGAGGTGGTGGCGTGGCCGGCCTCGCCGGGCCGGAGGCGCACGGCGGGGGAGGCGGCGTTCTCACGATGCATGGGGCCTCATCCTGCGGGCGGCGGCCCCCTGCCGTTATCGGCCGGAAGCATGGTTCGCGCCGCCCGCGACCGTACTTCCGGCCGGTTCCGGAGGCGGGCCCAGCGCGGCGGCGCCGGGGTGCGGGCCGGACCGGCCATCAGGACCCTTAGGGCCTTCCTCCGCCGCTCAGGCGGCGCCGAACCGGACATCCGCCGGTCGGGCACTCCCGGCCGCCGCGACGATCCGAGTGGCGCGGAACGCGCTCAGCCATGGCCGGCCTGCCGCGCCGTCTGCTCCAGCCGGCTCCGGTAGCTCGCCCACCACTCCTGATCGTCGGAGGGCAGGTTGAGGTTGCCGTCCCGCATCCCGGCCTCCCCGTCGATGAGCTCCCTGACGATGTCGGCGTGACCGGCGTGCCGGTTGGTTTCGGCGATCACGTGCACCAGGATCTGGTGCAGCGTCACCTCGCTCCGCTCGTCCGGCCACCACCGCACGCGGCCGGTCGCGTCGAGTGCCAGCGTGGCGATCGTGCTGTCCGCGTGCTGCCATACCCGGCGGTACAGCTTGACGATGTCGTCGCGCGACTCGTCCGCCGTGGCCCACATGTCCGCGTTGTCCTTGGCGTCGTCCTCCATCCAGAGCAGCGGTTCGCCGAACGGCCGCCCGAAGGTCTCGCCGAAGTAGCCCGCCTCCACCCCCGCGAGGTGTTTGACGAGCCCCAGGAGGTTGGTGCCTGTGGGGGTCAGCGGGCGGCGGATCTCATACTCGGAGAGCCCGTCGAGCTTCCACAGCAGAGCGTCGCGGGCGGCTTGCAGATAGCGGTGCAGATCATTCTTCGGTTCCCATGGGATCATCCCCGCAGTCTTGCAGCCGGTGCCGGCAGGTCGCATCGGCGTTTCCCCGGTGCCGGCGTCGAGCCGCGCGACGATGGGAGCGATCGCGGGCATCGCGCCCTGCCGGGGCGCGGCCGGGAGGCGGTGGTCCTCCTGCATACGTGGAACGCCCCGCCCCCGGTGGGTGCGGGGGGCGGGGCGTGGCGGAGCCGGGGTCAGCAGACGATGAAGATGCTCTTCCAGCCGATCGGAGTCCTCTGCTCCGCGTTCCTGTCGGCGGCGAGCGTGAAATGGGCGACGCCCTGCGCGTCGGGCTGGTTGTACATCCGGCCGCTCTGGCCGTCGCCATACCACCGGTACGACCCGTGGAAGGGGATGTTGGACACGCCGCAGCGGTCGATGACCACCGACCTGCCGCTGAAGCCGGGTCCCTCGTAGGCGACGTACTGGGAGGCGTAGGCGGCGCCGGCGCTGATCGCGATTGTCGCGGCCGTCAGGGCGGGGATGAGGACGATCCTTCTCATGACGCTCCTTGGGCAGGCCGAGCTTCTACTTTCAGTAATCGAATGGTAACAGACAGTGCTTGCCTCGTCACCCCTGCGCCTGGGGGAAGGCGACGACCTGCATCGCAGGCCCGCCGGGGAACGAACTCGCGGTGACTAGGACCCCTAGGCGAATACATAATCAATTGCCGCTGAAACCGGCAATCGGTAGGTTCGTGCCTATGAGGCCAATTGCCGAGCGCGAGATCCGCGCCTCGTTCGTCAACTGCACCAAGGGCGAGACCAAACGCCTTGCCGTACCGAGGGACCTGGATGTGCGGCCCTGGGACGACCTGGACTTCCTGGGCTGGCAGGATCCCGCCTCACCGGGCCGCGCGTACCTGGTCGCGGAGCAGGGTGACCGTCTGGTGGGGGTGGCGCTACGGCGGGCCACGTCCAACGCCGGGCATGTACGGCGCAGCATGTGCTCGCTCTGCCTGACCACCCACACCGGCGACGGGGTGTCGCTGATGACCGCCCGCCGCAGCGGCGGCAGCGGCAACTCCGTTGGCGCCTACATCTGCACCGACCTGGCCTGCTCCCTCTATCTGCGGGGCAAGAAGGACGTCGGGCCCGGCGGGCGGATGCCCGAATCGCTCACGCTCGAAGAGAAGATCAGTAGGACCGCGGTCAACGTGAGCGAGTTCCTCCAGAAGGTGACCGCGTGACCGGCACTCCCGCCCGTCTCGGCCTCGACCTGCCGATCCCGCCCCTGCTTCCGCGCCCCTGACTCCACCGATCGGTGGAGTCGCTCCACCGGGTGGGCGAGCGGCCGATTCCACCGCCCGCTCGGGAGATCGGGCGATCCGCATGAGGTGCCTCCGTTGCGACGCTGATTCCCGTACGGGAACGAGGAGACGGAGGCAACAGACATGCGCAACGTGGTCTGGCTGATCAGCGGGTATGCCGCGGTCAGCCTGCTGACACTGGTGGCGGTGATCGTGTTCCGGAACGACGCGGCGATGGTCACCACCGCGGTCTGGATCCGCAGCACCATCGTCGCCGCCTCCTCGCTGCTCACGCTGTTCTTCGCGGTCCGGGCGGCCCGCGGCGACCGCCGGATGCTGCTGCGGCTGCGCGTCGTCACCACGGTCATGGTGGTCGCGATCGTGGTGATCATCGCGCTGCCCGGCACGTTCCCGCTCTGGCTCAAGTTCGAGCAGGGCATCTGCGGCCTGCTCCTGCTGGCCGTGGTCGTGCAGATCAACCGGCGCCGGGCGGTCCGGCCGTGAGTGCGGTGATCGAGGTGGAGAACCTCCACAAGAGCTATGGAGGCACGGTGGCCGTGGACGACGTCTCGTTCACCGTGACGCAGGGGGATATCTTCGGCATCCTCGGGCGCAACGGCGCAGGGAAGACCACGACCGTGGAATGCCTCGTGGGCCTGCGGGCGCCGGACCGCGGCCGGATCCGCGTGCTGGGCCGCGACCCGATACGCGACCACGCCGAGCTGACCCGGCGGGTGGGCGCGCAACTGCAGGACAGCCGGTTGCCGGAGCGGCTGCGGGTGGGGGAGGCGATACGGCTCTACCAGTCGTTCTATCCGGACCCGGCCGATCCGGGCGAGTTGCTGGCGCAGCTCGGGCTGGCCGGGCGGGAGAAGACCCCGTACGGGAAACTTTCCGGCGGCCAGAAGCAGCGGCTCGCCATCGCGCTCGCGTTGATCGGGCGGCCCCGGATCGCCGTGCTCGACGAACTCACCACCGGGCTGGACCCGCACGCCCGGCGCCGTGCTGCCGCCGGTGCTCGCCGGCTACCGCGAGAAGGGGGTGCTGCGGCGGCTGCGGACCACGCCGGTCGGGCCGGTCCGGGTGCTGGCCGCGCAGCTGATCGTCATGCTGCTGACCGCCGCGGTCGCGGTGGCCGCGCTGCTGCTGGTCGCGCGGTTCGCGTTCGGAGTGGTGCTGCCCCGGCAGATGGCCGGCTTCCTGCTGACCACGCTGCTGGCGGCGCTCGCGCTGATGGCCGTCGGCCTGCTCGTCACCGCGGCCGCACCCGGCGGGCGGGCGGCCAACGCGCTCGGCGCCGTCGTCTTCTACCCGCTGGTCTTCCTCGGCGGGCTGTTCCTGCCGATCCCGACCATGCCGGCGATGCTCCAGCGCATCAGCCAGGCCACCCCGATGGGCGCCGCGGTCACCGCGATGCAGGACGCCACGAACGGGCACTGGCCGCACTGGCTCGCTCTGGTCACGTTGCTCGCGTGGGCGGCCGGGGCGGCCGTGGCGGCGGCTAGATTGTTCCGCTGGGAGTAGGTACGCGGATGCAGAGTTGGCAGATGGCCGGGCCGGCGGGCTGGGAACAACGGTTCCGGCCCATGGTCACCGTGGTCCCGTACGTGCTGCTGGCCGTCATGGCCGCCCTGACCATCGCCTTCAAGCACGACCAGCCGGGCTCCCTCGCCGTCGACCTCGCGCTCTGCGCGGCGGCCGCGGTGTGGAGCCTGGCGCTCTTCACACTGCGCCCGGCGTGGCGCGACCGGACCGGCATGATGGGCGTCTTCCTGGCGGGCCTGATCCTGTTCGGCCTGGTCATGGTCCTGCGCAACCCGTGGTTCGGCCTCTACACGCCGGCGCTGTACTTCTACGCATACCGGATCATCGATTGGCCGCGCGAGCTGTACTTCATCGCCGGCGCCGCGGTGGTGGCCGGCACGGCGCAGTCGGCCGGTGTGGACACCGGCTCCTGGGTCGGCCGCCTCGAATACCTGGGGATCCTGGGTGTCAACATCGCGCCGATGTGCCTGCTCGCCTGGATGGGCGAGATCGGCGCGCGATACTACGCCTCCCGAGAGGCGGCGCTGCGCGAGGCCCGGGAGGCCAACGCGCGGCTGGCCGCGGCGCTGGCCGAGAACGCGGCGCTGCAGGAACGGCTGATCGAACAGGCCCGCGCGGCCGGTGTCCTGGACGAGCGGGCCCGGATGGCCCGGGAGATCCACGACACGCTGGCCCAGAGCCTGACCGGCATCGTCACCCAGCTGCAGGCCGCCGAGCACGCGGCCGACGACCCGGCCGCGTGGCGCCGGCACCACACGGCGGCGACGTCGCTGGCCCGGGATGGCCTGACCGAGGCGCGGCGCTCGGTGAACGAGTTGCGTCCGGAGCCGCTGGAGACCGGCCGCCTGGCCGACGCCATCACCGAGGTGGCGGCCAGGTGGTCGGCCCGCCACAGCATCCCGGCCCAGGTCACCGTCACCGGCGAGACTCGCACGATGCGTCCGGAGGCCGAGGTCGCCCTGTTGCGGGTCGCGCAAGAGGCCTTGGCCAACGTCGCCAAGCATGCCGACACCGCCACCCGCGTCGGTCTCACCCTTTCCTACATGGATCGGCAGGTGGCCCTCGACGTCCGCGATGACGGCCGCGGCTTCGACTACCCGGCCGCCCAGGTCGAGCGCGGCGGAGGCTTCGGGTTGGTGGCGATGCGGCAGCGGATCGAGGCGTTGTCGGGCACGTTGCAGATCGAATCGGAGGTGGGGGGTGGGACCGGGATCTCGGCCTGCCTGCCCGCGGAGGCGCCGGAGGTGCGTTCGTGAGTGACCCGATCAAGCTGCTCATCGCCGACGACCACCCGGTGGTGCGGGACGGGCTGAGCAGCATGTTCGCCCGTGACCCCGAGTTCACGGTGGTCGGCGAGGCGGCGGACGGGGCCGAGGCGGTCCGGCTGGCCGAGGCGCTCGGGCCGGACGTGATCCTGATGGACCTGCGGATGGCCGGCATGGACGGCGTCACCGCGATCGGCGAGCTGACCCGGCGCGGCGTACCGGCCCGGGTGCTGGTGCTGACCACCTACGACACCGACAGCCACGTGCTGCCCGCGATCGAGGCCGGCGCCATCGGCTACCTGCTCAAGGACGCGCCGCGGGACGAGTTGCTGCGCGCCGTACGCTCGGCCGCTCGCGGCGAGGTCGCGCTTTCTCCGTCGGTCGCCGCACGGCTGATGAGCCGGCTGCGCACCCCGGCGCCGTCGAGCGGCCCGTTGAGCCAGCGCGAGCTGGAGGTGCTGCGCCTGGTCGCGTCCGGCCACACCAACCGGGAGGCGGCCGCCCGGCTGTTCATCACCGAGGCCACGGTCAAGACACACCTGCTCAACATCTACGCGAAGCTCGACGTCAACGACCGTGCGGCCGCCGTCGCGGAGGGGTACAACCGCGGTCTGCTCGGTGCTCCCGAGCGTCCGTGATCGCGTGCGTCCATGACGAACCATTCGTGCGGCGTCGGTTCGCCGACTCACCGGTCCGCTGGGGAGGACCGGCAGCTCACAGCAGTCATGGTCGCGGCGAGGCCGCGTCCAGGAGAGCACGTCCGGCCTTGGTGAGCTCGCGCGTGGCCGTGCGACCGGCCCGGCTGCTGTCGATCGACCCGGCGTCTCGCAGGATCGCCAGGTGTTCGCCGGCCGTCGGTGCCTCAGTGGGTCGCCTGCCGTGCGGCCTGGTCCCGGATCCCGCTCAGCACGGCGTCGAGCAATCGGTCGAACTCCGCGGCGGACCCGAAGTCGGCTCGGAGAGGTGCGAGGGCGGCCATCGTCGGGTATGCGGTGGCGTCGATCGCGAGCCCGTCGGGGCTGCCGCTGAGGACCGCCAGCAGATAGCCGTTGAGAAAGCCGAACAGCGCCATCGGCGCGTCCGCGGCTACCTGGTCGGGCAGGCCGGCCTGGCGCATCGCGGCGACCAGATGTTCCAGGGCCGCCAGGGCCACCGGCGAGTTCTGAGGGCGAGTGGCCAGCAGCGGGAACACCCGAGGGTGCCGGTAGGCGATCTGTCGATAGTTGTGCGCCGTTTGCCGGGCGACCTGTTCCCAACCGTAGGGCGCCTCCCCCGCGCCGGCCTCCATCTCGGCGATCACGGCCTCGGAGATCGCGTCCAGCAGCGCCGCCTTACCCTTGATGTGGTGGTAGATCGACATCGGGTCGACTCCGAGGTCGTCGGCGAGCCGCCGTACCCCGAAGCGGTCCAGGCCGTCGCGGTCGACCAGCGCGACGGCGGCGGCCGCGATGCGTGTGCGGTCGAGCCCCGCCGAGGTGCCCCGTGTGCGTCTGGTCACGTCCGCTCCTCCTCGCTTGCCAGACCTACACCGTAGAATCTACTTGCCGAGCAAATCTACAGCGTAGGTTTAAGAGGGGAGGAGTCGTGATCGGCACTGTCGACCGTCTCCCGTACGAGGGGGAGCCCCTGGGCGAGGTCGCTGTCGCGGATCGACCGCCTGAGCCGGACTGGTCGACGACGACGGAGGAGGAGCTCGAGTTCCTCCGAGCCACCCTCACCGCGTGACGGCCATCGGAGCATTCGGCGTCATCGCCTGGCTCTGGACGACCTCGGCCGTCAAGGCGGGCAAGCGGTGGGCCCGCCCCGCCGTGATCACGATGTTCGTGCTCGGCGCGAGCGTCGGGCTGACCGGGCTGCTCATCAAGGACACCTCCGGCGAGACCGGCCTGCCGCCGGCGCTGGGCTGTGCCGGCATGGCGCCCTGCCTGGCAGGACTCCTGGCGGTCGCGTTGTTGTGGAGACGACCGCGACCGGTGTGACGCCGGCTCCTGCGGGCTCCGCAGGCGATGGGCGCGGGCGGCGGCGCTCCCGACACCACCCGAGCGACGGCCCCGCCCCGGAACACACGGACCCACGTCAGGTCACCGATCTGACGTGGCCCCGGGCGAAGACTCACGCCCGAAGACTGCCGCCGTCCCCACCACCGGAGCCCAGGGAGCCCGATGCGGCGACCACGGCATCCGCTGATCGACCGATGAGATCTGCGGCGAGAGGAAGAGCCGGTCGTGAACACATGTGCTGCTGTGAGTTGACCTCGGCGACCCGGGCAGTGAGTTCGCTTCGCCCATACTGCTTGCAATTCACCACCGCCCGGCACTACCGCCCCGGCAAGCGGTTGCAAATCACAAGCGGAAGGGGCTGCCATGCTGAGGCAGGTCGCGGAGGGCGTGCTGGTCCACGAGAGCGAGTTCTGCCAAAGCAACGCCGTTGTCGTGCAAGGCGGCGCCGACGTGCTGCTCACCGACCCCGGGGTGCAGGGCCACGAAATGGCCTGCCTCGCCAACGATCTTCGCGAATTGAGCCAACCCGTTGTGGCGGGTTTCTCGACGCATCCGCATTGGGATCACCTGCTCTGGCACGCCGAGCTCGGCGCGGCGCCTCGCTACGGCTCGGCCCGCTGTGCGGCCACTGTCCGAGATCGGCTGTCGCACGCGGGGGCGAAGGCCCGCATCGCCGCCCAACTGATACCGCCCGACATCGCCGAGCAGGTACCGCTGGACCTGCTCGGCCTCATTACCGGCTTGCCCGCCGACACCGTGCAGATTCCTTGGAGGGGTCCCGGTAGCAATGAAGAAATTTTCAACGAAGTAGCACCTGAGCTGCGAAAACGTAGAAGTTGGCCTCCTGTGGCGAGTCGATGATCACTGCCGCTACGTTCGTTCCGGTTTTGTCCGGTACGGCGCGTGGAGTGGTGCATTGTCAGAGAAGATGTTCTCCGAGGAGCAGTTGGCGCAGTTGCGCTCGTTCCCGGAGATCAGCGCGGATGAGTTGATCCGGTATTTCACGCCGACGTCGGCTGACGTGGCGTTCGTGAGTCCTGGTGGGCGGGGCCCTGTCGATCGGCTGGGCATGCTGGTCCAGCTCTGCACGCTGCCGTGGCTCGGATTCGTGCCCGACGATGTGGCCTCGGCGCCGTCGGCGGCCGTGGCCCGGGTCGCGGAGCGGCTGGGCGTGGCGCCTGCGGCGCTGCGGCTGTACGGCAAGCGCGAGCAGACCCGCTCGGACCACCTGGGCCAGGTGGCCAAGTATCTGGAGTGGCAGAGCGCCCCGGCGGGCAGCCAGGCGATGAAGGAGCTGGAGCAGTTCCTGCTGGACCGGGCGATGGAACACGACTCGCCGACGCTGCTGTTCAACCTGGCGCGCGAGTATCTGATGGCGGCCAAGGTGATCCGGCCCGGCGCGCTCATCCTGGCCAAGATGGTCGCACGGCCCGCAAGGGCGCCACCGATCTGACCTCGCAACTGGTGGGACACCTGCTGACGAAGGAGCTCCGCGCCGACCTGGAACGGAGCTGGTGGTGGACGCGGGGCTGGGCATGACCCGGCTGGAGTGGCTGGTCAGCCCGGCCCGGGACGCCTCAGCGACCTCGGTGAAGACCGCGATCGACAAGCTGACCTGGCTACGCGCGATCGACGCCCATCAGATGGACGTGTCGGTGCTGCCGAACGAGCGTCGGCGGTTCCTGGCCCAGGTCGCGCGCCGCTCGACGAACCAGGGGCTGGAGCGGCGCAAGGAGCGCAAGTTCCCGATCCTGCTGGCGTTCGTCACCCAGGCCGCGGTCGACCAGCTCGATGAGGTGGTGGCCCTGTTCGACCAGGCCGTCAGCGCGCGGGAGTCCCGGGCGAAGTCGAAGACGGATGAGGCGCTGGTCGAGCGGGCCAAGAAGGGCGAGGCCCGGCAGCTGGTGATGGAGCTGATCCTGCCGGTGCTGGCCGACCCGTCGATCCCGGACGATGAGGTGGGCGGGATGCTGCGCGAGCGGATCGGCATGCAGCGGCTGCGGGAGATCACCTCTGATGCGTGGAAGCCGCTGCCCCGCGACCATGGCCGGTTGTCGGAGCTGGAGTCCTCCTACACCTATCTGCGCCAGTTCACCCCGAACGTGCTGGCCGCGATCGACTTCCAAGGCGGGCCGGGCACCGGCGAGCTGATGGAGGCCGTGACCATCCTGAGGGAGATGAACCGGCTCGGCGGCCGGAAGGTCCCGCCGGGGGCGACGGCCGGCTTCGTGCCCGCCAAGTACGCCGACTACCTGGCCAAGGCCCGCAAGTCCGGGGAGGACACCGCCTACCGGCACTTCTGGGAGCTGTGCGTGATCTTGTCCCTGCGGGACGGGTTGCGCAGCGGGGACGTGTTCGTGCCCGGCTCGCGCCGCTACGCCGATCCGGCCACCTACCTGTACACACCCGAGCAGTGGGTGCCCCGGCGCGGTGAGTACTGCCGCCTGGTGGGCAAGCCGCCTGGCGCGGCCCAGGCGCTGGAGCAGGGCAAGGAGGAACTGCACACGGCTCTGCAGGAGCTGGAGAAGACGCTGGCCCAGGCGCTGCCGGATGACACCGGCATGGTCCGGCTGGATGAGGACGAGCATCTGGTGGTGCCGCCGCTGTCGGCCGAGGACGTGTCGGCCGAGGCCAAGGCGCTGAAGGACGAGCTGGCCGGGATGCTGCCGTTCGCGCCGATCGCCTCGCTGCTGATCGAACTGGACGCGCGCACGCACTTTTTGGACTGCTTCACCCACGCCGGCGGGCGCAAGCTCAGTACGTCCGTGGAGACCAAGCGCAACATCTTGGCGGTGCTCATCGCGATGTCCACGAACCTTGGCCTGGCCCGGATGTCGGAGGCGTGCGGGGTGTCCTACGACGTGCTGGCCTGGACGATGGAGTGGTATGTGCGGGAGGAGACACTGCGCGAGGCCAACACGGTCATCGTCGACCACCACTACGGCTTGGAGCTGGCCAAGGTGTTCGGCGGCGGCACCATGAGTTCCTCCGACGGCCAGCGCTTCCCCGTCCGCGGTAAGACCGTGACCGGCCGGAACATGGTCATTCACGGCGGCCAGGTGCTGTCCACCTACACCCATGTCTCCGACCAGTGGTCAACGTACGGCACGAAGATCATCGTGCCGACGGCGCGGGAGGCGCACTACGTCCTGGACGACTTCCTGGGCAACGCGACCGACCTGCCGATCGCCGAGCACGCGACCGACAGTCACGGGGCGACGTTGATCAACTTTGCGTTGTTCGACCTGGTCGGCAAGGCGCTGACCCCGCGGTTGCGGGACCTGACCCGGGTCACCCTGGTCCGGGACCACACCCCGACCGAGATTGCCAAGCGCTACCCGCACGCCGGGCCGCTGCTGGGTGCGCGCTGGAACGAGGACCTCATCGCCGGCTGCTGGCCCGATCTGCTGCGCATGGCCGGGTCGCTGAAGTACGGGCAGGCCACCGCCTCGCTGATCGTCGGCAAGTGGTCGGCCGCCTCCCGGCAGAACACCCTGGCCGCCGCGCTGAAGGAGTGGGGCATACTCAGAAGGACCGTGCATCTGGCCAAGTACCTGTCGGACCCGGTGTTCAGGAGGAAGATCTCCAGGCAGCTGAACAAGGGCGAGAGCCTGCATGCGCTGCGCCGGGACCTGCACTACGCGCAGCAGGGCACGATCACCCGCCCGCACCTGGAGCAGCAGACGGAGCAGGCGTGGTGCCTGACGCTGCTGACCAACGCGGTGATCGCGTGGACGACCGAATATTATTCCAGAGCGGTGCTGGAGCTGCGTTCCCAGGGCCGGGAGGTGAGCGACGAGATCCTGTCGCACATCTCGCCCGGGCACAGCGACAACATCAACTTCTTCGGCGTCATCAACGTCGACGTCGAGGCGGAACTGGCCAAACTCGACACCAGCGGATGGCGGCCACTGCGGCCCGCGCAACTGCGCGAGCCAGGGCTGACGCCCTGACACGCCCTGACACGCCCTGCGCCGCGCTTTATGAAGGGAGATGGCGCAGGCGGTTGATCTGGGGGTGGCCGGCGCCCGGGCGCGGGCCACCCCCTCGTGCTTACGGCCCGTTCTGGGAGAGCGCGACGATGAGTTGGAGCATGCCGTAGGCGGCCGTCATGGTCTCGGCGTCGAACATGACGGTGCGCTCGTTCCTGGTGACGCCGGACATGAAGCGGCCAGGTCCGCCGAGCGCGGCTGATGCCGGTCGACCTCGATCTGGAGCCGGCACGGAACCTCCAGTGGCGGAGCGTCGGCATGAAGCCGGATCGCCTGACCGACGTGCGGCGCAGGCGGTGAAC
This sequence comes from Microbispora sp. KK1-11, assembly GCF_006874435.1. Taxonomy (NCBI): domain Bacteria; kingdom Bacillati; phylum Actinomycetota; class Actinomycetes; order Streptosporangiales; family Streptosporangiaceae; genus Microbispora; species Microbispora sp. KK1-11. The sequence continues at coordinate 247,914 of NZ_VIRJ01000005.1, read as the reverse complement.
CATCCCTTGAAGGTGATCGCCGGTGCGCACGCGTGAGGATCTATCGAAAGGTGGACGACTGGCGGCATGCCACTCGGCCAGGCTGAGGGGCCATGAAGAAGACGATCATTGCCGTGCTCGGCACAATGCTGCTCCCCGTAGCAGCGGGGACGCCCGCGGCGGCGGACTCCGGGCTGTCCTGGCAGGACTGCGGAGACGGCCTGCAATGTGACCAGATCATCGTGCCCGCCGACTGGGCCGCTCCAAAAGGGAAGCAAATCACGCTGGGGCTCGCCAAGCTCCCCGCGCGTGACCCGGCCACCAGGAAGGGCACGCTCGTCCTCAACCTGGGCGGCCCCGCCCAGCAGATCTCGATCCTGCGCCAGGTCAAGGACACCCTCGCCGACCTGACGACCTGGTTCGACGTGGTGCTCTTCGACCCGCGCGGGTTCGAGGCGAGCACCGAGGTACGCTGTCCCCGACCGGCGCCGTATCCCGCCAACGGGCAATGGGTGTTCACCAACCGTGCAGCATTCGCCCAGTACACGAAGCAGAATCACCGCTTCGGCCTGGGATGCGCCGAAGCCGCCGGCCCGCTCAAGGGCAACCTGAACACCTGGCAGGGAGCCCGCGACCTGGAAGCCGTCCGGGTGGCGCTGGGCGAGCGAAAGCTGAACTACTACGGCAACTCCTACGGCGGCGTCCTCGGCGTGGCCTACGCCGAGTACTTCCCGTCCCATGTCGGCCGCATGTACCTGGACAGCCTGATCGACCACACCAACCGGTCGTGGGATGAATGGGTCCTGGCCAGAGCGAAGGTCAAGGAAGACAACCTGCACCGCTTCGCCGAGTGGTGCGACACCGACCGAAGGTGCGCGCTGCACGGCCGCGACGTGCTCAAGGTGTGGGACGAGGTCATGGCCGGCGCCGCCGAACAGCCCATTCCCGCGCCCGGTGCCGGAGCGGGTGCCATGGCCAGCGCGGCCCTGATCGCCTCCCGCGTGACCGTCTCGTTCGACGCGACGTGGCCCGACCTGGCCACGTCCCTGGCCGAGGCGGACGCGGGTGACGCCACCCGGTTCGCCAAGCCGTTGGCCGGGGCGCCCGACCCGGACCTCAGCAGGATCACCATGTGCGCCGACTTCCCGTTCCCGACCGCATACCGTGAGGTCAAGGCCATGGAGGCACGGCTGAGAAAGACCGCGCCGCGCATCGGCTGGACTGCGGCCTGGCCGATGGCCGGCCTCTGCACCGGGCTCCCCGGGAAGACGTCCTACCCGCCCCATGCGATCCGCCCGCGCGGCCTGCCGCCAATCCTGATCGCCAACGGCGAGTACGACGACACGGCCGCTCCCGCCTACGGACGCCGGGTCGCCGCGCAACTCGACGGTGCCCGCTACCTGGCGGCCAAGGGCGGGCACGCGCTCTACTGGAGCGGCAACCCCTGCGTCCGCGGCCACGTGCACCGCTACCTGACCACCGGGCAACTCCCGCCCGCGGGCACCACCTGCGGTCCGGCATCATCGTGACATGCACTGGCGCAGGGAGATTCTGCTCGTCGCCGGCGCCGCGAGCGCCGCGGCGCTGCTGACGGCACTGCATCGGCGGGTCCCGGCCGACCTGCCGCTCCTGGCTGTCTTCAGCACCGGAGTGAGCCTCCCTCTGCTGACCCGCAGGGTGCTGCCGCTGACCGCCGCCGCGACGTCGGCGGTGATCGCACTGGCCGGGATGGCGCAACTGCACCGCTGGGAGGGGATGCTGGTCACGATGGCCCTGTTCTGCACGGCGGTCTACCACCGCCCGCGGCGTCCGGGGCTGGTGCTGGCGGTCTCCACGTGCTGGATTCTCGGCACGGGGACGGTGATGGGAGGCGAGGGCGTCCCGGAGCTGAGCAGCATAGTGATCATGAGCGTCGCGCCAGTGGCCACCGGCTACGCGCTGCGGCTGCACCGCGATCGGGCCGACCAGTCGCTGCGGCTGCAGCGGGCCGAGGCCGAGCGGGTGCTGGCCGAGGAGCGTACCTGGCTGGCCCGCAACGTGCACGACAGCGTCGGCCACCACCTGACCGCGATCCGGCTGCAGGCCGCCGCGGCCCGGCGGGCGCCCCGCGACGCGCCCGCCGAGCAGGCCCTTCGGACGATCTCGGACCTGTCGCAGGCGGCGCTCACCGAGGTGCGCGGCCTGCTGCGGACGCTCGACGAGCACCCGGCCGCCATCCAGCCCGGCACCGCCGACCTGGAGCGCCTGGCCGGACGGCTCACCAGCGCGGGCCGGACGGTCACCGTGCGCCGCTCCGGGACCGGGGACGCGCTACCGCCGGCTGTCGATCACACCGCCTACCGGGTGGTCCAGGAGGCGCTGACGAATGCCGTACGGCATGCGGACGCGACCGAGGTCACCGTCCACCTGCGGCAGGACGACCGCGGCCTGCGCATCGAGATCTGCGACAACGGCGCCCCGGCCCCTGCGCCCCAGGCCGAGGGACGGGGCATCCGCGGCATGCGGGAACGGGTGCGCCTGCTCGGCGGCACCCTGTCGGTGGGACCGATGGACACGGGCGGCTGGCGGGTCCGCGCCGACCTGCCCAGGGAAGGGAACGCGTGGTGACGATCCGGGTGCTGGTCGCCGACGATCAGGAGGCGGCGCGGGAGGCGCTGCGACTCATCCTCGACGGCGAACCCGACATCGACGTGATCGCGACGGCTGCCGACGGCGCCGAGGCGGTGCACCAGGCGCTGTTGCGCCGGCCGGACGTGGTGGTGATGGATCTGCGGATGCCGGGCATGGACGGCATCGCCGCCATCGGCCGCCTCGCCGCCGTAGATTCCGCCCCCCGCATGCTCGCCCTGACCACGTTCGACCTCGACGAGTACCTGTTCGGCGCGCTGCGCGCAGGAGCGGCCGGTTTCCTGCTGAAGGACAGTGACCCCGACGTGCTCGTCGCGGCGGTCCGCGAGCTGCACCAGGGCAGGGGATTGATCGACCCACAGGTCACCGGCCGCCTGATCAGCCGCTTCGCCGCGCTGTCCCCGCGCCCCGCCACCCCCGAACTCGACCTACTGACCCCGCGCGAACACCACGTGCTACGCCTCCTGGCCCGAGGACTGAGCAACGGCGAGATCGCCTCCGCGTGCACCATCGAGGAGGGCACGGTCAAAACCCACGTCAACCGGATCCTCACCAAACTCGGCCTCCGGACCCGCGTGCACGCAGCGATCTACGCATACGAACACGGGATCGTCACCCGCGATGCACCTTGACCGTCCGCCGGTCTCATACCCCTGTCCCACGAGACGAACATCCGACGATGAGCGCTTGCCTCATCGCGATATATGACACAGAACTTGCATTATCTCTCACATGGGCGGCAGTTAGGCTGTGTTTGCCCAGCTCGGCATTCGCCGCAGCGACGGCGACTCCGCTACATTATGTGTCACATCGCCTGTCCGGAGGTCGCCCGTGTCCGTCGTGGCCTTCCCCGCTCACCCGACCCCACCGGCCGATCCCGCCACCGGCCCGGCGACCGGATCGCCGATCGCGGCCGCCGTCGAGCGTTTCCTGGAGTCGATGCAGGCGGCCACCACCCGCACCAGCTACACCGAGACCCTCGCCCGCCTGACCGCCGTGGCCGGCCTGGACTATCCGGTCGCCGCGCTGACGCCCGAGCAGTACGCCGCGGTGATGGAGCGCTGGACGACCGCGGCCGCCGCCACCTGGAACCGGCACCTGTCCGCGCTGGTCTCCTTCACCACCTGGGCCCAGCGCCAGGACCTCCTCGCGACCAACCCCGCCCGGCGGCTGGAGCGCCGCAAGCCCGCCCGGCGCGGTGACCGCGCCATCCCAGCCGCCCGGCTGGACAAGCTGTTCACCAACCCCGCGCACGCCCTGCGGGAGAGGGTGCTGTGGAGCTCCTGTATGACACGGCGGCCCGCGCCGAGGAGATCCTCAGCCTCAACATCGAGGACCTCAACCTGGAGTTCCGCCGCGCCCGGATCGTCTCCAAGGGCGGCGCCATCGAGTACGTGCACTGGGCCACCGCCACCGCCCGGCTGCTGCCCCGCCTGCTGACCGGCCGCACCGCTGGGCCGGTGTTCCTGGCCGACCGGCGCGCCCCCACGTCCGGCTCTCGCGCCCCCGCGCGCGGTGACATCTGCCCGATCACCGGGCGGGGGCGGCTGTCCTACCCGCGCGCCGAGTACCTGTTCAAGACCGCCTCCGCCGAACTGGATCCGCACCGCCAGGGATGGACCTTGCACCAGCTCCGGCACAGCGCGTTGCAGCATCTCGCGCAGGCCGGACGGACCGCCCCGGAGTTGCAGGCCAAAAGCCGCCACCAGCACCTGGCCAGCCTCGGCCGCTACGTGCGCCTGGGCGAGGAGACCTCCGCGCGCATCACCGCCGAAGCCGATCCCGCCCAGCGCCGCCGTCCCTGCTGACTCCCACGCCACGCGCTGGAGCGAACGCGATCAGGAGACCGCCCGCGCCGTACCCGAACTCCGGCTTGTCGTCGCTCATGGTCAACACCGTAAGCGAATCGAGACCTTAGCCATAGGGGTCCGCATCAATCCAGGTCAGAGGCTACTTCGTTGGAAATTTCTTCAGTGCTACCGGGACCCCTTGGACAGCCCTCACGTCCGGATCACCGAGCATCAGGCGCATGCCCCGGGCCATGCGGCGCTGTTGATCGAGGGGTGCGGCGTTCTCGTCGCAGGCGACATGCTTTCTGTGTCCTGATTCCGATGCTCGACTTCAACGACACCGCGGACTCGATCGAGGACTACCTCGCCGCGCTGCGGCTGCTCGAGGGCGCGGCGGACGACGTCGACGTCCTCGTCCCCGGCCACGGGTCCGTCGGCGGAGCTGATCAGGTACGCGCACGGATCGACCAGGATCGCGCGTACGTGCACGCCCTGCGTAACGCCCAGGTTCCCAGCGACCCGCGGATCGGCCCATCGGCCACGTACGGCTGGGTGGCCGGCGTGCACGAACGGCAACTCCAGCACCTCGCCCGACGAAGCGAGCGCGAAGGGACGCCCCGCTAACTCGCGGTAGTGCCGGCCCAGCGATGGCGCGGGCATCCGGAGCGCCCCCCCTGTCCCAGCCCTGGTGGCTGTGCATGCGCTTCGGCGAGCGCGAAGCCATACACGGCGTTTCGTTCACTGCGCCAAGGCGTGAGGACTAGGAGGTGAGGGGGTGCGGCGCCCGCTGGGTGTGGTGGTCCAGCAGGCGGGTGAGCAGCTGCACGAACTGGTCGCGTTCTGCAGGGGTCAGCGGGGCGAGCAGCTCGTCGTGGAGGTCGTCCAGAACCTTGTCCAGGCGGCGCAGGCGCCGCCGGCCCTGAGCGGTGATGGTGATGACGTTGCGGCGGCGGTCGTCGGAATCCGGCATCCGTTCGACGAGGCCGCGCTCGGCCAGCTCGTTGAGGACGCCGACCATGTCGCTGCGGTAGATACCGGTGCGCCGGCTGAGTGTCGCCTGGCTGCCCGGGCCGAACTCCTGCAGCGAGGCCAGCACCGCGTAGTGCCACTTGCGGGCGTCGACCTGGGCCAGCCCCTCGTTCACCAGCCGGTCCGACTGCGTTGACACCCCTGAGAGCAGGCGGCTGGCACGTCGGCGCAGCCTCTCCGGCGTCTTCGTCTCGCCGTCGTGAGGCATGTCCACGGCTTCGGCTCTGCTGGTCATGCCGCGATCCTATCTTCCTTGCGTTAGTCCGGCTAACGATATATATTCGTTCGGGACAGAAACGTTAGACAGATAAACGTTAAATCTATGAACGAAAGAAGGCGTCATGTCCACGGATACCCTGGTCGCCGACCGTATCGAGATCGCCGACCTGTTCACCCGCTTCGCGCGCCTGCTCGACGAGAAGCGATGGCAGGATGCGGACACCGTCTTCGCCGACGATGTGGAGGTGCATTCGCCGCGCGGAGGCGAACTCCGCGGGATCGACAAGGTCGTCGGGTTCATGCGACAGGGCGAGGTCGAGGGGCAGCAAACCCAGCACCTGACCACTGACCTGCTGGTAGAGGTCGACGGCGATCAGGCGGCTGCCTCGGCGTACTCGCTCGTGTTCTACTACCGCGAAGGCCAGGCACCCCACTTCACAGGCGGCCTGCGAACAACCTCCACTGTCGTACGGACGTCGGCAGGCTGGCGAATCCGTGAACAGCGGATCACTCCCGCCTGGACCCGAGAGAACTGATCTCCCGGGGCCAAGGACGTACCGGGGGGCGGGCGATTCGCAGCCGATCCACGCGAACCCGACGCCGATCACGGTGCCGAGCAGGGTGGCCACCACCGACAGCAGCACCGCCTCGGTCGCCGGCATCCGCCGTAGCTGCCTGCGGGTGAGCCCGAGCGCACAGCATCGCGTGTTCGCGGGCGCGTTCGAGCACGGAGAGTCCCAGGGTGTTCGCGATCCCGATCAGGGCGATCTCGGTCGGCTGCCCACCTCATCACTGAGGCAACCTGGCCCTGAGCGGCCTGCTCAGCGGACTCGGTCGTAGACCATGGCCATCTCGCCCAGCTTGCCGGTCTCCTGGTGGGTGAGCGTCCACTTCGTCGCCGGCAGGCCGTCGTCGAACAGCCGCCGCCCGCCTCCGGCGATCTCCGGGAAGATCATGAGGTACAGCCGGTCGAGCAGGTCCGCCGACAGGAGCGGTTTGATGACGCTGGCGCTGCCGTTGACGAGGATGTCGCCCCCGCCCGTGGCCTTGAGGTCGGTGACGACATCGGCGGCGGGAGCGTTCACGACGCGGGTGCGCTCCCACGGCGCCTCCGTCAAGGTGGTCGAGAAGACCACCTTCTCCGTGTCGACCAGCCACTTGGCGTATCCGCGGTCACGCGGATCGGCGTTCTCGTCTTCGGCGACCGATGGCCAGTAGCCCATGAATCCCTCGGCGTTGTTCCGGCCGAGCACCGCCGTCGTCGCACTCTCCCAGATGCGGTTCATGTGGTCTCGCGCGACCTCGGTGACCACGTACGGAGCGAACGCGGCGAAATCGCCGGGCCCGCCGGGACCGTGGCAACGCCCGTCGAGGGTGAGACTCAGGTTCGCGGTGACCCTGCGGCCGGTCGGCTTGGTCATTGCGTGGTCCGTGTGTCGGTGTGGTGTGCATTCGCGGCGAGAGTCGCAGCGAGCTTGTCGAGGCTCTGGCCGAAGCCGATCTCGATGCCTGCGATGAAGTCAGCGGATTCGACGGTGCTGTCGGCGATGCGGAACAGGACGTCGAGGTCCGTACCGCTGTCGGTTGGCCTGAGGTCGAGGTCGAGGTGGGCGGTGAAGGCGCGGCCGCCCTCAGGAAGCAGCGGGGAGAGCCGGTAGGCGAGGTGCTCGCAGGGACGCACTTCGTCGACGACTCCCTCCGCGCGCCCGGCGAGGAGGTCCGAGCCGTCGGCGTCCTCGGCGTCGCGGTACTCATGGGTGATCCGTCCGCCCGGTCGTGCCTCGAACACGAGCTCGGAGACACGCAGGTCGTCCGGCGTCCACCAGCGGGCGAGCAGGGAGGCGTCGGTCAGGTGGCGCCAGACCAGCTCGGGCTGCCCCGCCAGCGACCGGTGGAACCCGAACGAGCGGCCGTCGGCCCATCCCGGCTCTTTCGCGGCGATCCGCTCAGCGTGGAGGCTGAGCCCGTAGTGATCGTAGGTCTCGCGTGGGCCGCCGACCTGGTCGGCGGTGTCGGCGAGCCGGCCGAGCGCAGCCGCGAGCTCCCGCAGGGGTTCGGACCGGAGCGCGTAGATGCGGCGCTGACCGGTGCGCCGGGAGGTGACGATGCCGGCGCGTTCAAGGGTCTGCAGGTGCTTGGTCGTCTGCGGCTGGCGAGCCTCGGCCAGTTGGGCCAGGACGCCGACCGGCCGGGGCCGCTCGGCCAGCAGAGTCACGAGCCGCCATCGGACCGGGTCGGCCAGCGCGGTGAGGAGTGCGTCCACGAAGAGAAGTATTCGCTGTAGCGAATATTCGTTTCAAGGAATAACTTCGAGGATCCGCCTCGCAGAACTGGTCATGTCCGCGAGCCGCAGGAGCTACATCCGGCTCTGCGCGTACGCCTGCAGTGCGTCGCGGACGAACATCGCCCCCGCGGCGTCGTCGTACATGCCGGTGAAGCGGGGGTCGTCGACGTACATGTTCCCCAGGCCTTTCACCATCTCGATCGAGCGCTCCCGGTCGCCGTCGGCCGTGGGGGTGCCTGGGATCTGGCTCAGCCACTGGACGTGCCGGGCAGCCAGTGACTGCGCGTGTTCCGATGTCGGAGAAACCCCGGCCTTCGCTGCGGCGACCCATGCGGCGACGAGGTCTTCGGCGGCCTGCTTCCAGGCCCGCTGCTGGTCAAGGGTCTTGCCGTGCCACCAGTCGTTGCTCACCTGGAACGCGCGCTCGCCCCAGCGCGAGATCACCTCGTCCTTGTAGTGGTCGTTGAACCCCGCCAGCATGACGTCCATCTGCGGTTCCGCCCCCGCCTGCAGGGCCTCGAGCGTGTGACGCACCGACCGGATCTGCCGTTCGACGCGGTCGCGTTCCTCTTCGAGTGCGGCGATATGGGCGCGGAGCCCGTCGCACGTGTCCACCTCGTCGGCCAGGACCTTGGCGATGGCCGGCAAGCCCATGCCGAGCCGGCGCATGAGCAGGATCCGCTGGAGCCGGGCGACCGCGGTGGGGTTGTAGTAGCGGTACCCGTTCGCGCCGACCCGGGACGGGGCCAAGAGCCCGACGCGGTCGTAGTGACGCAGGGTGCGGCTGGTGATGCCGGCCCTCGCCGCGAGTTCCTGGATCGTCCACTCCATCGTTTCAGTGTCACCCGCGGGGGAGCGTGGCGGCGATGATCTCCGAGCTGCCGGCGTGCAGGACCTGCGCTGCCGTCTGACCGGTCGCCGCCAGGTAGGTGTCGACCAGCCGGTTGCCCGCGGCGTACCCGGCGCCCATCGGCAGTCCCACCGGGGTGAGGCCGAAGCGCTCGGCGCTGGGGTCGCCGTGCACCCAGGCGGTGAAGTTCTGCATGCCTGTCACGTCGAGCCCGGTAAGCACCTTGCCGAAGATCTCGTCGTCGTGCAGGTGCGGTACGCCGATGCGGGTGGCGCCGAGCTCGTCGCCGTAGAGCTGGCGGGCGAAGGCATCGGCCAGGCCCTCGGAGACGATGTGATCGCCGACTGTGACGGTCCTCGGGTCCCACACGACCCCGCCCGGGCCGAACCGCAGGTTGTGGTGGAGTTCGTGCACGGCGGTGGCCTCCAGCCGCTCCACGTTCTCGGGGAAGGGCCAGAGCGTGATCACGATGTGGCCCGAGATTCCGCCGAACCCGGTCACTCCTTGGCAGGGACCCATGAAGTGCTCGTCACCCGGATCGCCGAGCACGAACAGCACGGTGATGTCCGGGGCCCTCAATCCCGGCGTCGCCTCCAGCAGTACGGCGAGAGCGTCGTCGAGGGCGCGTTGCATCCGCTCCCAGGCTCCGGCCGCCGCCAGGGTTTCGAGCGCGTCGAGGCAACGCTTCTCGTCGCGGTCGACGGGGAACCCGGACGCTTCGAGGTGCATGGCCACCAGGTCGACCTCACCGGGGTGGTAGCGGTACATGCCCCTGATGGGCTCCAGCATCGAACGCAGCAGGTCAACGCGGTCCGCGACCGGGGCAAGCAGGATCCGCCTCATGACGGAGTAGGTGTCAAGAACAGTGATCGACATGGCCGCGATGCTAGAAGTTGACGCAGCGTCAAGGTCAACCATGCGGAGGCGTGCCGTCCTGCGGTGACAGGAAGGGGGTTCCGGTAGTCCTGGCCGAAAAAACAACGGATATCGCAGACCTGCGCTAATCCGGAATCTCAACATCCGTCGTCCCCGTCGTCTTGGTGCGGTCGAGGACGAGCTCGGCCGTCCCGACACCTGCACCCAAGGGATGTCTCGCTGAGGGAACCTCGATTCAGACAGTCAAGATCGCAGTCGCACCTCGTGGTGGCCGGCGACATCCGTCACTGCAGGTAGCCGTGTCCGCGACCGGCGGGTGTTCGTGTTACTGGTTGTCCTCGAGGAGTTGTTTTGTGCGGGCGAGGAATGCCCGGCGGACCTCTTCTGGGTGCAGTATCTGGAGCGGCCGACCGAGGCTGAGCAGGTAGCGGGCCAGGCCGTCGGCGTCTGGCCCGCCGATGTCGATGATCGTGGCGTCATCGCCGTCCGGGCGGTGGACGCCGACCGTTGGCGGCACCAGCCTGCGGGCCTCATCGGCCGGTACGGCCAGGCGGATGGTCACCCGCACCGGGTAGGGCCTCAGCGCGATGCCCGTGCTGACCATCTGCGCTGGCTCTGGCGGGTCGGGCAGGGCAGTGGCCTGCCCGGTGGCTGTGGCATCGACGATGCGATCGGTACGGAAGGTGCGCCAGTCCTGCCGCGTCAGGTCATAGGCGAGGAGGTACCAGCGGCGGCCTGTGTAGATGAGCCGGTAGGGGTCTACTCGTCGGGTGGACGTCGTTTCGGCCCTGTCGCGGTAAGTCAACTGGGTGCGTTCACCTCGCCGGCACGCGGTGGCCAGATCGAGCAGCAGCGCGGGGGAGATCTGGCTGTCGTCGGGTCGTGCGGTGTGAGTGAACGCCGCGTCCAGCTCGCCGAGCCGGCCTGCGATCCCGGCCGGCAGCACCTGGCGTAGTTTCAGCAGCGCCGACAGGGCTGCCTGGTCGCTGCCGGAGACTCCGCTGAAGGCGGCGGTGCGCAGCCCGACAGCGACCGCGAGGGCCTCCTCCTCGTCAAGAATCAGTGGCGGAATGCTGGTTCCGGGCCCGAGGTGGTAGCCGCCCCATGGGCCCATCTCCGATTCGACGCCGTAGCCGAGTTCACGTAGCCGGGCGATGTCCCGGCGAACCGTCCGTTCCGTGATCTCCAGCTGGGCGGAAAGATCAGCGCACGTCCAGGACTGCCGCGTTGACAGCAAAGACAGCAGCCGCAGCAGCCGCGCCGAGGTGTTGACCACGGCTAACAGTCTCCTCGATAACCAGGACCGTTTTTGACCGGGTCATACCGTAACGTCGCCGGCATGACCGAGAACTCCTCGGCCGAAAAGTCCATTACGACGACGACCATACCTTTGATGATCATCAGGGGCGCATGACGATGAGCAACGAACTACCGGAACTGACCGTTACCGATGTCCGAGCCTGGCGGGAGTGGCTCAGCAGGCACCACGACAGCTCGGCAGGGGTGTGGCTGGTCCTCGCCAAGCAGAACACGACCCGGCCCACCAGCCTGACCTATGACCAGGCGCTCGATGAAGCCCTGTGCCACGGCTGGATCGATGGTCGGCTACGACGGCGGGACGAGATCACCTTCTGCCGGCGCTTCACCCCTCGCGGAAGGCGAAGTCCCTGGTCAGCGCGGAACGTTTCCATCGTCACCCGTCTGATCAGCGAGGGCCGGATGCATCCGGCCGGAATGGCCGAGGTCGAACGCGCCAAGGCCGACGGCCGCTGGGACACGGCCTACGCGGGACAAGCCGGCATCGAGGTACCAGCCGACCTGGCCGCCGCATTGGCCGCGAACCCCCAGGCACAAGCGATGTTCGACATCCTCACGTCCCAGAACCGCTACGCCATTCTCTATCGGATCGCGAACGCCAAACGCGCCGAGACCCGAGCCCGCCGTATCACCCAGTTCGTCGACATGCTCGCCCGCGGCGAGTCGATCCACCCGCAAAAGCGCGCCCTCGACAGTTGAATCCCCGCCTCGCTCCTCCACGCCCACGCACATGGCGGCTCGGCGTTCGGCCAGACCCGGAACCTCACCCAGCCCCAAGAACCCGTCATGGGCGCAGGCTCGGCGCAACAAGGGGTCGTGCAGCGGATCAGCGAGCAGGGCTTCGGGGAGTACCTGTCGCTCGCGCCGCCGGCGCCGGAGGTCCAGGTGGGCGGCCGGTCGGTGCTGCTGATCCCGGCCCGCGCCGCCGGTATCGACCCGGACGTGCTGCCACAGGACTGTCAGCGAGCGCAAACCAAGATGGTGGATCTTCAGTGAAGATCCGACTGGACCTCGGTCAGTCGATGCCTTCGACGATGCGGAAGTCGCGCTCGACGCCGTCGGAGAGGGCGACCAGCGCCTCCTGGTAGGCCGCACTCTCGTACGCCGCGACAGCCTGCTCGAAGCTGTCGAACTCGACCAGGACGGTGCGCTCGGCGAGTCCGGCGTCATGCGCCACGACCCGACCGCCACGGACGAGGGTCTGGCCGCCCCCGGCCTTGACGGCCGGACCGGCCAGCTTGTTGTAAGCAGCCAGCTTCTCAGGGTCTGAAATGGTGCGGTAGACGCTGACCCAGTAGCCCTTGGGCATGGAACCTCCAGTGCTGGGATGAGTGCATCTGACTTACGGGTTGGTCTCGGACGGGCGTCGGCGGGCGAGAGCGAGGCTTGTCAGCGTCGTGATCGCCATGGCGCCGCTGCCGACCAGCGCCGCGGTGGTGTAGGCGCTGTCGTCGGGGAAGAGGTGGCCGGGGCCGGTGCCCGCGGCGAGGATCAGGCCGCCGGTGGCGCTGCCCAGGGAGTACCCGACGCTGCGGACGACGTAGTTGAAGCTCATGGCGCTCGACGTCTCGCTCTTGGGGGTGACGGCCAGGATGACGCCGGGCATCGCGGCCGAGAAGCCGCCGACGCCGAAGCCGAGCACGCCCATCGCCGCGAACAGTTCGGCCAGGTCCGACCGGGCCGCCGCGAACAGGGCGAACCCGCCGCCGACCACGACGGCGCTGCCGGCCAGGAGCAGGGGGTCGGCGATTCGCGTCCGGACCCGCGGCGTGAGCTTGCCGGCGACGAACCCCAGCACCGAGAACGGGATGAGCACCAGCCCGGCGACGAAGGTCGTCAGCCCGAAGCCGTAGCCGGCGCCGTGCGGCGTCTGCGCGTACCGGGTGATGAGCGTGAGCAGGAGGTACATGCCGATCCCGCCGACGAACATGGCGAGGTTCGCCCCGGCGACCGCCGGGTGCCGCACCGCCCGCACGTCGACCAGGGGCGTCGTGCTGCGCAGCTCGATGACGGCCCAGACGCAGAGCAGCACCACCGCGACGACGGCGAGGCCCGCCGCCACGGCGAGGTGCAGGCTCCACAGATTCCGTTCGCCGGCGAGGAACAGCACCAGGAGCAGCGCAGCGGCCAGGACGACCGCGCCTGCCACGTCCACGTGGGCGGAGCGGCCTTCGGGGGCTTCGGGCACGGAGCGCCACGCGGTCAGGAGGGCGGCGGCGGTGACGACCAGGCCGAGGCCGTAGGCGGCCCGTACCCCGCCGAGCTCGGCGAGCAGTGCGGCCAGCGGGTAGCCGACGCCGGCCCCGATGATCGAGACCACCGAGATCAGGGCGATCACGGCCGCGCTGCGCTCCTCGGGGAGGTGGTCTCGGGCCACGCCCATCATCAGCGCCGTCAGCCCGAGCCCGACGCCCTGGGCCGCCCTGCCGGCCAGCAGCCACGCGAACGGCAGCGGCAGCACGGTGAGCGCGCTGCCGACGACGACGACCGCCAGCGTGGCGAGGATCGCGGCCCGCCGGTGCGGGCCGGCTCCGAGCCGGCCCAGGACCGGCGTGGCGACGGCGCCGCTGAGCAGCGCGACGGTCAGCGTCCACTGCGCGCTGCCGAGCGAGACGCGGAACGAGGTCGCCACGCTGGTGATGAGCGGCGTCCCGAGGCTGGCGACCGCCGCCACGACCAAAGCGACGAACACCAGGGCAGGAACCAGCAGCCGCGCCTCGGAACGCGCCACCGGGAATGCCTTCACCGCGCCCCCGCCGACCGGCTGCCCGGTCACTGCTTTGGCCCTTCGCGGTCCTGGCTTTCGAGCTCTGCCAGATGCTTCAGCGCCGGAAGGGCCGCCACCAGCGCCTCGACCTCGTCGCCGGTGAGCTCGTCGATCAACCGCTCGAACGCGTGGACGCCCGCCTGGCGCCGCGTCCGGACATAGGAGGCGCCGGCCTCGGTCAGGCACACCAGCGTGACCCGCTTGTCGGACGCGTCGCCCCGCCGCTCGACCAGGCCGGACTCCTCCATCACGCGGACCAGGGCGGTCATCGCGGGCTGGGTGACGCCCTCGACCGCGGCCAGATCGGTGATGCGCCGCGGGCCGGTCCGGTCCAGGGTGGCCAGGGTGGCGGCGGACGTCAGGCTCATGTCCCGGGGCAGGCGTCTCGCGGCCCTGGTGGCCAGGCCGTAGAGGGCTGCCGCGATGGCGGCGGACGCGCCAGGAGCGGTGTCTTGACGACTCATGCTCGAAGCATAACCTTTTTATATTCATAGTTTATGGAAATGTCGGCCAGCCGGTTCGGCTTCGCCCGCAGCGGCTCCAGCTTGCCCCGCACCTCGACCGGCAGGCCGAGCCCCTCGCCGACGGCCCGGACCGTGACCGGCCCGGCCGCCTCCCGCACGATGGCCACCAGCCGCTGATAGTCCTGCGGCAGCAGTGCTCCCCGCCCAATCCTCTTCCACAGCAACCGTGAAGGGACGAGCCGCCTGCGACGGCGGCGGAACCGGAAAGATCGTGATCATTCTGATCAGCATGCTGCGGCTGCCTGACAGCACGGCGGCCTCACGCCGCTCGGCGCGGGGCTGCTCGTGCTGGTCACCAAGATCACCACGAACGAGGTCCTGCGCGAGGTGGAGTGGCCGACGCTGGTGTTCTTCGCCGGGCTGTTCGAGATGGTCGGCGCGCTCGTCGAGACCGGCGTGATCGCCCAGGTGTCGCGGGCGGCGGTGGAGGCGACTGCCGGGCGGCCAGGAGTGACGGCCATGGTGCTGCTCTGGGCCTCGGCCGGGCTGTCGGCGATCGTGGACAACATCCCCTACGTCGCCACGATGAGCCCGATCGTGGCCGACCTCGCCCAGCACATGCCCGGTGACCACAACGTTTTGAGGTGGGCCCTCGCGCTGGGCGCCGACCTCGGCGGCAACGCCACCGCCGTCGGGTGCCTCCGCCAACGTCGTCATCCTCGGCACCGCCGAGCGCAACGGCGCGCGCATCAGCTTCTGGGAGTTCACCAAGTACGGCCTGGTGGTCACCGTCGTCACCGTGGCCCCGGCCACGCCGTATCTCTGGTTGCGCTACCTGCTCCGAGCCCGGCTCGATGGAGCCGAAGTACGTAAACATCATGGGGCATCAGCAGGGGGAGGGGCCCGGGGGCCTGGGCGCCGGAGCACGCCCCCGAGCACCTCATCGCTTGGGCGATCGCCCGACAGCTCCGGCAATTTTGCCTATATGCGCATTTCGGCCTGATCGCGGAAATCGCACCCCCGGTCCGCTCATCGGACCAGGGAATTGCGGTCGCGCATATGAGTAGGGGGATACTTAGGCGAGCTGACCGCGATTCTTCGCAACGTTTGTTCGAGAAGCCCGTCATTGGGGAAGCCCGTCCCCGTTCCTTTCGGACAACCCGGCGCGTCCCGTCCGGGCGACCCCGACCCGTTCCCTTCGGACAACCCCGACTCGTTCCGGAGACGATGATGCCGGTACGCCTGATCGCGGCTCTCGCCGTGGCCGCCGCCGCGTTCTGGGCCACGCCGGCGCAGGCCACGAGCTGCCCACCCCCGCCCAACGTGACCGGTCAGACGTACGAGCAGGCGTACGAGACGCTCCACGACCATTTCGGCTATGGGGTCGTGACCGTGCCCGATCCCGTTCCTCCCGGGACGAGTTTCGTGAGCAGCGCGGAGACGGTGTCGTGCATCGAATTCAAAATCAGTGGGGTCCGAATTTACCTGGAAGGGCAGGTGCCCGACCTGACCGGGATGACGCTGACCGCGGCCACCGCCGAAGCGGAGAAGGCCGGGTTCGGCGTGACCACCCGGCAGCCGGAGGCCACCGGCGAGTGGAAGGTCGCCCAGCAGACTCCCGCGCCCGGCGGGCGGCTCGCCTACGGGCAGGCCGTCAGCCTGCTCCTCGACGGCTCGACCGAGGTGCCGTACCTCATCGGCCGTACGGTCGAGGAGGCGCGGCAGATGGCGGCGGACCGGGGGCTGACGCTCAGAGGAGCAGACGACGCGCACGACGACCAGATCGTCGAGGACCAGAACCCTCCCGGCGGAGCCGAGCTGACCATCGGCGATGCCATCGACGTCGTCCTGAGCGAAGTGTCCCCCGTGAGCCCGTCCGTGAGCCCACCGGTAAGCCCACCTGTGAGTCCACCGGCGAGCCCGGACGACAGTCCCTCACTGAGTCCATCGGAGTCGCCGCGGTCGGAGGAGTCGCCCGAGGCGAGCCCTGAGGCGGTGCCGACGGTGGCGCTCTCCGGCGAGGAGACGGGCTCTGACTTCGGTGTGCCGCCGGGGCTCGCCGTCGTCGTGGTCGCCGCCGCGCTCCTCGGCCTCGCCGGATGGAAGGCCTGGGGCGGCCGGCGCGCGCCTGACCGGGACCACGACCGCCGCCGGGAGGTGCGTCTCGTCTCCCGCGCCGACCCGTCCCCGAACGTGTGGATCCACGAGAGCCGCGACTCCCGCCCAGCCGTACGTCTTCACGCTGTCGCGGACCCGGGCCGGCAGGAGATCCGGGAAGGCCTGTCATGAACCTGACCATCAACCCGAATCCGGGCACGGCCGCCCTCGCGCTCTATGACAGCGCGCGCGGCGCGGTGGCGGCGGCGGCAAGCGTCGTCCGCGATCCCCAGGTGATGAGCACGATCTGCCGCGACGCCCCGGTCCTCGCCGGGCAACTCGTCGCGCAGTTGCCCGAGGCCGGCGCCGGCCTGCTCCACGGGATCACTCTCGGGACGGTCCTGGCGGCCGGGTGGCAGAAGTCCCGCGAACTGCGGGCCGCCGCGGTGCGCAGTCACGATGACGGCCGCCGTGGGAAGACCTCGCAGGTCCGTCTGGCCGAGCACTCGATCACCTCGGAGCACCGCCCGTACGTCGAGGTCTACGCCGACGAGCGCAAAGTGCTCACGATCACGATCTCCGTCGACCTGACGTTCACGATCGGGTTGCTGCACGCGGGAATCCGTGACGGGCGGCTGGTGACTCTCCATCCCGGCGGGGACTGCGAGGTCGCGGTGAGCTGGGGAATGGAGGGATTCAAGATCGGCGAGAGGAAGATGCCGATCCGCATCCCAGCCGTCGCCGTTCCCCTCGGCGCCGGAATCCTGCTGGCCCGGCGACCCTTCTGACCGCGTCTCCGACCGGTTCAGCCCAGCGTGGCGCGGACAACGGCGCCGGCTCGACACCAGGTGATCGCCGGCTCGTCCAGCTCGTATTCGGTCAGGGAGAGCTCGTTGCGGCGCTGGCGTTCATGCAGCCCGGCGACACCCTCGTCGTCCCCTGTGGACCGGCTGTCACGCCTCCACCAGAATTTGATCACGATGGTGGCCGACCTGCGTCGGGGCGAGGTCGGCTTCACCTCACTGCACAAGAGCCTCGACACCACCCCGGTGGGCCGCCTGGTCTTCCACGTCTTCGCCGCCCTGGCTGAGTTCATCCGCGAACTCATCATCTCCGGCACCCGTGCGGGCCTGGCCGCCGCCCGCGCACGCGGCGGTGTCGGCGGCGAGGCGACCGACGGCCGGCGCCGGCACCTGCGTGTCGCCCGTTAATCCCCTTCGTCGCTTCCGCAGAGGACCCACGCCCGTGACAGAGGTGCAGCCTCTCACATGCAGGATGACTACTGTAAGTAACATATCCCGTTACAGTAAGTAATCAGCGGTGGTAGATATGGGCTTACTGGATCTTCACGAGCTCAGGAGGCTCGATGGCACTCACGCTGACCGGTCGGACGCTGGCGGTGGCCGCCTGTCTGCTCACCAGCTCGCTCACCCTCGCGCCAGCCACCGCGGCCAGCGCCGACGGGGAAAACCGGCTCCAGGTGAACTCGGTCGGCGTCGATGAGGGTTAGCACCCGCTCTCCAGGCACGACGCCGCCCCCAGCCGCCTCGCACCGCCAGGGACGGCGTCGCTCTGGCCGCCCGAGCCGTACCGAGAACTGACCCCCGGGTCAAGCAGCCGCATCCCCACCGCAACCACATGGAGGAATCCAATGCTCGCCCCCCTACGCCAGGCTCTCGCCGCCGGTGTCGTTTCCCTGTCCGCCGCAGCGACCGCGATGGCCGCCGCGCCACCTGCGACGGCCCGAACGGGGCTGCCGCCCATCGGCGCGGAGATCCCCTCTTCGATGCTCGCGCTCAACAGCAAGCTGGAGTTTCACGGCACTACGTTCTCCCTCGACTTCAGAGGCGGCATCAAGCAGCGCGTTGAGCCCAACCCCGACGACCCGGTCAACAGTGTGCGGCTGCGCACCGTCGGTTTCCGGGTCTCCGGCGAAGCCGACTCCGACACCTCAGTCGTCTTCGAGCAGTGCGACATCGATACCGAAGCGGCCAGCACCTTGCGGCTCACGCAGAAATTCCCGCCACGGCTTGAGGAACGAGACGTTCTGCCCTTCTGCGCCACCTTCACGCGGCCAGACAGCGAGCCGCTCACGCTGACCACCAAGGAGCCCATGATCCTCACCGCGACACTCACCCAGTACCCGGCCCGCGGCGACCTGTACCAGTTGGCCAAGCCGGTCAACCTGGTTGAGGCGGACAGCCCCGACACCGTCGTGGCACGACTGACCGCCTTCCCCTCCAAACGCGGCGGACTCTAACCCCCACACCCGCGGGGCCGGCCCGGCCCGCCACCGAGCCGACCCCGCCCACCTGGCCTGGGCCGTCATTTGCGCCCGGCGCCGGGCAGAACGGGGAGCCTGAGAGAGTCGAGCGAGGCACCGGAACCCTCAGATTCGCTCGGACCTGGACGAGTGCCCCCGCCCGGCCTCCACCAGCCCGCCCGGCCTCCACCAGCCTGCGCGGGCGGACCAGTACACCAGCGGCAGGGCTGGGCGCGCCGCTGACGAGCGTGGCCTCCGGCGTATGGACCGGTGATCAGTCGTGCGAAGCCGCTTGGCGGCGCGGGTGGCCTCAGCTCGCCGTTCAGCGAGCGAAGTGCGCAGCACCTCCGGATCGGCGTGCCGGGTCATGTGGGCGAGCGCTCCCGTGTCGCCCGCGCTGGCCGTACGGGCGGCCTCCATGGCGGCGGCCAGGTCGTCGGCGGTTGTCGGCTCCTCCTTGCCGATCATGCGGATGCCACGGTCAGCTTCGCGTCGCTCGCGCTCGTCGGCGAGTTCATCTGTGACACGTGCGGCGATCTCCTGGGCGGCGAAACGGAGCCGCTCGACGCTCAGGGAAGCGGCCGGGGGACCACCCGCGTTCGATAGCTTGCGAGAATTACCCATCTCCCAAGTGATACGAGCAGCTTTGTCGCGCAACGGATGTCCTTTTCTGTTTTCTATTTCCAGAAATTCAGAAATTCGCTACGCTGGGCCGCTGTGACGACCTCCGTGACCATCACCGCGTGCAAGCACTGCGGCGCACCCATCGAGCAACCGGCCCGGCGGGGCAGGCCGCGGGAGTACTGCCCGGACGGCGACTGCCAGGCGGCGGCCAAGAGGGAGCGGGAGCTCCGCCGCGCCACGCCGGGCCTGGAGGGCGCACTGGCGCGCGTGGAGGACCTGTACGAACGCATGGAGAAAGGCCTGGCGGCGGCGATCGAGCCGCTGGCGCAGGTGCTCGCCCAGGAGCTGAGCCCGGCGGGGGTCGAGGCGAAGCTGAGCGCGATCCAGGCCGAGGCGCACACCAGCGTCGCCATCGCCCGCGCCGAGCGCGAGCAGGCGCTCGAGCAGGTACGGCTGGCCCGCGAGGCCGCCGAGGAGGCCCGGCGGGAGGCGGAGGAGGCCCGCCGCCGGATGGAGGAGGCCTACGGCGAGCGGGACACCGCCTTCGCCGACGCGGAAACCGCGCGCGAGCAGGCCCTGGCCGCGCTGCGGGAGGCGGCGAGCACGGAACGCCGGGCCAGGCAGCAGGCCGACCAGGCCGTACGCCGGGCCGAGATCGCCGAGGCCGCCCGCGAGCAGGCCGTACGCGAACTGGCCGACCGGGTGGACCAGGCCGCGGCCGAGGTCCGCCTGACCCGGGAGCAGGCCGAGCAGGCCGTTCAGGAACGCGACGACGCGCAGGCCGGCGCGCGGGCGGCGCGGGCGGAGGCGGAGCTGGCCCGCCGCGCGCATCGCGAGGCCGAGCAGTCAAGTGCCGCCGCCCTGGCCCGCGCCCAGGCGGCCGAGGCCGAACGCGACCGCGCGGTCGCGCGGGCGGAGGCCGAACGCGACCGGGCCGTGGCACAGGCCCACGACGAGCGTGACCGGGTGCTGGCCAGGGCCGAGGCGGCGGAGGCGGCCCGTGAGCAGGCCGTCGCGGAGGCCGCCAGGCTGCGCGCGGAGGCGGCGCAGGCCGAGGCGCGCGCCGGCGCGGCTGACGCGGAGGCCGCCCGGGCGGGGCAGGACGCCCGGAGCGCCACGGCGGAGCGGGAGCGGATCCAGGCGGAGCTGTCGCTGGAACGGGCCCGGCTGGCCGACCTGCGCGCGCAGCTCGACGTGGCCCGGGCCGAGGCGGCCCAGCTGCGCGAACGCGCGGTCGCCGCCGAGCTGCGGCTGCGCCAGGAGGCTTCCGAGCCCCCGCCAGGGCCGTGACGACGCTCCGTCGACTCCTCCGGCCCCTTGCCTTCCGCTAGGCCGGCGCCTTGACGGCCGAGCCCGCCGCAGCCGGCTTCCGCGTGACGCGGCGGCGCCGGGTCGGCAGCCCGAGCGTCGGGTTAGCGACGGCCCAGGCGGCGCCCTTGCAGATCAACTCCTTGTAGACGGCGGCCAGCCGGCCGGTCAGGACCGCCCGCACGGCGCGGTCGTCGGCGGTGACGTACTGGATCAGGCCCTCGTTGCGGCCGAGTGAGATGCACTGGTTGAAGTAGCGGATCGGCACGTTGGGGAGCTTCCCGCCGGTCAGGCGCGCCGCGATCGCGTCGGCTGCCTGCCACGCGGCGGGGGTTCCCGAGGCGCACGACATGCGCAGCGGCTTGTTTCCCGGGCCCAACGCCATGGCCGCGTCGCCGATGGCGTACACGTCGGGGTGCGAGACCGAGCGCATGGTTCCGTCGACCACGATCTGGCCGGTGCCGGTGACCTCCAGGGCGGTCGCCTTGGCGATCGGGTGGACCGCGAAGCCGGTGGTCCACACGGTGACCGCGGCGGGGATGGCCGTGCCGTCGGCGGTGAGCATGCGGCCGGCTTCGACGCCGGTGACGGTGGTGTGCTCGTGCACGGTGATCCCGACCGTGCCGAAGACCTTCCGCAGGTGCTCACGGCCCTTGGGCGACAGCCAGTCGCCGAGGTCGCCGCCTGCGGCGAGGGCGACGTCGAGGTCCGGGCGGGACTCGGCGATCTCGGACGCTGCCTCGATGCCGGTGAGGCCGCCGCCGACGACGACCACGGTCTGCCCGGCGTCGAGGCGGGCCAGCCGCTCGCGCAGCCGCAGTGCTCCGGGCCGACTGGCGATCTCGTAGGCGTGCTCGGCGGCCCCGGGGACGTCCTGCCCGTTCCAGCCGCTGCCGAGGGCGTAGACGAGCGTGTCATAGACGAGTTCTACGGATCCGGATCCGGCGCCGTTCGCGTCTGCGACGGTGACGGTCTTGCGGTCGACGTCGACCCCGGTGACCTTCGCGAGCCTCAGGTCGACGCCGGTGCCCGCGAACATCTCGCTGAACGGCCGGGGCCTGAGGTCCTGGCCGGTCGCCAGCTGGTGCATGCGGACGCGTTCGACGAAGTCGGGCTCGGCGTTGACGAGAGTGATGGCGACGTCCTCGCGGCGGAGCCGCTTGGCCAGGCGCCCGGCGGCGATGGCTCCGGTGTATCCGCCTCCGAGGACGATGATGCGGTGCTGCATGCCCTTGCTCCTGTCTTGCGCGATTTGCCACCTGAACCGGGCAGCGCGCCGTTTCCTGACAGGAACGCGGTGTGAAGCACCTCACACAGCGATCAGAGGGCCTCGAACAGCGGCTCCCCGTGATCCGTGGCCGCCCAGAGCGCGGTCGCGCGTTCGAGCTTGTCGGGATTGACCTGGCTGCGGACCGCGGCGATGCCCCCGGCGGTGAGCTCCAGGCACATGACACCGACGACCCGGCCGTCCACGACGGCCACGACGGCGGGGTCGCCGTTGGCGGTCCAGATGTAGACCTCGGGCGTGCCGCCGACCATGGCGCGCTTGACCTCGGCCGGTTTGAACAGGCCCCGCAGGAACTTCGCGACCGCGACGGCGCCCTCGAACGCCTTGGCGCGGGCCGGGATCTTCCCGCCGCCGTCGCCGATCGCGATGGCGTCCTCGGTGAGCAGGCGCACGAGCGGCTCGATCCGGCCGGTGGTGGCGGCCGCCAGGAACTCCTCGACGATGCGCCGGGTGGCGGCCTCGTCGGTCGCGGTGCGGGCCTTGCCGTCGGCGACGTGCTTCTTGGCGCGGTGGAAGATCTGCTGGCTGGCGGCCTCGGTGATGTCGAGGATCTCGGCGATCTCCCGGTGCGAATAGTCGAAGGCCTCCCGCAGCACGTACACCGCCCGCTCATTGGGGGACAGGCGCTCCATGAGGGTGAGGACCGCGTACGAGACCGACTCGCGCTGCTCGGCGGTGTCGGCCGGGCCGAGCATCGGGTCCCCGGCGAGCAGCGGCTCGGGAAGCCACTGGCCCACATAGGTCTCGCGGCGCGCCCGTGCGGAGGTGAGCTGGTTGAGGCACAGGTTGGTGAGGACCTTCGTCAGCCAGGCCTCGGGGACCTCGATGCGGTCGACGTCGGTGGCCTGCCAGCGCAGGAACGTCTCCTGCACGGCGTCCTCGGCCTCACCGGCGGAGCCGAGGAGGCGATAGGCGATGGCCTCCAGGCGCGGCCTGGAGGCCTCGAACAGGTCGACGTCGTCCGCGGTCAAAGGCATGACCCGATCCTAGATCGGGGGGCGTGAACCGCAGGCGTCGCATCGCGTCCCGCGGTTGTTCGCCGTACGCATCGCGAGCAGGCCGGTCAGTGGGTCGCGGTCGTGTCGGCGCCGCCGGCGAAGTGCCGCAGAACCACGTCGACCAGTGCGGCGACGTCGGCGTCGGTCATCGGCGAGCCGGTCATGCCCATCCGGTGGAGCAGGGTTCCGACGACGACGTCGATGAAGAACAGGACCCGGTGCTCCGGCTCGCCGAGCGTGTCCTGCAGCTGGAGCCGGTACGGGTCCTGGAAGCGTGCGGACAAGATCTCGCGCAGGGGCGGATCGCTGACGGCGTCGCTGAACACGCCGGCGAACGCGTCGCCGATGCCGGGCTCGCCGATCTTCGCCGCGATCCAGCGGATGGTCGAGGCCATCAGCTCCGCCTGGCCGGCGGTGGCCGATCACGGCCGCTGTTACGCCGAACGACTGCGAGCGGCGGGGACACCCACGCGGCTCACCGAGTATCCCGGAGCGACGCACGCGTTCCTCAGCATGCCGAGCCTGGTGCCGCAGGCGAGGGCCGCGCGAGCGGAGATCGCCGAGTTCCTCCGGGAGGCCCTCGCCAGATGACGGGACTCCCTCCGCAGGGACGGCGTTTTCAGGAGCATCGCTCGGTCGCGAGGGGAAGACGCAGGACGAAGCGGGCTCCGCCGTGGTGTTCGGCGGCGTACAGCCGGCCGCCGTGCTCCTGAGCGATCTCCCGGGCGATGGACAGGCCGAGCCCGGACCCGCTGGGATCCCGTACGCGGGCCTCCTCCCGGCGGTAGCCGCGCTCGAAGACGCGTTCGCGGTCTTCCGGCGGGATGCCGGGGCCGTCGTCGAGGACCTCGAGGACGGCGTCGGGGGGGTCGGCGGCGACCACGACCTCGATCTTGGTGTGGGCGTGCCGCTCGGCGTTGGCCAGCAGATTGCCCAGCAGGCGGGCCAGGCGGATCACCGAGGCGCGTACGCACACGTGCGGGTCGAGGCGGGTGAGGACGGCGGTGCGCGGGCTGCGGCGATCAAGTTCCTCGGCGACGAACTCGGCGATGTCGATCAGGTGCTCGCCCTCGTGCGTCTCGCTGTCCATGCGGGCGAGGTCGAGCAGGTCGGCCACGATGTCGTTGAGCCGTTCCGCGTCGCGGAGCAGCTTGCGCAGGATCCGCTGCAGGTCGATGCCGGGTTCGGACAGCGCGACCTCCAGCTCGGTGAGCAGGCCCGTGATGGGGTTGCGCAGGTCGTGGGAGGCGTCGTGGACCAGCCGCCGCTGCCGTTCGATGGCCTCGCTCAGGGCGGAGGTCGTCTCGCGCTGCTCCCGGTGCGCCCGCCTGAGCTGGTCGTTGAGGGTCTGCAGTTGCAGGGCCAGGGAATCCTGCTCGCAGACCGCACCGGAGCCCCGCAGTGCGCGGACGAAGTCGGTGACCTCCTCGCTGGTGAGGAGGATCCATCGCACCTCGCCGTGCGAGCCGAGCACGGGCGTGTTGACCGTGCTCCAGTACCGCTCCTCGAACACGCCGGGCCGGCCCGCCACCTCGACGTCGTACCTCTGGAGAGGCATGAAGTCGCGGCGGTGGGTGGCCACCACCTGCTCCAGGGACGTTCGCAGCATACGCGCCCCCTGGTGCTCGGAGTCCTCCGGCGCGGCGGGGTTGGGCGGGAAGACCTCGAAGAGGTCGTGGCCCAGCAGGTCCTCTTGCCGGCGCCCGCTCACCTTCAGCAACGCGTCGTTCACGGCGATCATGACGAAGTCGGGCGTCAGCACCGCCGACAGGGCCTGGCCGGCCCTGAACACCGCCTCATAGTCGATCTCTGACCTCATGACCACGGGGCCTTCCCGCACCTCGTCCTCCGGCACAGGCAGTCGGCATATACGGCCGCCCGTCCCACGGCCGTCCTGTGTCCCCTTCCCGCGAGGCGGCGGGTCACCGGGGCACGGCGACGAAGGAGCGACGGAAAAGGAGATGAACACGCCCGCCGCCATCACGACGACCGTCCACCGGGCTCCTCATCAGGCGGGAGGCCGGGCCGCCCGGGCGACGGCGACGGCCGCCACGGCGCAGACCACGGCCGGCACGATCAGCGCGTACGCCGCGCCGTGGTGTCCCTGATCGGGAACGCCGACGGTCACGAACGCGCCCGTCACGGCGACGCCGATCGTGGCGCCGCACTGCCTGGCCGCGTTCAACAGCCCACCGGCCACGCCTGCGGCGCCTTCGGGAGCCGCCGTCACGACCAGGGTGGCCAGGGCGGGCAGCGCGAACGACACACCGAAGCCGGTGGCCACCAGCCCGGCCAGCAGGAACGGGTAGGAGGCGCCCGCCCAGACGGCCGCGCCGAACGCGACGCCGCCGGCCGCGAGCAGGCCGAGCCCTGCCAGCACCGGCGGCCGCGGCCCGGACCTGGCGACGATCCTGCCGGTCAGCAGCGGATTGACGGCGAAGGGCAGCGTCATGGGCAGGAGCGCCGCCCCGATCCGTCCCGGCGTCAGGCCCAGCGCCTGCTGGAAGAGCAGCGGCAGCACGAACAACACCCCACTCATCGCGAAGTTGACCGCCGCCCCCGCCAGCAGCGCGCCGGGGACACCGGATGTCCGCAGCACGGCGGGCGCCAGGACCGGCGCGTGGCCGCGCCGCTCGCGTACGGCGAAGACGCAAGCCGCCACGGCCGTGGCGGCCGCCGACCAGGCGGCGTGGATGAAGGAGCGGGCGCCGAGCGCGATCAGCGTGTCGGTCAGCAGCGCCGCCGCCGCGCAGGCCAGGACCTGGGCGGCCCAGTCGATACGCCGGTCGCCGCGCGGGCAGCGTACGGCCGCTCCGGCCGTGAGCGCGAGGGTGGCGGCGGCGAGCGGGGCGTTGATCAGGAAGATCGCCCGCCAGCCGGCCAGGTCGGTCAGCGCCCCGCCGGTCACCGGACCGGCCACGAGTGCGGCGCCGCTGGTCGCCGCCCAGACGGCGACCGCCTTGGCCCGCTCGGCGGGCACCGGATACAACCGGGCGATCATCGCCATCGACGCCGGGACACAGCCCGCCGCGGCCAGGCCGAGCAGCGCCCGCAGGCCGACGAGCGCCCACAGCGACGGCGCGAACGCGCTCAGCAGGCTGCCGAGGCCGAAGGCGGCGACGGCCACCCGGAACACGCGGTGCGCGCCGTACCGGTCGGCCACCGACCCGGCCGTCAGCAAGGCGGCGCCGAACACGAGGGTGTAGCCGGTCACGGTCCACTGCAGCCCCGCCACGCCGGCGCCGGCGAACGACCGGGCGAGGTCGGGCTCGGCGACCGACAGGACGGTGGTGTCGAGCAGCACCATGAAATAACCGAGCGCGATCCCGGCCAGCGTTCGGGGCCGGGCGGGCGCCGCTGGGGGAGCGGCGGAAACAGTCGACGTCACAGGGATCTCCAGAAGGTAGACAACCTGGGGGTCACTGTGGCGTCGGCCGCCGTAGGGCTCCACCGTCCAAGCCGCAGGCGGCGTTCGGAATAACCGAACGCTCCCGGCCCGTTCGGTGCGGCATGGAACTGCGGCAGTTGCGCACCTTCGAGGCGGTTGTGGCACACCGGACAGTCACCGACGCCGCTGTCGCCCTGGATCTCGCGCCGTCGTCGGTGTCGGAGCAGATCAGGACGCTGGAGCGGGACCTCGGAGTCGCGCTGTTCGAGCGGGGTCCCCGGGGGATGCGCCCGACCGCGGCGGGCGAGCGCCTGCGCGGCTGGGCGCGCCGTCTGCTTGACCAGGCCGACCAGGCCCGGCGCGACGTCGCGGAGGCCCGCCCGGTGCTGCGGCTCGGCGCCCTGGAGACGATCGCGGCCGTGTACGTGCCCGCGGTCCTGGCCCGGCTGGCCGAGCGCCGTCCCGACCTCGTGGTGGAGGTGCGGTCGGACGGCGCCCGCGACCGTCTCCTGGACGCGGTCGCCGTCGCGGACCTCGACGCGGCGCTGCTGCTCGACACCGGTGATGATCTGGGCGGGCTCGGCTTCGGCGCGCCGGCCGCGCCGCTGGCCTTCCTCGACCTCGATCCCGTGCCGCTCGCGCTGGTCGCCGCGCCGGATCATCCGCTGGCCGCCGCGTCCCGGCTGCGCAAGGAGGACCTGTACGGCCAGCGGTTGCTGGTCAACGTGCCCGCCTGCTCGTTCTGGCTGGCGGGGGAGCGCCTGCTTGGCGACCGGGTGGAGCGGGTGCGGGCCGGCGGCGTGCCCGTCATGCGGGCGTGGGCCGAGCGCGGCCTCGGGATCACGCTGCTGCCGTGGTTCGCGGTCGCCGATCAGGTCGCCGCCGGCGCCCTCGCCCGGCTCGCGTTCGACGTCCCCGGCCTGAGCCTGCGCCTGGTGTGGAGGGCCGACCGCGAGGCCCTCCCCGGCATGCGCGAGATCCTGTACGCGAGCTCAGGTCAGCATGTTCTCGATCAGGTCGGCGGCGCGCAGGGTGCCGCCCTCGGCCTGCGCGGCGGCGCGCAACCGTGCCGAGCGGCGGGCGACCTCCGCGTCGGTGACCAGGTCGTCCAGAGCCGCCCGTAGCGTCTCGGCGGTGGCTTCCGCGGTGTCGATGCGGCGGGCCACGCCCAGTTCCACGAGCCGGTCGGCGTTCGTGAACTGTTCGGCGGCCTGGGGCACGGCGATCATCGGGACACCTGACAGCAGCCCTTCGCCGCAGCCGCCCATTCCGGCGTGCGTGATGAAGGCGTCCGCGTGGTTCAGGATCGCCCGCTGGGGGACCCAGGAGTGCACCTCGACGTTGGGCGGGATGTCGCCGAGGTCCCTCGGGTCGGTGTACTTGCCGATCTGGAGGACGACGTGCCAGCCGGGCAGGTTGCCGTAGGCGGCCAGGCACTGGCGGTAGAACTCCGGTTGACGGGTGTACGCCGAGCCGAGGGAGATCAGCAGCACGTTCTCCGCGCCCGCCGGGCGAATCCAGCCGCCCGCGTCCGCCGTCGCGTCGACGCAGGGCCCGACGAAGGTCACCGTGTCGGTGTCGACCCGGTCGGCGTGCGGCTGCATCGCTCGGGCGATGAGCGCCAGGGCACGCGGGGGACGGCCGGAGAAGGCGTCCACGTCGGTGGTGGACGCCCCGCAACCGGTGAGCCACTGGGCGAACTTCGCCCGGTAGGCGTCGGCGCCCGGCAGCCGGCGCAGGTGCGCCGCGACGTCCTGGTCGTAGCCGTCCCAGGCCACGAACGTTGGGGACAGCTGCATGAGAGGCCGGTCCTGCGATTCGGCGAGGGCGCGCGCAGCGTAGGCGCCGATGTCGTACAGGTACAGGTCCGCCGGGTCATGGTCGTAGGCGGCGCGCAACTGGGGGAGTGCCTGGATGGCATCGTCCAGGAAGAGGTCCATCGCTGCGATGGGGTCGTCCGGCCAGTCGTTGTCGGCGACCGGCAGCCGGGACGTGCACGGGACGAGTTCGGCGCCGGTGGCCGCGATCAGGTCGGCCACCGCCGGATCGTTGGCGTAGGTCACGCGGTGGCCCCTGGCCACCAGTTCGCGGATGATCGCGAGACCGGGCAGGACGTGGCTGACGGCGGGGACGCCGACCATCGCGATGTGGGCACGACGACGGGACATGCAAGCTCACTCATTTCAGGTCTACGGCGAAACGAAAACAGCAAGCCCGCGCGCCGGCCTCTCCGGTGAAGCCTCGGTCGTAGGCGACGCACACGGACATGCGAGAGGGAAACCGGGGGCGCTGCCCCGGCCTGTCAGCCGTAGATCTGGAAGAAGTGCATGCCCACGACCCTAGCCGCGCTCAGGCTTCCGGGCACCCCGATTTCCGCCGGCCCGCCACTACTGCGCCCGAGCGGCGGCGGGGCTGGACGGAACGGCCACCTCGCCGCCGCTCGGATACGTCTGTGCGTCAGCCCGTCGTCCAGCGGCGGAGTTTCTCGGGGTTGCGTACTACCCAGATGTGCGTGATCCGGTCACCCGCGACGTCGAACGCGAACACGGTCACGGTGACGCCGTCCTGCTGAGCCACCAGGCCGGGCTGACCATTGACCATACGCTCCAGGATCGTCATGTCGCCGGGCCTCCGGCGGGCGATCTCGACCCAGGCGTGCGCGATCTGCTCGCCGCCTTCGATGGGGTGCAGGAAGGTGGTGGCGAGGCCGCCGCCGTCGGCGATCGCCGTGGCGTCGGGGTCGAGCAGGCCGATGAGGGCGTCGATGTCCTTGGCTTCCCATGCCTGCTTGAAGTCCCTGACGACGCTGGCGCGCCGGGCTGCCGGGGTCGCGGAAGGCTGTGACGCCCGGATGCGGCGGCGGGCAGAGGAGGCCAGCTGGCGGCATGCGGCCGGGGTACGGCCCACGATCTCGGCCACCTCGGCGAAGGAGTGGCAGAAGACGTCGTGCAGGATGAACGCGACGCGCTCGGCCGGGGTCATCGAGTCGAGCACGACCAGGAAGGCCAGGTTGACCGACTCGTCCAGGGTGACCCTGTCTGCCGGGTCGACGGCGGTGCCGCCCGGCCGCCCGGTGCTCCGCTCCGTACGTTCGGGTAGCGGCTCGGGGATCCATTCGCCCACGTAGGTCTCTCGCCGGGCCCGGGCGGAGCTGAGCAGGTTGAGGCAGATGCGGCTGGCGACCGTCGTCAGCCAGGCGCCGGGGGATTTGATGGCCTCCTGCTGCTGCGGCGACATGGCGTACCAGCGGGCGTAGGTCTCTTGGACGGCGTCCTCGGCCTCGGCCAGGGAGCCAAGGAGCCGGTAGGCGATATTGATCAGCTGGTGCCGCTCACTCGTGATCGCGTCCAGGCCGGGATCGGGCCGGCCGTGCCCTGGCCGGGATTGGGTGGTCCGGGATTCGGTGGTCATGGTCCCGACGGCTCCCTTGGTCGCATCTGCCCTCACCAGTTCGACAAGAGATCGCGCCGGAATGTGAGGCCGGTGCCTCGCCTCACATTTCTGTGGGCTGTGTTGTCGAACCGCTGGAACGAACACATCATCCAGCGAACAGGAAACTCAGAGACATCATGACTACTTCAATGCTGGCACCATCGTTCGCCGACCCGGCGCCCGCGCAGCGTCTGGAGCGGGCGGCCGCTGCGCTGACCGCGCACGGGTTCGCCGTCGAGATCCTCGACGACGCCGCCGCGGCGCGTACCCGCGTCAAAGAGCTGATACCCGAGGGCGCCGCCGTGTTCACCGGGGCCAGCGAGACCCTCCGCCTGTCCGGCATCGATGAGGACCTCAACAGCAGCGGGCGATACGAGTCCGTCAAGGCACGCAGCAGGACCATGGACCGCGCCACCCAATTGGGCGAGATCTGGCGGATGATCGCCTGCCCCGACGTCGTCGTGGGCAGCGTCGCCGCGGTCACCGAGACCGGATCCCTCGTCGCCGCCTCGGCCAGCGGAGGCCAGCTGGCCGGCTACTCGGGCGCCGCGGCCCGCGCGATCTGGATCGTCGGGGCGCAGAAGGTGGTGCCCGACCTGGGCACCGCGCTGCGGCGCGTCGAAGACCACTGTCTTCCGCTGGAAAACGAGCGCGCCCTGAAGGCCTACGGGCAGCCCAGCGCCCTCAACCGCCTTCTCATCCTCAACGCGGAACCCCACCCCGGGCGCGGCACCGTCCTGCTGCTCCGCGAAGCCATCGGCTACTGAACCACCGGCGTTCCCGGTTGGGGAACCCCTGCGGAGCGGCCGAAGGGCCGGCACCGCTCACCTGTTCCCGGGTTCCTCAACCACGCCGAGCACCTGGCGATCTGCTCTCGCACGCCATGGATCTCACGGAGAGATCCAGGTCGGTCGGACGGCGCGGCGTCGCGATGATCCGGACGCGCCGCAGGTCAGACAGCAGGTGCGGGCCGGCGGCACGCCGAATCTGTCGGTGGCGCGACGTACGATTCTCGGGTGAGCAGCAAACCCGCCTGGGCACAGCACCTGCGCGATCTCGCGCTGCTGCGCCGAGTCCGTGACCGGATCGACCGGGAGTACGCCCAGCCGCTGGACGTCGAGGCGCTCGCGCGCGGCGTGAACATGTCCGCCGGGCACCTCAGCCGCCAGTTCCGGCTCGCCTACGGCGAGTCGCCCTACAGCTATCTGATGACGCGGCGGATCGAGCGCGCTATGGCGCTGCTGCGTCGTGGCGACATGAGCGTCACCGAGGTCTGTTTCGCGGTCGGCTGCTCGTCGCTGGGCACCTTCAGCACGCGTTTCACCGAGCTGGTCGGTGTGCCGCCCAGCACCTACCGGCGCCAGGCGGCGAGCGCGACGGCCGGAATGCCGCCCTGCGTGGCGAAACAGGTGACCCGGCCCGTCAGGAATCGAGAAGCACGCATCACCGAGCCGCAGCTAGCGTGACTGCCATGGACGTGACGATTCACTCGACCTTCCTGCCGCACGACGACCCCGACGCGGCCCTGGCCTTCTACCGCGACGTCCTCGGGTTCGAGGTCCGCAACGACGTCGGTTACGGCGGGATGCGCTGGATCGCGGTCGGCCCCGTCAACCAGCCCGGCACGTCCATCGTCCTGTACCCGCCCGGCGGCAACCCCGGCGTCACCGACGACGAGCGCCGCACCATCGCCGAGATGATGGCCAAGGGCACCTACGCCATGATCACCCTGGCGTCCGACGACCTCGACGGCCTCTTCGAGCGGCTGCAGGCCGGCGGCGCCGAGGTCGTGCAGGAGCCGATCGAGCAGCCGTACGGGGTTCGCGACTGCGCCTTCCGCGATCCCGCCGGCAACATGATCCGCATCAACGAACTGCGCTGAACCGGCCACGTCGCACCGCTGGTTCCTCGTTCCCCCGCGCCGGCGAAGAGAACCAGACGTACCGCTCGAAGCTGGTTGGATCGAGCCTGGCGACGCCGACGGAGACCGCGAAGGCAGCCCCGCCCGAACACATGGAGAACACGATAAGCATGGCCACGAGGACGGACGCGCAGTCCCCTGAGCTGCACGTCGCCGACACCCACGATCTGATTCGCGTGTACGGCGCGCGCGAGAACAACCTCAAGGACGTCAGCATCGAGATCCCGAAGCGCCGGCTGACGGTGTTCACCGGTGTCTCGGGCTCGGGCAAGAGCTCGCTGGTGTTCAGCACGATCGCCGCCGAATCGCAGCGGCTGATCAACGAGACCTATTCCGCGTTCGTGCAGGGCTTCATGCCGACGCTGGCACGGCCCGAGGTCGACGTGCTCGACGGGCTGACGACCGCGATCGTCGTCGACCAGGAGCGGATGGGCCCCAACCCCCGCTCCACGGTCGGCACCGTCACCGA
Source organism: Microbispora sp. KK1-11 (assembly GCF_006874435.1). Classification (NCBI taxonomy): domain Bacteria; kingdom Bacillati; phylum Actinomycetota; class Actinomycetes; order Streptosporangiales; family Streptosporangiaceae; genus Microbispora; species Microbispora sp. KK1-11. Next base: position 215,923 of record NZ_VIRJ01000005.1, on the reverse strand, counting down.
CGCCAACGCGATGCTGCGCATCCTGTTCAGCCGGCTCGGTCAGCCGCACATCGGCTCGCCCCAGGCGTTCTCCTTCAACGTCGCCTCGATCAGCGGCGCGGGCGCGGTCAAATTCGAGCGCGGCGGCAAGACCGTGAAGGAGCGGCGCGAGTTCAACGTCACCGGCGGCATGTGCCCGCGCTGCGAGGGCATGGGCCGGACCTCCGACATCGACCTGTCCCAGCTGTACGACGACTCCAAGTCGCTCAACGAGGGCGCGCTCACGATCCCCGGCTACAGCGTCGACGGCTGGTACGGCCGTATCTTCAGCGGCTGCGGTTTCTTCGACCCGGACAAGCCGATCCGCAAGTTCACCAAGAAGGAACTCCACGACCTGCTCTACAAGGAGCCGACCAAGATCAAGGTCGACAACATCAACCTCACCTACGAGGGTCTGATCCCGCGCATCCAGAAGTCGATGCTGTCCAAGGACAAGGAGGCGTTGCAGCCCCACGTCCGGGCGTTCGTGGAGCGGGCCGTCGCGTTCATGACCTGCCCCGAGTGCGGCGGCACCCGGCTCAGCGAGATCGCGCGGTCGTCCAAGATCGAGGGGATCAGCATCGCCGACGCCTGCGCGATGCAGATCAGCGACCTGGCCGACTGGGTCCGCGGCCTCGACGAGCCGTCGGTCGCGCCGCTGCTCACCACGTTGCGGCAGCTCCTCGACTCGTTCGTGGAGATCGGGCTGGGTTATCTGTCCCTTGACCGGGCGTCGGGCACGCTGTCCGGCGGCGAGGCGCAGCGCGTCAAGATGATCCGCCACCTCGGTTCCTCGCTCACCGACGTTACCTATGTCTTCGACGAGCCCACGACGGGCCTGCACCCTCACGACATCCAGCGGATGAACGATCTGCTGCTGCGGCTGCGGGACAAGGGCAACACGGTGCTGGTCGTGGAGCACAAGCCGGAGATGATCGCGATCGCCGACCACGTCGTCGACCTCGGCCCCGGCGCCGGCACGGCGGGCGGCGCGGTCTGCTTCGAGGGCACCGTCGAGGGGCTGCGGGCCAGCGGCACCATCACCGGCCGCCATTTCGACGACAGGGCCACGCTCAAGGAGACGGTGCGCAAGCCCACCGGCACGCTGGAGATCCGCGGCGCGGCGGCGAACAACCTGCGCGACGTCGACGTCGACATCCCGCTCGGGGTGCTCGTGGTGGTCACCGGAGTCGCCGGATCAGGCAAGAGCTCGCTCATCCACGGGTCGGTCCCCGCCGGCGCAGGCGTGGTGTCGGTCGACCAGGGCGGCATCCGCGGCTCGCGGCGCAGCAACCCGGCGACGTACACCGGACTGCTCGAACCGATCCGCAAGGCGTTCGCGAAGGCCAACGGCGTGAAGCCGGCGCTGTTCAGCGCCAACTCCGAGGGCGCCTGCCCCACCTGCAACGGCGCCGGCGTCATCTACACCGACCTGGCGATGATGGCCGGGGTCTCCACCACCTGCGAGGAGTGCGAGGGGAAGCGGTTCCAGGCGGCGGTGCTGGAGCACAAGCTCGGCGGGCGCGACATCAGCGAGGTGCTCGCGATGCCGGTGGCCGAGGCCCAGGAGTTCTTCGGCTCCGGCGAGGCGCGCACGCCCGCCGCGCGCGCCATCCTCGACCGGCTCGCCGACGTCGGGCTCGGCTACCTCACCCTCGGCCAGCCGCTCACCACGTTGTCCGGCGGCGAGCGGCAGCGGCTCAAGCTGGCCACCCACATGGCCGACAAGGGCGGCGTCTACGTCCTCGACGAGCCGACCGCCGGCCTCCACCTCGCCGACGTCGAGCAACTGCTCGGGCTGCTGGACCGGCTGGTCGACTCCGGCAAGTCGGTCATCGTGATCGAGCACCACCAGGCGGTCATGGCGCACGCCGACTGGATCATCGATCTGGGTCCCGGCGCCGGTCACGACGGCGGCCGGATCGTCTTCGAGGGCACGCCGGCCGACCTCGTCGCCGCCCGCTCCACCCTCACCGGCCAGCACCTCGCGGCCTACGTCGGCGCCTGACCCAGGCCGTTCAGGACGGCCGCGGCGGGCGTACAAGCGGGTGCGGCCGCCGCGGCCCCGGCAGATGGGGTTGGGTGTTTTGGGGGATAAGGGGGCCTGCGCATCAGGGGATAAGGTGCGTCGGTGGAGGAACTGAGTCGTCTGTTCCGCTCCGCCGCCGACCACGCGGCCGCGTACCGGAGCTCGTTGCCCGACCGGCCGGTCGGAGTGCCGGTCGACCAGCAGGCGTTGACCGACGCGTTCTCCGGCCCGTTGCCCTCGGCCCCTTCCCCGCCGGAGCAGGTCCTGGCGGACCTGCTCGCCGCGGCCGAGCCCGGCCTGGTCGCGAGCGCCGGCCCGCGATACTTCGGGTTCGTGGTCGGCGGCGCGACGCCGGCCGCGACCGCCGCCGACATCCTCGCCGCCGGTTGGGACCAGATCGCGACCAACGCCGTCACGTCGCCGGCGGCCATCGCGGCCGAGGCCGCCGCCGGCGCCTGGCTGAAGGAGCTGCTGGGGATCCCGCCGTCGGCGTCGGCCGGTTTCGTCACGGGCGGCCAAGCGGCCAACACCGTCGGCCTCGCCGCCGCCCGGCACCAGGTGCTGGCGGACGCGGGCTGGGACGTGGAACGGCGCGGGCTGCTCGGTGCGCCGCCGATCCGGGTGATCGCGGGGGAGGAGCGGCACGCGACCATCGACCGGTCGCTGCGTCTGCTCGGGCTCGGGACGGACGTGGTGGAGCCGGTGCCCGCCGGGCCGAACGGCGCCATCGACCTCGGGGCGCTGCGGGATGTGCTGAGAGCCGGCTCCCCGGGCCCCGCCATCGTGTGTCTCCAGGCCGGCAACGTGAACACCGGTGCCTGCGACCGGCTACGGGAGGCGTGCGAACTGGTTGGCCGGCATGGCGGGTGGGCCCATGTCGACGGGGCGTTCGGGCTGTGGGCCGCGGCGAGCCCCGCGACCCGGCATCTGGTGGACGGGCTGGAGCTGGCCGACTCCTGGGCCTGTGACGGCCACAAATGGCTGAATCTTCCGTACGACTCGGGCTTCGCGTTCTGCGCACGGCCCGGCGTGCACACGGCGGCGATGTCCTACGCCGCCCCTTACCTGACCGGATCGGGTGGCGCACCGGCGGGAGCCGATCTCACCGCCGAATCCTCTCGCCGGGCCCGCGGGTTCGCCGTGTGGGCCGGACTGCGGGAACTGGGCCGCGACGGGGTCGCGGCCCTGGTCTGCCGCTGCTGCGCGCTGGCCCGCCGGTTCGCCGAGGGCCTGACCGCGGCCGGGTTCGAGGTGGCCAACGAGGTGGTCCTCAACCAGGTGCTGGTGAGCTTCGGCGACGACGCGCGCACCGACCGGGTGGTGGCGGCGGTGCAGGCGGACGGCACCTGCTGGGCGGGCGGCACGACCTGGCGGGGGCGGCGGCTGATGCGGATCTCTGTGTCGAACGCCACCACCACCGAGGCGGACGTGGACCGATCCGTCGCCGCGATCACCCGTCTCGCCGCCTGACGTCGGAGCGGTGGCGGCGACGAGCAGTCGCCGCGCGTCGATCCCGGCTCATCGTGCCTGGGCTTTCCGGTGCTCCGCGGCCAGGTGAACGGTGCGGTCCACGCCGGTGCCGCGACGTCGCCGGACGACGTGGGCGCACGATCACGGACGGGCGTCGTCCTGCAGACGGCGCTCGCGCCTGCCGCGGGCGAGTTCGGTGCCCAGGGCATCCAGGCGCTGGTTCCAGAAGCGGCGGAAGTGGTCGAGCCAGGTGTCGACCTCGCGAAGCGGCGCGGGGTCGACGGCGTACAGGCGCCGGGTGCCCTCGGCCCGGACCGTCGCGAAGCCGCTTTCCCGCAGCACGCGCAGGTGCTGCGACACCCCGGGCTGGGAGATCCCGAACTCCTCCTGCACGATCGCGCCGATCTCCCCGGCGGAGCGCTCGCCCTCGGCGAGCAGTTCCAGGATCCGGCGGCGCACCGGATCGCCGAGGACGTCGAACGCGTGCATGCCGCCAGGCTCGCAGCTCACGCTTATGTAGGTCAATTTGGGAGGAGCCCGGACGCCCCGGCGGGGACGGCGAAGCGCGCCGGGATCACCGGCGCGCTTCGGGGCCGTCGTCCGTCAGGAGGAGGCGGTGGCGATGGCGGAGGTGTCCCCGGGATACATCGGGTAGCCGTACCCGGCCACCTGCGAGGTAGGACGGGTGCGGGCCTCGACGGCGCCGCCGTCGCCGGTGTTGCCCTCGATGGTCCGGATCGTGCCGTCGCCGTTGTCCTTGACGACGAACCCGACGTGCTGGACGTCGTCGATGTCCTTGCTGCCGTTCCAGTTGAAGAACACCACCGCGCCCGGCTTGGGCGTGTGGCCCCAGCGGCCGTGGTCGGCGAACCAGCGGGCATGCTCCACGGTGTAGGCGTCGGAGCCCATGACCGGCCCGATGCCGAGCTGCTGGCCCACCCACGAGACGAACATGTCGCACCAGGCCGCGTTGAGGTAGCCCTTGAGCGTGCCGCCGTCGCGGGCGAGGGTCTCGCGGGCGCGGGGCGTGGACATGTACCACTCCTGGAACTTGGTCCCGCCGCCGTTGGCGTTCTCGCTGATCCCGATCTGGCTCCTGGCCAGGGTCAGCACGTCGGCCGCGCTGACCTTGGGCAGCGTGGAGGCGATCTCGGACATGGACTTCACGGCCGCCGGACCCTTGCCGGTGGCCGGGTTGTCCGCGTGCGCGGCCGGCGACGCGATCAGCACCGCCGAGGCGAGGGCCCCGCTCGCGAGAGCAGCGCGAACACAGGTGTTGAGGACGTGCATGGTGGGGCGTACTCCCTTACTTCCATGCCGCCTACCGGGTTAGCTGACGGGTTCGGGCTGGAAGTCGCCCTACGGCACGCATGCCGATTCACCCCAGGAGAGGTGGGTCCCCGGCTCCGCGCGGACGCGGACTCGGCGGCCGGGCGGCAGGCCGGGATCGGCCGGCCGCGTCGGTCTGAGGAGGGCTTCTTGACCATTGAGATGAGCAAGTGCGCCCTGAGATGCCTAAAAGGTAATAGACCAGGTCAAACCGGTCAAGTTAGAACAACTCAGATTTTACTGGTCAGTAGGCGGCAAACCGGACGCAGACGGGTAGCGGGCATCGGCTGCAGGAAGATCCGGGCTCACCCAGGCAGGCGTACAGTCACCGCCAGGCCGCCCTCCGGCCGGGCGAGCGCCTCCACCTCGCCGCCGTGCGCCACGGCGATGGCCCGGACGATGGACAGGCCCAGCCCCGACCCCCGCGCGGAGCGCACGCGGTCGCCGCCGAGCCGTCGGAACGGCTCGAACAGGTCGTCCACCTCGTACGGCGGGACCAGGGGCCCGGTGTTCTCCACCGTCACGCTCACCCCGGTCTCCTCCTCCCGCAACCGGACCCAGACCTCCCCGTCCCGCACGTTGTACTTGATCGCGTTCTCCAGCAGGTTGATCAGGCAGCGTTCGAGGAACAGCGGGTCGCCGTGCGCGACCGCCGGGCGCAGGTCCTCGTGGACGGTCACCTTCCTGTGGCGCGGCTGCAGGTCGATCTGCTCCATCGCCGTACGGACGACCTGCCGCAGGTCGACCGGTTTGCGGGCCGTCAGCTCCTGCTCCGACTGCGCCAGCATGAGCAGGCCCTCGATCAGCCGCTCGTACCTCGCGTTGGTGCCGAGCAGCGCGCGGGCCAGCGCCTTGAGGTCCTCCGACGCCGCCGGCTCCTCCAGCGACACCTCCAGGACCGTACGGTTGACCGCCAGCGGGGTGCGCAGCTCGTGGGAGGCGTTGGCGATGAACCGGCGCTGAGCGTCGAACACCCGGTGCAGCCGGTCGAGCATCGCGTCGAAGGTGTCGGCGAGCCGCTTGACCTCGTCCTGCGGCCCGCGCAGCGCGATCCGCTCGTGCAGCGTGCTCTCCGACAGCCGCTGCGCGGTCTCGGTCACCCGGTCAAGCGGGCGCAGCGCGCGGTCGGCCACCAGGTAGCCCACCACCACCGCGACGGCCCCCACCAGAACCATGACGATCACCGACGACCTGAGCACGTCGCTCAGCACGTCGGCCGCCCCCTGCTCGACGTTCGTGCGCACCCGCTGCGCGAGCATGTCGCTGTCGGGCAGCCTGCCCCCCAGTACGGCATCGGGGACACCGGCCACCTTCGACGCCACCGCGACCACGAACCGCTGGTTGAGCGCCCGCGCGGTCAGCAGGTGGGTGAACCACAGCAGCACCGACCCCGCCAGGAAGAACAGCCCGCCGTACAGCAGGGTGAGCCGCATGCGCAGGCCGAGCCTGCTCCACGGGGACAGGACGCGGGTCACAGCCGGTACCCCCGGCCCGGCACGTTCTCGATCACTGCGGGCTCGCCGAGCTTGCGGCGCAGCGAGGTGATCGTGACGCGCAGCACGCCCGTGCCGGCGTCGGCGTGCTCGTCCCACACGTTCGCCCGCAGCCGGGCCGAGGTCACCAGCCCTCCGCCGGCCCGCATGAGCTCGTGCAGCACGTCGAACTCCTTGCGGCCCAGCGCCACCTGCCGCCCGTCGCGCACCACCGTACGGCGGGCGGGGTCGAGCCGGATCCCGGCCCGCTCCAGCACGGGCGGCACCGCCCGGGGCGAGCGCCGGGCCAGCGCCCGGATCCGGGCCACCAGCTCGGCGAACGCGAACGGCTTGACCAGGTAGTCGTCGGCGCCCAGGGACAGGCCCCCGACCCGGTCCCGCACCCGCCCGGCCGCCGTCAGCATGAGGATGCGGCTCGCCCCACTGGCCGTGACCAGTTCCCGGCACACCTCGTCGCCGTGCACCTCGGGCAGGTCGCGATCGAGCACGACCACGTCGTAGTCCACGTAGGCGGCCAGCTCAAGCGCCTCCTGACCGTCGTAGGCCACGTCCACCGCGATCGCGTGCAGCCGCAGCCCCCGCGCGACGGCCTCGGCCAGCTGTTCCTCGTCCTCGACCACGAGCACCCGCATCCCAACCTCCCGCTCGGCTCCGAGAGTGGCGCAGGCGGTGTTAGCCGCGGATAAGCAGACCTCGCTTATCCACGTTTAGCACCACCTCCGCTGGAGTTGGGCCCCGTCCCCGGCGAACGCCCTGGACGAGAAGGAGCGACAGAGGAGGAACGACCCATGCGCATACGACAACTGCGCGCGCTGTGCCCGGCACTGGGCCCGACACTGGGCCTCACATTGGGGCTCGCACTGGCACTGGCCGGCTGCGGCGCCGCCCCCGCGGACGACGGGATCGCCAGCGCGGGCGGCGCCGGATCGGGCACCGCGAGCGGCGCGGCGGCCAGGCCGTCGGCATCGGCCACCGTGGACCGTCAGGAGGCCCAGCTCAAGTTCGCCCAGTGCATGCGCGAGCACGGCGTGGACGTGCCCGACCCCGGTGCCGACGGCCGCGTCCGCATCATGGGCAAGAAGGGCGACGAGGCCGCGATGCAGAAGGCCATGCAGGCCTGCCAGCACTTCATGAAGGACGCGGTCGGCGACAAGCTCGGCGGCGACGACCCCGAGGCGCGCGACCGGATGGTCAAGTTCGCCCAGTGCATGCGCGACCACGGCATCGACATGGCAGACCCGGCCCCCGGACAGGGGATCCAGATCAAGCTCAAGCCGGGCCAGGAGAAGGCGATGGAAGAGGCGCAGAAGGCCTGCGAGGAGTTCGCGCCGGGGAGGAAGCCGTGAGGAAGGGCCTGGTGATCGCGGGCGCCGGCGTCCTCGCCCTGGCCGCCGCGGGAACGGCCGTCGCCGTGGCGGGCGGCGACGGCGCGGGCGCGGCCGAGCCGTCGCCGCCCCCGGTCCCCGCCACCGCGTCGATCACCCGCCAGGATCTGATCGACACCAAGACCGTGGAGGGGTCGCTGACCTACTCCGGCGAGCGTCAGGTGAGCACCGACGCCTCCGGCACCGTCACCTGGGCGCCCGCCGAGGGCGCGGTCGTCCGGCGCGGCCGCCCGCTGCTCAGGGTCGACCGCAGGCCGGTGGTCCTCATGTACGGATCGCTGCCGCTGTACCGCCCGCTGCGACAGGGCGTCGACGACGGTCCTGACGTCGAGCAGCTCGAACGCAACCTCAAGGTCCTCGGCTACGGCGACGACCTGACCGTGGACGACCACTTCAGCTACGCCACCTACCTTGCCGTCAAGGAGTGGCAGGACGACGCCGGGCTGTCCGAGACCGGGCAGGTGGACGCCTCCCAGGTGGTCTTCCTGCCCGGCGCCGCCCGGGTGACCGACGCCAAGGTCGAGGTCGGCGACAGGACCACCCCCGGACGTCCGGCCCTCACCGTGTCGGGCGTACGGCGGCTGGTGCACGTGGACCTGTCCACCGACGACCAGTCGCTGGCCAGGAAGGGCGCCAAGGTCACGGTGGAACTGCCCGGCGGCGAGCGGGTCACCGGGAAGATCACCGCGGTCGGCACGGTGGCCGAGGCCGTCCCGTCCGGGCAGGGCCAGGACGAGGGCAGCACCATCGACGTCGACATCACCCTGCGCAAGACCCCGAAGACCCGCCTCGACAAGGCGCCGGTCGAGGTGGAGCTGGTCAGCGAGCGGCGCGAGAACGTGCTGGCCGTGCCGGTGGAGGCGCTGCTGGCCCTGCGCGAGGGCGGCTTCGGCGTCGAGGTGGTCGAGGGCGGGTCCACCCGCGTGGTCCCGGTCGAGCTCGGCGCCTTCGGCAGCGGCATGGTCGAGATCACCGGCGCCGGGCTCGCCGAGGGCATGAAGGTCGGGGTGCCCGCCACATGAGCATCCCGCAGCCCGAGCAGCCCTACGTGGTGGAGCTGCGCGAGGTGACCAAGATGTACGGCGGCGGCGTGCATGCCCTGCGCGGGGTGGACCTGCTGGTCGAACGGGGCGAACTGGTCGCCATCGCCGGGCCGTCCGGCTCCGGGAAGTCGACCCTGCTGCACCTCATCGGGACCCTCGACCGGCCCACCACGGGCACCGTACGGATCGCGGGGCACGACGTGGCCGGGCTTTCCGACCGCGAGCTGTCCGCGCTGCGCGCCCGCCATCTGGGCTTCGTCTTCCAGCAGTTCCACCTCGCGCCCGGGGTGAGCGCCTTGGACAACGTCGCCGACGGCCTGCTCTACACCGGCACGCCGCTGCGGGCGCGGCGAGAACGCGCCGCCGCCGCACTGGAGCGGGTGGGCCTCGGCCACCGGCTGGGCCACCGCCCCAACCAGTTGTCCGGCGGCGAGCAGCAGCGGGTGGCGGTGGCCCGCGCCGTGGCGGGCGACCCGCCGCTGCTGCTGGCCGACGAGCCGACCGGCAACCTGGACTCCGCGGCGGGCGCCGAGGTGCTGGGGGTCCTGCGCGACCTGCACGCCGCCGGCACCACGATCGCGGTCATCACCCACGACCCGGAGATCGCCGAATGGTGCCCCAGGCAGGTGCGCGTACGCGACGGCCGCGTCGTCGCCGACGCCGGGGCGGGCACCGGACGCCGCCCTCCCGGACCCAATCCGAAGCGCACCCCTGAGACGGCGTCGAACGCCGAAACGGCGGGGGCGGCGAAGGGAGCACCACGATGACCCGTCAGCGGCCGGCCCCCGTCAGGCTCGGGCCGTCCGACGTCCTGCGGACCGGCGCGGCCGGGCTGCGCACCCGCCCCGCGCGGGTGGTCCTGTCCGCGCTCGGCATCGCCATCGGCATCGCCACCATGATCGCGGTGCTGGGCATCTCGTCCTCCTCCCGCGAGCAGTTGCTGCGCCAGCTCGACCGGCTCGGCACCAACCTGCTCACCGTCGCGCCGGGGCAGACGATGTTCGGGGAGGAGGCCAAGCTGCCCGTGGAGGCGCTCGGCATGGTCAGGCGCATCGGGCCGGTCCGCACGGCCTCGGCCACCGGCACGGTCGACACCACGATCCGGCGCACCGACCGCATCCCCAAGGCCGTGACCGGCGGCATCGCCGTCCAGGCCGCGACCGCCGACCTGCTCACCACCCTGGAGGGCCGGGTGGTCAAGGGCGCCTGGCTGAACGCCGCCACCGAGGCGCGGCCCGCCGTCGTGCTGGGCGCCAAGGCCGCCGAACGGCTCGGCATCTCCAGGATCGGCGTACAGGTCTGGATGGGCGAACGGTGGTTCACCGTCGTCGGCGTCCTCGGCCCGATGCCGCTCGCTCCGGAGATCGAGCGCTCGGCGCTCGTCGGGTTCCCGGCAGCCGAGAAGTACCTGGGCTTCGACGGCCACCCGACGACCGTCTACGAGCGGTCCGCCGAGGAGTCGGTGGAGGCCGTACGGGCCGTGCTGCCGCGCACGGTCAACCCGGAGAACCCGGAGGAGGTCACGGTCAGCAGGCCCTCAGACGCGCTGGCGGCCCGGGCGGCGGCCGCCAGCGCGTTCACCAACCTGCTGCTCGGGCTCGGCGCGGTCGCGCTGCTGGTCGGCGGGGTCGGCGTGGCCAACACGATGGTGATCTCGGTGCTGGAGCGGCGCAAGGAGATCGGCCTGCGCCGCTCGCTGGGCGCCACCCGAGGGCAGGTGCGCCTGCAGTTCCTCACCGAGTCGCTGCTGCTGTCGGCGCTCGGCGGGATCGCGGGCGCGGCGCTGGGCGGCCTGGCCACCGCCGGCTACGCGCTGTCGCGCGGCTGGCCGCCGGTGGTCCCGGCCTGGGCGTTCGCCGGCGCCATAGGCGCGACGCTCGTCATCGGCACCCTCGCCGGCCTCTATCCGGCGATGCGCGCGGCCCGCCTGTCGCCGACGGTCGCGCTGGCCACCACCTGACGGGTCACCTCCAGCCGGCCGGATCGACGCCGCCCGGCACCGGGGCCGCCGGGTCGTACGGCTCACGCGTGAAGATGAACGTGTTGAGGTCGAGGTGGGTCACCCCGCCGGGGGAGCGGACCACCCGCAGGGTCTCCCCGGCGTAGTAGCCGTCGAGGCCCACCCAGGTGCCGTCGGTGCGGGCGGCGAACCGGGAGGCGCGGCCCTGCCCGTTGACCGGGGCCAGCGAGAGGCCCCGCTGCGGCAGGACCCGGAGCACGTACGGCGTCGGCCCCCAGTACCACGGCCCGGTCAGCGCCAGCAGGTCCTCGTCCACCGGGGAGGGCGACCATTCGGCCGGCAGCGGCGGCTCGTGCTCGGCCAGGATGTCCAGCAGGGCGGTGTCGAGGTTGCGCACCCCCGAGGTGGCGTTGGCCATCCACAGCACCGCCACGCCGTCGGCGGGGTCGGCCCACACCGTGGAGAGGAAGCCGGGCATCGACCCGCCGTGGCCGGCCAGCCGCCGCGGGCCGCCGGGCCCGATGTGCCGGGCCAGCTGGATGCCGAGCCCGTAGCCGCGGATCCACACGTCGCCGTCATCCACGACGGCCGGCTCGCGCATCTCGGCGACCGTGGCCGGGCGCAGCACCTCTCTGGTGTCGCCGCCGATGAAGGCCGCCCAGCGGGCCAGGTCGGCGGCCGTGGACCACATCTGCCCGGCGGGGGCCATGGCGCCGTGGTCGTTTTCCGGCTCGGGCAGCAGGACGTCGGCCCAGGGATGCACGGCATATCCGGTGGCGTACGGCGCACGGGGGCGCGGGGTGGTGTCGCGCATGCCGAGCGGCTCCAGGACCTCCTCGCGTACGACCTCGTCCCACGGCGCCGACCGCTTGCGCGCGACCAGCTCGCCGAGCAGGGCGAACCCGACGTTGGAGTAGTGGAAGCGGCGGCCGGGCCGGTGCCGGGCGGACTCGGGGCCGAGCGCGGCGATCAGGTCGCCCACCGGCACACCCGGGGTGCGCTCCCACCACTGGCCGGGCGATTCGGCGGTCAGCCCGCCGCTGTGCGACAGCAGCTGAGCGACCGTGACATCGCCCAGCGGGGTGCCGGGCACGTGCTTGTCCAGGGGGTCGAGCAGGTCGAGCCGGCCCTCGTCGCGCAGCCGCATGACGACGGTCGCCACGAGGGTCTTGGTGATGGACCCGATGCGGTACTGGGTGTCCCGGGTGGGCGGCTCCCCGCCGACCCGGCCGCGCGCCCCGAACCAGGCGATCTCGCCGTCCCGCACGATCGCCGCCACCACCGACGGCACCCGTGCCTCCGCCTGCTCGGCCGCCAGCCTGCGCAGCAGTGCGCGGGCCGTCCCCTCCAGCACCATTCCGGTCGTCCCCTTTCCGTGATCCGCACCAGGCTAGCGCCCCGCCGTCCACGCGGCCCGGGAGTCGGCCCAGGCCGCGCTCGGTCCCGGCAACGGCGCTGCCGGGGAACGGGCTCTCATCCGCTCAGCCATCCGTCGATCTCGGCGCCGATCCGCGCTTTCAACTCGGCAGGTGCGAAGCTGCCCTCGACCGAGGCACGGGCCAGGTTCGCCAGTTCCGCATCGCTGCATCCGAAGATCTCCCTGGCGCGCTGGTACTCCGCCGCCAGCGACGTCTCCCCGTCAGTGTTCACGGTAACCGTCAGACCGGCCTCGATCAGGCGCGGCAGCGGGTGATCCGCCAGTGACGGGACCAGCCCGAGCAGGACGTTCGAGGAGGGGCAGACCTCCAGCGGCACTCGGCGTCTGCGCAGTTCGGCCACCAGGTCCGGATCCTCCAGCACGCGGATGCCATGGCCGATCCGCTCCGCGTGCCCCACCGTCAAGGCCTCCCAGACGCTGGCCGGGCCTGCCGTCTCCCCGGCGTGATGCACCAGGTGCAGCCCAGCCTCGCGGGCGGGCCGGAACACCTCGGCGAACGGCGCCGCCGGGTAGGCCTCGTCTCCCGCCAGGCCGATGGCGATCACCTGGGGGTGCCGGGTGGCCAGCTTGAGGCTGTGCCACAGCCGCTCGACGGGACGACGGCGGGAGTGGTCCAGGATCACCCGAGTCTGGATGCCGTACCGCTCCGCGCCCGCGGCGAGTCCCTCCAGCACGGCCTCCAGCGGCATGTCCGGATCGCCGAGACGCTCGCCGTGCGCCGCCGCGGTGAAGGTGACCTCCGCGTAGCGAACGCCCTGGGCGGCCTCGTCCTCGCAGAACTCCTCGGCGATACGACGGAAGTGCTCATGGTCGCGCAGCAGCCCGCGTACTACGGCCCGTTGGTCGGCGAACTCCCTGAAATCGGTGAACGGCCGGTCCTGGACCGGCGGCTCGCCTCCCAGCTCGCGGATCGTAGCGGGACGGACGGTACTTTCCAGGTGGGTGTGCAGATGAGCCTTGGGCAACAGGCGGAGGTCTCTCACGGCAGAACCCTAGGCAATCGGCGTCCGCAGTACGGACATGATTTCGACGTGCGGCAACGGCGTCCGGACGGCGGCGGCGCTGAAGATTTCCAAGATTCACACGAAATGGTGGGGCACCTTTCGCCATGAAGGAGATGTCCGCGTTTCGTACTGACAAGGAGATCAGCCGTGGGAATCGCCCGTGGATGACGATGAAGCGGCCAGGTTCGAGGCCGTCTACAGGGAGACATACGACCAGATCGCAGCCTACGCCGCGCGCCGCTGTGACACTCCGCAGGACGCGGCCGATGTCGTGGCGGAGACCTTCACCATCGCCTGGCGCCGGGTGGCTGATCTGCCGCCGGGGCAGGAGGCCAGGCTCTGGCTGTACGGCGTAGCGCGCAAGGTGCTGGCCGATCACCGCCGGAGCACAGCCCGGCAGCGGCTGCGCAGCGTGGAGCTTGACGCCGAGATAGCCGATCTTTATGGGGACTCTCCCGGCAGCAGCGTGGAGCTGAGCGTGATCGGCGCGGTGTTTCGCAGCCTGCCCGACGACGACCGTGAGCTTCTCTCGCTGGTCGCCTGGGAGGGGCTGGGGCGCGATGAGATCGCCGCGATGCTGGGACTGTCCCGCAACGCCGTGCGCATCAGGCTTTATCGCGCCCGCAGGCGCTTCTCGCGCGCACTCGACGAAGCCAGTGTCCGGTTCACAGCAGAAAGCCGAATGATTTCGGCGGGGAGGGTGTTGTGAGGAACGTCGATGAGATCAACGAACTTCTGAGGCCACTGGCCCGAGTCGAGCCCGGACAGCCGAACAGCCACGCGTCCGGTACGGGGGCGCGCGCGTTGCTGGCCTCGATCACGACCCAAGAGCCCGGCAGTGCCGCCAGGACGCCGGGACGTACCCGCTGGTCCGCGTCGCGCAGTCCTCGGCATCTTGCGCTGGGCCTGACCGCTGCGGCCGTGCTCGCAACAGGCATCGTGATAGGGCCGAGCCTGCTGGAGGGCGGACGTGGCGTGGCGGTGTCCTACGCCAATTCCGCAGTGGAGATCCACCGGGAAGGCGACCAGTACGTCGCCCGCATCAAGGACCCGTTCGCCGACCACGACAAGTACACCCAGGCGTTCCACTCGGTCGGCCTGAACGTCGATCTACGCCCGGTGCCCGTCTCGCCAGGCGGCGTGGGAAAGATCCTCGGAATGATCATCGCGGACAAGGGTTCCTCTCGCCCCGCCCCGCAAGCCGAGCCAGACCCCTCCGGCCCTCGGATCAACGGTGTCCCCCTCTCGATGGAGGCGACGCCCAAAGGATGCCGGCCAGGACAGGACAGACACTGCGTCATGGTGATGCGAATCCCCGCCGGTTTCACCGGCAGTGTAGACGTCAAGCTGGGACGCCAGGCGAAGCCGGGAGAGGAATACGCGAACTTCGACTCGGCCATGGCGCCAGGCGAGATGTTCGCCGGGGTCCGGCTGAGAGACGGCCGCCCTGTGGACGACATCCTGGCCGAGGCGCGCAGGCGTAACCTGACCGTGGTGTTCAGCCTCATTCGGACGGATGAGAAAACGGGCGGCCTGTCCTTCGAGCCGCTACCTGCCGACCGGGTCGGACCCGGCTGGACCGTCTGGAACGCATGGCAGGTGAAGGCCGGCGTGATCCGGCTGCTCGTCACACCCGAGCGTCTACCCGAGAACCCGTTCTACAACGGAAGCGCGCCACCGCCCGCATCCTGATCACGCGCACGACTCGGCTCCCGCCCCGCAACGGGGCGGGAGCCGTCCGTTCGATGGCCTGCGCGCCCAGGGCGCGACCGTGGCCGGCGCATTGTCAGCGATCGGGCGACCGGGCGTCCACGTCATCGTCCCAGAAGGAACGGCAGCGCCCGCTCGGCCACGATCGGGCCCGATTTCGGCTCGGTGGGTGACAGGTGGCCGAGGCCGTCGATGGTGTCGAGAGTGGCGTCGGGAAGGGTGTCGCGGAGCATGGCGAACTCCGCTCGGTGCGCGGGCTTGGAGCGGCCGCCGACGAGGAGCAGCACCGGGGCGGTGACGTCTTTGAACTCCGCGAGCCGGCCGTACTGGGCGGCGAGTTGCTCGTGCTCGGCCAGGCAGGCTCCCAGAAGGGACCGCATCCGCTGCCAGGCCGGCCCGCGGAAGGCGATGCGGAAGACCATGCGCAGATACCAGTGCGGCAGTTTGGTCATGAAGTCCGGCGCGCCGCCGGAGCCCTGGATGAAGTGGATGAAAGCGCCGTAGTGGTCGCCGGCGGCCAGCCGTTCCCGGAAGGGGGCCATCCAGGCGGTGGGGATGGGGGAGCAGGGCACTCCGGGCTCGTAGACCGCGATGCGGTCGAACAGCGGAAAGGAGCGTGCGGTCTCCAGGACGACCAGCCCGCCGTAACTGTGCCCGAAGGCGAGGCGCGCCCCGGTCGCGGCCTGGACGGCGCGCAGGTCCTCCACTTCCTTGGCCAGGGAATACTCGGGACCCTGGGGGCCGCTGGCGCCACGCCCGCGCCGGTCGACGACGTGCACGGTGAAGGAGCCGGCCAGCGCGGCGGCCGGCGGCAGGTAGTCCTCTGAGGTGCGGAGGTTGCCGCCGACCACGATGAGATCGGGACCCGTGCCCAGCGTCTGGTAGCCGATCACGGTGCCGTCGGCCGAGACGGCCGTGCCCCGGCGTAAGGACGAGGTGTCGATGTTCGGGCTCACTTTCCCGCCTCCCGCTCCAGTCGGTCGAACGTCGCCAGCAGCCGCGCGGTGTGCTCGGCGTACTCGGCGTAGGGCACGCCGCTGTGGGCGACGACGGCGGCCAGCCGGTCTTCGAACTCCTGCCGGATCGAGGTCACCCGCCGCTTTCCCTCGTCGGTGAGGCTCAGCCGCCTGCGGTTCCCCCCGGCGGGGTCGGGCTGGACGTCGAGAAGACCCTCAGCCGCCAGGACGGCCGTCATGCGGCTCACCGACGGCTCGGTCACGCCGAGGTATTCGGCGAGGGTCCGCTGCGTCGAGGCTCCCAGTTCCCCCACCAGGGTCAGCGCCAGGAACCGGCTGTAGGAGATGCCGTGCTCAGCCCGGAGGATCCGGTCGGCGGCCCGGTCCAGCCGGGCGGTGAGCACGTGCAGGTTGAGGCTCAAGTTCTGCTCCATGCCAGTAACTTAGCATGCTAACTTGCCTAAGGCAAGGTGTAGATGCTCATGCACGAAAGGCGACCGCCGTCAGCGCGGCGGCGAGGTCCGGGCGGGCATGGCGCGCCGGCGCTGCTTTGCGCGCGAGATCGAATCCTCGTCACACTGGGTCCATGGAATACGTCGGCCGGGTGCCCGCGCCGCCGCTCGACCAGTTCATCGACGACATCTACTGCCTGACCGGGGTGCCGCGACACCGCCGGATGAACGTCCCGCCGATGCCGTCGGCACACCTGTTCATCAACCTGGGCGGACCCGCCCGGCTGTGGGATTCCGACCCTTCGGTGCCACCGGCGATATTCACCGATGGGTGGTTCATGGGCGTATGGACCAGGCGTTTCCTCTTCGAGTACCCCACGCGTGTGCGGCTCGTCGGGGTGCATTTCAAGCCTTGGGGGATGTCGCCGTTCGTCGATGTGCCGGCGATCGAGTTGCGAAACCGATGGGTGCCGGTCGACGCCGTCTGGCGACGATCGGTGGACCGGATTCGCAACCAGGTCGGCGACGTCGCATCGGCCACCGAGACACTGCGGGTGGTGGAGGAGGAGCTGCGATCGCGATTTGCCGAGGCGGGGCGTGGTCTCGACCTGGTCCGGCACGCAAGCGGGCGTCTGGAGACCTCCCACGGCGCGGTCCCTGTCGGCGCGCTGGCCGATGCGGCCGGGGTGAGCGGCAATCACCTGGCCGCGCAGTTCAAGTCTCATGTCGGGATCACCCCGAAGCGGGTGGCGCGGATCTACCGCTTCGCGCGGCTGATCCTGTCCGTAGACGCCCGGCGTCCGGTCGACTGGTCGGAGCTCGCCCAGACGGCGGGCTACTTCGACCAGGCCCACTTCATCAGGGAGTTCAAGGACTTCACCGGCCACACCCCGACGGAATACCTGGCCCTGCGGCGCCGGTTCCCCGCCGAGCGGGAGTTCCCGCCGGACAGCGGTCCGATGCCCGCCGATTGATTTTTTACAAGCCCGGCCGCCACCGGGACCGACAAGATCGAGGTGAGTGCGCAAGGAGACCCGAGGAGAACCAGTGGGCACAGTGATCATGCACAACGCGGTGTCGGTGGACGGCTTCATCGCCGACGAGAGCGACGGCGTCGGGCCGCTCCACGATTGGTACTTCACCGGGGACACCCCGATCACCGAAGGCGGCGACCAGCAGTACGACCACTCCGGAACCGGAAGTGACTTCAAGGTCTCACGAGCATCGGCGGAGTACGTCCGGCCGATGTGGGAGTCGATCGGCGCGATCGTGATGGGCCGCAACCTGTTCGACCTGGTGAACGGCTGGGAGGGCCGGCCACCCGCGGGCGAACACGTGGTCGTGGTGTCCCACCGTCCCAAGCCCGAGGGCTGGCACCCCGAGGCGTCGTACCATTTCGTCGATGACGTGGCGGCCGCGATCGACAAGGCCCAGGAGCTCGCCGGGGAGCGAATCGTCGGCGTGAACGCCGGCGACGTGGGCGGCCAGATCCTCGCGGCCGGTCTCGTGGACGAGGTGGCGATGGACGTGGTGCCCGTGGTGTTCGGGTCGGGCAAACGCTACTTCGGCGGCATCGACGGGCAGCATCTGCTGGAGGATCCCCACGTGGTCACCCAGGGCGACCGAGTGCTGCACCTGAGGTTCAAGGTGCGCCGCTAGCCGCGCCGCCAGGCGGGGTTCAGCCGGATCTCGATGTCGTCGCACACCGTCTCCGGTGCGGGCTCGGCGCTGACGCGGACCTGTATCGGACGGCCGGTGCCGGCCTCGACGAACGACAGGGGCGGGCGGCCATCCTGCAGGTGCCTGTCGCCCCACTGTATGAGCGACAGGAACACCGGCAGCAGGTCTTCGCCGGCCTCGGTCAGCCGGTATTCGTCGCGGGCCCGGCTCCCCGGCTCCCGATAGACGACGGGCGCGACGACACCCGCGGCCTTCAGCTGTTTGAGTGCCCGCGACACCGCGGGCGCCGAGGCCCCGATCCGCGTCACGAAGTCGTCGAACCTCGTCGTGCCGTAGAAGCATTCGCGGACCACCAGGAACACCGTCTTGGTGCTGAGCAGGTCCAGCACCCGCCCCGCCGAGCATCCGTCGCCGATCGACCACGCATCCCGGTCGGACAGCCGTTCCTCGAACCTCATCGCCACGCCGCCATTGTAGCTAACGCTTGCGTTAGCCAGCAGGGTGTGATGCAATCTCACTAACGAGGTCGTTACTCAGGCGGGGGATGTCATGGTCGCAGTGGCGGGCAGGGTGGTCGTGGTGACCGGGGGCCGGCGTGGACTCGGCGCGGCGCTGGTCGACGAGGTGCTGGCGCGCGGAGCGCGAAAGGTGTACTCGACCGCGCGCTCGGCGTACGTCGACGACCGTCCAGGGGTGGTCGCCACCGAGCTGGAGGTCCGCTCGGCGGCGTCGGTCGCCGCCCTCGCGGAGCTCGCCACCGACGCCGAGATCGTGTTCAACAACGCCGGGATCCTGCTGCCCGCCCCGCTGCTGACGGGTGACTTCGAGCGTGCCACGGAGACGTTCGACGTCAACGTCTTCGGGCCGCTGCGGATGGCGCGGGCGTTCGCGCCGATCCTGGCCGCGAACGGCGGGGGCGCATTGGTCAACATGCACTCCGTGCTGTCCTGGCTGGCCGGCAGCGGCGCCTACGGGGCGTCCAAGGCGGCGGCGTGGTCCCTCACGAACTCGCTCCGGCTCGAACTGGCGCGTCAGAACACCCAGGTCGTGGGTGTGCACGCGGGGTTCATCGACACCGAGATGGTCTCCGCCGTCGAGCTGCCGAAGGCGACTCCGGCCGAGGTGGCCGCGCGGATCGTCGACGGCCTGGAGTCCGGGGCCACGGAGGTGCTCGCCGACGACGTCACAGTGGCCGCCAAGTCGGCGCTGTCCGGCCCCGTGGAGAACCTGACCTTCTCGGCCGCACGTTGACGTCGCGTCTCAGCACTCAGGGAGTACAGAACCGCCATGCCACTGTGGACCATTCATCACACGCCCGGAATCTTCACCGACGAGGAGAAGCACCAGCTCGCCTCCCGTATCGCCGACCACTACGAACAGGTCGGGCTGCCGCGGTTCTACGTGGTCACGCTGTTCCACCAGACCCGGCCCGAGGATTTCTACGTCGGTGGGGAGCCCACCGCGGCCGGGGTCCGCATCGCCATCGACCACATCGCCCGCAGCAATCCCGATAGGGAGAGCCGGCGCCGGACCGCCCGGTGGATCAGGGGCATGCTGCAGCCCCACCTGGAAGGGCACGCGGCGCTGCACTGGGAGTTCCACATCGACGAGACCAGCGACGACCTCTGGATGATCAACGGGATCGCGCCGCCCCCGGCAGGCTCCGACGCCGAGAAGCGGTGGGCTGCGAGCAACTCGGCGTCCCCCTACTGACCGCGCCGGTGAGCGACCGCACGCCCCCGCGCCGGTGACGAGGCGGCGAAGGGGCACGCAGTGCGCCTGTCAGGGATTCATCGGGATTCGATCCGGCCCAGTGGTTCGCCGGCCTCAGCCAGAGCGGCACGCGCCGCCGCCCAGGTGGAATCCCCGAGGCCGAGCGCGGTGCGAAGGTAGGCCCACGTGAGCCGCCGGATCAGGGCGACTCGCTCGGGGTTCTCGTCCGTCGTCTCCGTGACGTTGTAGCCGGAGATCCCGCCGAGCGAGTGTTCCGCCCCGAAAACGGTGAGCAGGCTCTTGCCGCCCGGGCTCAGGAAGTACGCGTCGGTGAACCAGTCGGGCCCGCGGACCGACAGCAGGGACTGGTCGCGATCTCCCGCGACCATGAGGGCCGGTGTGGTCATCTCAGTGAAGCTCGGGTTCATGAACGGGAAGTGCTCGGCGGCGAACGGAGTCAGGTCCGCTCCGCCCGTGCCGGGGAGGGCGAGCAGCACACCCGCGTTGATCCGCGGGTCGGACATGTCCTCTCCCGGCTCGCCCGCGGAATCGAGGACTCGCGCGCCCAGGAGCATGCTCGCCGTCTGGGCGCCCCAGGAGTGTCCGGCCACGGCGATGCGGCTTCGGTCGAGACGCCCGCCGAGGCCGGGAACGGCGGCTTCGACGAACTCCAGCCCGTCGAGGACGCGCTTCAGGTCCTCGACGCGGAAACGCCAGATCAGCGGCGTACGGGGGTCGTCGGGGGGAAGGTTCAGCGTCCTCGAGTCGAGATGGGTGGGCTGGATCACCGCGAAGCCGTGGGCGGTCCAGAAGTCGACCAGCGGGCCGTAGCCGTCCATCGACCCCCCGAAGCCGTGCGAGAAGACGATGACCGGCAGTTCGCTCCCGGTCGCCGGCGCCGACACGCGTACGCGCAGATCCTCGCCACGGCCGGGGGCCGGCAGCACCACCGGCTTCACCGAGATGACGGGGCTGGGTGCGCCGACGGCCACGTCCGTAGTCGCCACGCCTGCGTTGTTCATGGGTTGGTCTTCCTCTCAGTTGTTCCGTGAGGTGATGAGTTCGTCGGTGACCCACCGGGCGACGCCGGCGGGGTAGGGCGACGGCAGTCCGAGGACGATGTGCCGGAAGCCGGCGTCGATCGCCTCGCCGATCGCGTCCCGGGTGGGGCCGGGCCGGTCGTAGGAGACGGGCAGGTGGATCGAGCGGGTGATGGAGGCGGGGTCGCGGCCGATCTCGGCGCAGTAGCGGTCGAGCAGCGCGCTGCGGCGGACGACGTCGTCGATGTCGCCGCCGGGGATGTTCCACAGGTCGGCGTGCTCGGCGACCACGCGCAGCGTCGGGGACGAGCGCCCGCCGATGAGGATCGGCGGATGGGGGCGCTGGACGGGTTTGGGATTGCAGAACGCTCCGGTGAGCCGGACGTGGGTGCCGTGGAAGTCGAACGGTTCGGCCTCGGTCCACAATCGCCGGATCACCGTGCAGGCTTCGGCGAGGCTTTCCACGGCGTGCGCGGCGTCGTGGAAGGGCAGGCCGTGTGCTTCGTACTCACGCCGGGCCAGGGGGTGGCCGGGGCGTGAGCCGACGCCGATGCCGAAGTCGAGGCGTCCGCCGCAGACGTCGTCGACGGTCGCGGCGATCTTGGCGAGCATCGCGGGCGGCCGGAACCGGTTGCTGGTCACCAGCACGCCGAGCCGCAGCCGCCGGGTCTGCGCGGCGAGGGCCGCGAGCAGCGTCCAGCCTTCGTAGGCCGGCCCGTCCGGGTCGCCGCCGATCGGCATGAGGTGATCGAACAGCCACGCGTGCTCGATCTCCGGGATCGAGTCCGCCTCGCGCCAGACCCGCAGGACGTCGTGGTAGGCGACCTGTTGCGGGGCGGTCATGATCCCGAAACTGGGGTGGAGTGAGTGTGGCATCGGGGTCGTCGGTCCTTTCGGCACCGGCAGCGCCGGGGTGGGGTGCGCCACCGGCGTCGACCGGGAGGGGAATGGGGAAGCGTGGTGGCGACGCATGGCTTGGTCGCCGGTCCGCTGCTCTGGCATGATGAACAAGCGGGACCGTGTTCCGTTTCGACGATACGGAACCATGTCCCGTTTAGCAAGCCCGGCAACGGAGGGAGCCGCGCGATGAACGACAGCGACCGAGGCGCGGAGCGGGCGGCCCGGCCCAAACGGGCGGACGCACGGCGCAACGAGAAGACCCTGCTCGACGCGGCCGCCGCGGTCTTCGTCGCCTCAGGCGTGGACGCGCCCGTACGCGACATCGCGGCCAAGGCCGGCGTCGGGACGGCCACGATCTACCGCCACTTCCCGACGCGAGCGGATCTCATCATCGCCGTCTACAGGCACCAGGTCGAGGCCTGCGCCGAGGCCGGCCCGGCCCTGCTTGAGACCAGTGCGACCCCTTACGCCGCGCTGGAGCGATGGATCGGCCTCTTCGTCGACTTCCTGGTCACCAAGCACGGACTGGCTGCCGTGCTGCGGTCCGACGCCGCCGGCTTCGACGCCCTGCACGCCTACTTCCTCGACCGTCTCGTGCCCGTGTGCACCCGGCTGCTCGACGCCGCGGCCGCCGCCGGCGAGATCCGCTCCGACATCCCGGCCATCGAACTCATGCACGGCGTGGGAAACCTCTGCATCGGCGCCGAGCACGACCCTCACTACGACGCACGGAGGCTGGCCGGACTGCTCATCGCGGGACTGCGCCTGCGCTAGGGATCGTCCGAACACCGGGTGCGGCGCCCGATCCCCGGCGGCGCCGGTTCCGGTCAGGCGGGTCCCGCCATGTGGGAGACAATGCGACGCATGACGAATCCTCCCGAAGGCGCCGCGGGCAGGCCGCCCGGCCTGCAGCTCGACGCCGTGCTGGAGCGGATCACCTACGCCAACGAGGAGACGGGCTACACGATCGCCAGGGTCGCCACCGAACGGTCGGGCACCGAGCTGCTGACCGTCGTCGGTCCGCTGCTCGGGGCGCAGGTGGGCGAGTCGCTGCGGCTCACCGGCCGCTGGGGCTCCCACCCCAAGTACGGCAGGCAGTTCGAGGTCTGGTCGTACTCCACCGTCCTGCCGGCGACGATCCAGGGCATCCAGCGCTACCTGGGCTCCGGGCTGATCAAGGGCATCGGCCCCAAGATGGCCGAGCGGATCGTGGACCACTTCGGCACCGACACGCTGCGGATCATCGAGGAGGAGCCCAAGCGCCTGGTCGAGGTCCCCGGCCTCGGGCCCAAGCGGACCAAGATGATCGCCGCCGCCTGGGAGGAACAGAAGATCATCAAGGAGGTGATGATCTTCCTGCAGGGCGTCGGGGTGTCCACCTCCATCGCCGTGCGCATCTTCAAGCAGTACGGCGAGGACTCCATCGACGTGGTCCGCAAGGAGCCCTACCGGCTCGCCGACGACGTGTGGGGCATCGGGTTCAAGACCGCCGACACCATCGCGCAGGCCGTGGGCATTCCGCACGACAGCCCCGAGCGGGTCAAGGCCGGCCTGCGCTACACGCTGTCGCAGGCCGCCGACGACGGCCACTGCTTCCTGCCCGCCCCCAACCTGGTCGCCGACGCCGTCAAGATCCTGGAGGTGCCGCCCGACCTGACCTCGGCGTGCCTGGAGGAGCTCGTCGCCGAGGAGGGCGTGGTCCGCGAGGAGGTCCCGGCCAGAGGGAACGGCGAGAACGGCCAGGGCGACGAGAACGGCGACAGCACCGTCCCCGCGATCTACCTCGTCCCCTTCCACCGCGCCGAGCTGTCGCTGGCCGGCACGCTGCGCACCCTGCTGACCTCCGGCCACGACCGGCTCGGGGTGTTCACCGACGTGGACTGGCCGGCCGCCTTCGACTGGCTGCGCGGCCGGACCGGCGCCGACCTCGCGCCCGAGCAGGCCGAGGCCGTACGGCTCGCGCTGACGGAGAAGGTCGCCGTCCTGACCGGCGGCCCCGGCTGCGGCAAGAGCTTCACCGTGCGCTCGGTGGTGACCCTCGCCCGCGCGAAGCGGGCCAAGGTCATCCTCGCCGCCCCGACCGGCCGGGCGGCCAAGCGGCTGGCGGAGCTGACCGGCCACGAGGCCACCACCGTGCACCGGCTGCTCCAGCTGCGCCCCGGCGGGGACGCCACCTTCGACCGGGACAACCCCCTCGACGCCGACCTGGTCGTGGTGGACGAGGCGTCCATGCTCGACCTGCTGCTGGCCAACAAGCTCGCCAAGGCGGTCGCCCCGGGCGCGCACCTGCTGTTCGTCGGCGACGTCGACCAGCTTCCCTCGGTCGGCGCCGGAGAGGTGCTGCGCGACCTGCTGGCCGCGCCCGGCATCCCCCGGGTGCGCCTGACGCAGATCTTCCGCCAGGCGCAGGAGTCAGGCGTGGTCGTCAACGCCCACCGCGTCAACACCGGCCGGCACCCCCTGGTCCGGGAGTTCCCCGACTTCTTCCTGTTTCCCTGTGAGGAGCCCGAGGAGATCGCCGCCCTGACCGTGGACGTGGTCGCGCGGCGCATTCCCAGGAAGTTCGGGCTCAACCCGCGCAGGGACGTGCAGGTGCTTGCGCCCATGCACCGCGGCCCGGCCGGCGCGGGGGCGCTCAACATCGCCCTGCAGGAGGCGCTGACCCCCGCCCGCGAGGGCATGCCGGAGCGCCGGTACGGCGGGCGGGTCTTCCGCGTGGGCGACAAGGTCACCCAGCTGCGCAACAACTACGACAAGGGCGCGGCCGGGGTGTTCAACGGCACGGTCGGCGTCGTCACCGCCATCACCCCCGAGGAGAGCAAGCTGACCGTGCTGACCGACGAGGACGAGAACGTCGACTACTCCTTCGACGAGCTCGACGAACTCGCCCACGCCTATGCGGTCAGCATCCACCGTTCCCAGGGCAGCGAGTATCCAGCCGTGGTCATCCCGCTGGCCACCAGCGCCTGGATGATGCTGCAGCGCAACCTGCTCTACACCGCCATCACCCGGGCCAAGAAGCTCGTGGTCATCGTCGGGTCGCGGCGGGCGCTCGGCCAGGCCGTGCGCACGCGGGGGGCGGGCCGCCGCCACACGGGGCTGACCCACCGCCTCCGCGTGCCCTGATCTTTCGTGTCCTGACCGGCCGGGCCCGCCCCCCGCGCGGGTCAGTACTTCGAGGTGTAGGTCACGAACGACGGCTGGTCGACCTGGGTGGTGCCCTTGTAGCAGACCACGTCACGGACGTAGACGTCCGAACCCGAGGTCGTCCACAGCGTGAGCAGGTTGCAGTACTCCGGCCCGGGACCGTACGCCGTCACCTGCACGTTGTTGGGCGTCGCCCCGACCCTGGGGAAGTACACCAGGCGCATGCCGGTCCCGGCCGTCCGCACCGTGTTGACCCCGCTCTGGGAGTTGTAGTTGATCCCGGTCGGGACCGGCGCGTACGGCCCGGGGTTGGCGGGGACGTTGTCGAAGGTGTAGGCGAACAGCTTCGGCGGCGCGAAGGCCCCGGTGATCGCCCGCTCACGCTGGTAGGTGAGGGTCCAGCCCGTGTCGTACGGCTTGTCGGCCACATCGTGGCACAGCACCTGGATCTTCTGCCCCGACGCCGCCCAGCTCCATGCGCCCACCTTGCACCGCGCCGGCTTGCTCGAGTCGACCGCGGTGACCTGGATGTTCCCGGCCTGCACGGCGGAGCCGAGCCCGGGCAGCCAGACGGTCCAGTCGCCGGTCGTGTTGGGGAAGACGGCGTTCACGCCGAGCGAGGAGTTGTAGTCGGAGGCGATGGACGTGCCGTCCCAGTAGACGTAGCCGTACGCCTGCGTCGCCGAGGACAGCGCCCCGCTGCTGCTGGCGAAGACGATCGAGAAGCGCGCGAAGACTGGGGTTCCGCCGAACTTGTAGCAGCGCACCGCCACGATCTCGTCGGAGCCGGCCTGCCCCCACTTCTCGATCTGGCACCACTCGGCCGACTGCGAGATCGCGGTCACGTGCGCGATCCCGCCCTTGGGGATGCCGATCTTCGGGAACCGCACGAAGTACTCGCCGGTGCCGCCGGGCGAGACGCTGACCGTCGGCCCGGGCGCCCAGCTGCCCGCCTGGTAGGCCAGGTTCGGCACCCCGGAGGTGACGTCGACGTAGGCGAACCCCCACACGTCGGGAACCGCCGCGTTCGCGGCCCCCGCCCCCGCGGCGGCGCCTGCGGCGACCATCGCGCACAACAACAGTAATCGAGTGACCACGGTACGTAACAGGCGCATGCCGTCCTCCATCGCGGTGGTGCCCAGCGGGCGTACGAGATGTCGACGCCGGGGTGGCCCGGCGGGTGGTGCCCAGCGGTGGTGCCCAGTGGTGGAGCCGTGGATCACGCTCGGGGAGGCGCGGGGATCACAATCACCCTCCCGCCCTGTGATAACCCGCGCGCCGATCGTTGAGAAGGCCCAAATGCCCCCGGGCCGCCGGGCGCCAGCCCGGCCGTGAAACGTTCATCGTTCGACCGGTGCCGAAGGATCGCGGCCCTAGCCTGCCGGGGAGGCGACGACCACCCAGGAAAGGGGGAAGGGGGCCGTCTCCACGGACCCCCGGCCACCGATGACAGCAGATCCGCCCGCCGGAGAGGACCGGCGGCTCACCCGGCACGCGGACGTGCGCGCCGTGCTCGCCGATCCCCGCTTCCTCGTCCCCGCAGCCCCCGCAGCGCAACCGGGAGCGGGGATGGCGTGGCTGCGGGGAGCGGTCAGCAGATTCAGCAACGGAGCCGAGCACGCCCGCCGTCGCGCGCGCGTGACGGGGTTGCTCGACGCCCTCGACCCCGTACGGCTGCGCCGCGAGGCATGCGAGCGGACCGGCGCCGAGCTGGCGGGCGGCGCCCGTGTGGACGTGATGGCCAGGATCGCCCGCCGCGTCCCGGTCGGCGTCCTCGCCACGCGGCTCGGCGTCCCGGAGGACCGGCGGGAGGAGGTGGTCGCCGCGGTGACGGCCATGGCCGCCGCCTATCACCTCCCGCCCGCTCCCGGCGCGGCGCCCGCAGGGGATGCGGGGGACGCGGCGGTGGGCGTGCTGGCGGCGGCGCTGAGCGAAGGGGAGGAGCCGGAACCCGGCCTGCTGGCCGCGGTCGCGGGGGCGCTGGTCCAGGCGTGCGACGCCACCGCCGGCCTGGTGGGCAACACCCTCGCCGCCGTGGCCCGCCTGCCCGCCGACCTGTCCGTGCGGTGGCCGGTCGAGGCGCTGCTCACCGAGACCCTGCGGTGGGACCCGCCCGTACGGCTCACGCGCCGGGTGGCGGCCGAGGATGCCACGGCCGGGGGAGTTCCCGTGCCCGCGGGGGCCGTCCTCGTGCTGGACCTGGCGGCGGCCAACAGGGACCCCGAGGTCTTCCCCGACCCGCACCGTTTCGACCCGGCCCGTTTCCACCAGGGTCGCGGCGAGAGCGGCGGGCATCTGGGTTTCGGCAGCGGGATCAGGCACTGCCCGGGGGAGCGGGCCGCGCTCGCCCTGGCGGCGGGCGTCCTGGAGGCCGCTCTCGGGCACCGCCTCGCCGACCCCGAGATTCCCTACGAGCCGTCGCCGAACCTGCGCGTGCCCGCCCGCCTCCACCTTGAGAACGCCGAGACCACGGGAGGACCCCGATGAGCACCGACGCCGAGACGTCCCGGGCGCTGCAGCCTGCCGATTTCCGTGCGCTGCACCCTGCCGATTTCCGTGCACTGCACTATGCCCAGCATCCCTTGGTGCTGCCCAACGCCTGGGACCACGCCTCGGCGGCCGTCCTGGCCGCCGCCGGGTTCGCCGCGCTCGGGACCACGAGCCTCGGCGTCGCCGCGGCGGCGGGCAAACCCGACGCGACCGGCGACACCGCGGCGGAGACGCTGGCGCTGGCCCGGCGGCTGGCCGGGCTGCCGTGCCCAGTGTCGGTGGACATCGAGGGCGGCTTCGCGGACGCGCCGGAGGGCGTGGCCGAGATCGCCGCCGAACTCGCCGCCCTCGGCGTGGCCGGCGTCAACATCGAGGACGGCCGGTCGGACGGGACGCTGGCGGACCTCGGCGAGCGGTGCGAGACGATCGCCGCGGTCAAGGCGCGGGCGCCGGAACTGTTCGTCAACGCCCGCACCGACACCTACTGGCTGGGGGCCGGGGACCTGGGCGCGACCATCGCCAGGGTGCAAGCCTTCGCCGGGGCCGGAGCCGACGGGGTGTTCGTCCCCGGGGTCGCCGCCGACGACGACGTTCGGGCGCTGGTGGACGCGGTCGATCTGCCGCTCAACGTGCTGTTCCTGCCCGGCCGCCACACGGTCGCGGGACTCGCCGCGCTCGGCGTCCGCCGGATCAGCACCGGGTCGCTGCTGCTGCGGGCCGCCCTGCACGCGGTGGCCGAGACCGCCCGGGCGGTCGCCGCAGGCGGGCAGATCCCCGCGGGCCTTCCGTCGTACACGGACGTGCAGGCCCTCGTCACAGTGGGTGCTGACTCGCCGCTTGATCAACCTTGACGCGCACCTTACCGTCTACAGAGAGGAGTCGACCGAAGAAGCGACCGAAATGTGACCTGAGCGTAGGAGAAAATGCCAACATAAGAGGCAACCCCGAATAAGGTCTTATGGTGCCCTTCGCGCTCATGGGGGAGTAGTTGTGCTGAGCACTGGAAGTCGTTCGAGGTGGCCGATCGCCGGAGTCGCCGTGGCGCTGACCGCGGCTCTGTCGGCATGTTCCGGCGGATCGGGCACGCCAGGCTCGGCGGGCGGAGACTCCGGCGACGCCGCGCCCGCCGTCCCGGCCCCCAAGATCACGATCAGCCCGGCGACGGGCAGCGCGAAGGTGCGTCCCGACAAGACCGTGGTCGTCACGGCCGCCGACGGCGAGCTGGAGGAGGTCACGGTCCAGGCGGGCGACGAGACGCTCGAGGGCGAGTTCGACTCCACGCACACCAAGTGGACCTCCAAGGAGCCGCTCAAGCCCTCCGCCAAGTACACGGTGTCGGCCAAGGCCAACGGCAAGGGCGGCCCGGCGACCGCGACCAGCCGCTTCACCACGCTCAAGCCAAAGGTCGGGCTGGAGGTCGTGGACGTCACCCCCGGCATCAAGGGGGAGACCGTCGGCATCGGCATGCCGATCATGGTGAGGTTCAACGCGCCGGTGAAGGACAAGGCCGCCGTGGAGCAGGCCCTCGAGGTGGACGCGGAGAAGCCGGTCAAGGGCGCCTGGCGATGGATCGACGACAAGTACGTCATCTACCGGACCGCTAAGTACTGGCCCGCGCACCAGAAGGTGAAGTTCACCGCGCACCTGACGGGCGTGAAGGCCGGGCCGGACACCTACGGCCTCGAGGACCACAGCACGACCATCAAGATCGGCGCGGCCTGGATCAGCTCGGTCAGCACCAGGACCCACATGATGGTGGTCCGGCGCGACGGCAAGGTCGTACAGACCATGAAGATCAGCGCCGGCAAGGCCACCACCCGCGAGTACACCACCACCAGCGGCATCCACCTGACCATGGAACGCGGCAACCCGGTCACGATGATCTCTCCGGGGAAGAAGGAGGGCGACCCCGGCTACTACAAGGAGGTCGTCAACCACGCCGTGCGCATCTCCAACAGTGGCGAGTACGTTCACGGCGCGCCCTGGTCGGTCGGCTCGCAGGGCCGGGCCAACGTGAGCCACGGGTGCGTCAACGCCAGCCCCTCCCAGGCCAAGTGGTTCTACGACAACTTCCACCGGGGCGACGTCGTCAAGATCGTCGGCACCAACCGGATCCTGGAGTGGAACAACGGCTGGGGCTTCTGGCAGATGCCGTTCAGCAAGTGGAAGCAGGGCAGCGCCCTGGAATCGTGATCCCCCGATCATATCGAGGAATTTCGAAACATCGGCGGGGGAACTGTAGCCTGGGCTCATGGCGGAGACTGTGACCTCACCGGATCCCGGGCTGGTCGACGCGCTGCGTGCGCTGTCGAACCCGGTGCGGTTGCAGCTGCTGATGTGGCTGCGCGAGCCGGAGCGTCACTTCCCGCTGGAGGAGGCGATCGCCGATCCGGCGGAGGTCGGCGTGTGCGTGAGCCACATCCAGGCCAGGGCGGGGCTCGCGCAGTCGACGGTGTCGGCGTACATGGCGGAGCTGCAACGGGCGGGCCTGGTGAAGGCCACACGGGTGGGCAAGTGGACCCACTACAAGCGCGACGAGCAGCGCATCGCCCAGCTCGTCGCCACCTTGGGGGAGACGCTCTAGAACCACGACGTCGCACGACGGCGACCTCGCGTTGCATGTCATATCGACAATCTGCGATAGTTCGATATGTACAGAACGGAGACGAACGCGAGGAGATCACCGATGGGCGACCTCGACGGCCTGGACCTGGGCAGATTCGGGATCTACACCTTCGACTTCGAGCACCAGCCGGCCGCGCGGATGCGCGAGTCGATACAGGAACTGGACGACCGGGGATGGCCGGCGTTCTGGATCCCCGAACTGGCGGGGCGTGAGGCGTTCACGCACGCCGGCTACCTGCTCTCCTGCACGCGGCGGATCACCGTCGTCAACGGCATCGCGCAGATCTGGTCGCGCGAGGCCCCCTGGGCGTACGGCGCCGCGCTGCTCCTGGCCGACGCCTACCCCGGGCGGCACGTGCTCGGCCTGGGATTCGGCGGCGTGCCCCGGCCGGGGATCACGCCGCTGGCGGCGATGGCCGCGTATCTCGACGAGATGGACGGGCTGGCGACGTCCAACCCGCTGCCGCGGGCGCCGATGCGCCGCATCCTCGCGGCGTACGGGCCCAAGATGCTCGAACTGGCCCGTGACCGCTCCGCCGGCGCCCTCACCTATCACGTCACCGTGGCGCACACCGCACGAGCGCGGGAGATCCTCGGGCCCGACGCGTTCCTGGGCGTCGAGCACGCGGTGCTGTTCGAGTCCGACCCCGCCAGGGCCCGTGCGGCCGCGCGCGAGCACCTCCACCCCTACCTGAACACGCCGTACAACATCGCGAAGTTCCGGCGGCTGGGCTACCCGGACGAGGAGATCACGGGCGGCGGCAGCGACCGCCTCGTCGACGACCTGGTGTTCTGGGGCGACCTCGACACCATCGTGGCCAAGCTCCGCGCCCACCTCGACGCCGGCGCCGACCACGTCGCGATCCAGGTCATCGGGATCGAGCCGGGGCGATCCGCGATGCCGTACTGGCGGATGCTCGGCGACGCGCTGCTGCCCGGTGACGGGTACGAGGGCGCCGGCGTCCGGCCCACGGCGTGAGGGGCGGCCGCGGTCGGTGCCGGGTCACCACTGGCCGATGAGCGGCGTGTCCGGTCCGTGCCGCCGCCAGGTTTCGGTGAGGCGGACGAGGCGCATGGGAGCGGCGATGCCGCGCACGGTTGCGATCTTGCCGCCCGTGATGTCGAACGTCACGGCACCGATCACCTGGTCGCCGACCACGAAGAGGATGGCGGGGGCGCCGTTGACGAGCGCGTAGTGGACGGCGGGCGTGCCGCCGGCGAATCGCCGCTTCGCGGGTGTGGGTTTGAAGCCGGCCCGTACGACGGCGGCGATGCGCTGCGGGGTGTCGTACCACAGCAGCTTCTGGGCCAGCCCGGCACCGTCGGAGATCGCGGTCGCGTCGTCGGTGAGCAGTGCCACCAGCCGTTCGGTGCGACCCGAGGAGGCAGCGGCGAGGAATTCCTCGATGACCCTGCGGGCGGATGCCGGGTCGACCTCTCCGCCGCGGCGCGCGGCGGTGATGCGGCGCCGGGCCCGGTGGAGGTGCTGCTGGCTCGCGACCTCGGTGATGTCGAGGATCTCCGCGATATCGGCGTGGCTGTAGGAGAACGCTTCGCGCAGGACGTAGACGGCCCGTTCGAGGGGCGACAGGCGCTCCATGAGCGTCAGCACGGCCAGGGAGACCGATTCGCGCTGCTCGAACGAGTCGGCCGGGCCGAGCATCGGGTCGCCGTCGAGTAGCGGTTCGGGCAACCAGGCGCCGGCGGTGCGTTCGCGGCGGGCTCGCGCCGAGCGGAGCCGGTCGAGGCACAGGTTGGTGACGACCTTGGTCAGCCATGCTTCCGGCACCTTGATCCGTTGCCGGTCCACGGCCTGCCAGTGCAGGAACGCATCCTGCACGACGTCCTCGGCGTCGGCGGCGGAGCCGAGCAGCCGGTAGGCCAGTGAGGCCAGCCGGTTCCGGTTGGCCTCGAACCGGCTGGTGTCGAAGCGATCAGTGGCAGTGCTGTCCACGCGGACCACCCTTGGGGCGTGTTTCAGAGGTGAATCAGGGACCGGGTGTTGTGAGGTGCGGCGCGTGCGTGGCCGGCCGCGCGGCCGTGTCCGCGACGGTGGCGGTAGACCGGGCGCGCAGGCCGCCGGCCAGGGACAGCATTAGGCCGAGCGTGAGCCAGGTCCCCAGGACGGCGGCAGAGTGGGTGGCGCCGTGGCCGTCGAAGAAGGCGGTGGAGCGCAGCAGCCGGCCGCCGGCCCCCGGCGGCAGCAGTTGGCCGAGGGCGCCGGACCAGCCGGGCAGCATCTCGGGGGCGGTCGCGGTGCCCGACAGGGGGTTGCCGATGAGCATCATGGTGGCGGCGCCGAGGCCGAGGCCGGCGTACCCGAGCAGTGACTCGAGCCCGAGGATGCTCAGGGAGGTGGCCGCGATGGTCAGGGCGATGGCGCCGCTGTTGGCCCAGTAGGAGCCGTTGAGTGAGCCCAGCCAGAACTGCAGGATCGCCGCCACGGCGAGTCCGCCGGTGACGGCGAAGGCGAACGCTCCGGTGACGCGGCGGACGGTTCCGCGGACGAGCCTGGTCAACAGCACGGCGGCGAGCAGGCCGCCCATGACCAGCGGCAGGGCTCCGGCGGCCAGTCCGGCGCCGCGCGGGTCGTCGGCCGGCAGCGGGACGAGGTCGCGGGCGGCGACCGCCGTGCCGGTTCCCTGGTCGAGGCCGGTCGCGATGCTGTTCAGGGTCTGGGCGACGGCGGCGCTTGCGGCGGATGCGGTGATGACCTGAGGGGTGCCGGAGCTGAGGTCGATCGCCCCGTACACCTCGCGGTCGCGGATCAGCCGTTCGGCGGCAGTGGTGCCGGCGACCTCGGTGACATCGAAGCCGTCCGGAAGACGTCGGTCGAGTACGGCGGTGAGCTGCTTGACGGCGGGGGCGGGCCCGGCGACGGCGATCGGCACATCACGCACCGATGAGCGTACCGACGGCCAGGCGAAGGCGGTGAGCAGCAGGCTGATGATCACCGTGAGCAAGGCGACTGCCCCGGCCACGGCCGGCCAGGGTGAGGGCGACGCGTCGGCTGCGGGCGCGGCCTGGGTGGACATGCCTTCTCCTTCAGAGAGGGGAGTTCATCGCCGGGTGAGCGGGGTTTCGGACGCGACGCGGGTCGGCTTTTCCGGATTGCGGACGTCGTGGGTGCCGCTGATCCGGGCCTTCTCGACACGACCGGTCTTCTCCCCGTTCGCGTCCGGCGCGGCGGCCAGGCGGTGCTTGCGCTTGGGCAGGCCGAAGGTCGGGTGCGAGGTGGCCCACAGCGACATCTTCACGATGCCCGTCTTGACCCGCGCGGCCTTCCGGCCGCCCACATACTTCGGCTTTGCCTGCCCTTCGTCGTCGACCATCTGCAGGATCCCGTCCCGCCGCCCGAGGCTGATGTGGTTGCACGTGTAGACCAGCTTGCCGTCCGCGATCTTGCGGCCGGTCAGGCGTCCCACGATCGCCTCGACAGCCTGCCGGCCGGTGCAGCCCGCCGAAGCGCAGGACATCGGCAGTGGCCGGCCGTTGTCGCCGATGGCATAGGCGCTGTCACCGACGGCGTAGACGTTCGGGTGCGAGACCGACCGCATGGTGCGATCGACGACGATCTGACCGCTCTCAGTGACCTCCAGCCCGCCGGCGGCGGCGATGGGGTCGACCGCGAACCCGGCCGTCCACACGGTCGCGTCGGACGACAGGGCGGTGCCGTCGGCGCACAGCACCCGCGTCGCTTCGACGGCTTCGACGCTGGTGTGCTCCAGGACCGTGACACCCAGCCGGTCGCAGGCCTGACGCAGGTGGCCGCGGGCCCCGGCGGAGAGCCGGGCGCCCAGCTCGCCGCGGGCGATCAGCGCCACCGACAGGCCGGGCCGGGATTCGGCGATCTCCGTGGCGGTCTCGATGCCGGTCAGCCCGTCGCCGACGACGACAACGCGCCCGCCTTCGCCCCGCCTGGCCAGGCTGTCCAGGCGCTCGCGCAGGCGCAGCGCCGAGGGCCTGGCGGCGACGTCGAAGGCGTGCTCGGCCGCGCCGGGGACCGCGCGGTCGGCGCCGTGGCTGCCGAGCGCGTACAAAAGCGTGTCGTAGCCGAGTTCGCCGCCTCCGTCGGCGTCGGCCACGGCGACGATCTGGCGCTCGGGGTCGACGGCGGTGACGCGGGCCACGCGCAGCCGTATCCCCGTGCCCGCGAAGACGTCGGCGAGCTTCGGAGCCTCGATGTCCTGGCCGGCCGCCAACTGGTGCAGCCGCATCCGCTGGACGAAGTCCGGCACGGCGTTGACCACGGTGATCTCTGTGTCCGCCGGGGACAGCCGGCGGGCCAGGGTCCCGGCCACGTAGGCCCCGGCATAGCCGGCGCCGAGGACGACGATGCGGTGCTTCATGTGATGCTCCTGTCCGTTCGCTTGCTCTCGGTGAGTTGAGCGGAACGGCGCCCCGATTGCTGACAGGAGCTGCGTGTGGCGTGGGTCACAGAGCGGCAGGAGCGAGTGCTACGCCCGTCCTCTCCGGACCTACTGGACGCCCCACTTCATGAGGGCGAAGGCACCCAGGATCTTCAGCACGACGAGCGCGATGATCACGCAGAACACGATCAGCGCGGGGCGGTGCTCGAAGTGCTTGCCCTCCTTCAGGGGAGGCCGCTTGGCGACGCGCTCGGCGATGCGCTCTTCTAAGGGTTTGCGGTGGAACATGAACGCAGACTACTGCCCGCGTCGCTCGGTCCCTCCGACGACCGTGGCCGCCGTAATCCCGCACGCCTCCGCAACATTCCCTGGGAGACGGATATATAGGGTGTGTTGGAGAGCTGATCGGAGGGGAGTGGGATGCCGCGGCAGCCGTACTCGGTGGAGCAGGTGGCGAACCTGCTGGGCCTGCATGTGAAGACCGTGCGCAACTATGTGCGCGACGGGCGGCTCAAGGCGGTGCGCATCGGCAAGCAGTACCGGATCGCCCGTGAGGACCTGGAGGCGTTCATGGGCGGTGCCGCCGAGCCTGCCGCCGAGACCGCCGGGCGGCGTCATGTGGAGGCGTCGAGCATCGTGCAGATCGACGCCATCTCCCCCGACGAGATGATGAGCCTGGGCAACACGCTGGTGGCCGCCGCCGTCAGCCGTGGCCCCGGCGACAGGCCCCTGCGCGTCGAGACCGTCTACGACGAGGAGAGGGCCAGCATGAAAATCATCATCGTGGGCGGCGTGGCCGACACCGCCGAGGTGTTCCGGCTGGTCACCACCCTGGTGAAGGAGCCGGCCTGACCGCTGCCCGGCAGTCCGCACCGGACGAGGTCCGCGCTCTCGGCGGCGAGGCCACAACTGAGCATTAAGTCTGGCGCTACATCGTTTGGCCACCGGGCCCGGATGCTGTGCGCTTGTCCGCATGACACATTCGGCTTCTCCCTTCGAGACCAGGACGGCGATCGTGACCGGCGCGGCCCGCGGCATCGGCGCCGCGGTCGCCAGACGGCTGGCACGGGACGGCATGGCGGTGGCGGTCGTCGACCTGGACGAGGCGGACTGCGCCGCGACCGTCGAGGCGATCAGGAGCGAGGGCGGGACGGCCCTGGCGATCTCGGCCGATGTCGCCGACGAGAGCCTGGTCGGCGATGCCGTCGCGCGGGTCGCCGACGAGCTGGGGCCGCCGACGGTGCTGGTCAACAACGCCGGCGTCGGCCCGCGTACCGACCTGGTGGACATGACCACCGAGCAGTGGGACATGGTCCTGGGGGTCAATCTACGCGGTCCGTTCCTCCTCACCCGCGCCGTCGTCCCGTACATGAGTGACGCAGGCTGGGGACGCATCGTCACCATGTCGAGCATCTCCGCCGTGGGAGACGCCGCCCGGGTCGACTACGCCAGCGCGAAGGCGGGGCTGATCGGCTTCACGAAGTCGCTGGCCCTCCAGCTCGGACGGCGCGGCGTCACGGCCAACGCCATCGCGCCGGGCTTCGTCGTGAGCGACATGACCAGGGCCTCGGCCCGGCGGCTCGGCCTGGAGTTCGAGGAGTTCCAGCGCAGGGCGGCGCAGTCCATTCCCGTGGGCCGCGTCGGGCAGCCGGAGGACATCGCGCACACCGCTTCCTACCTGGTCAGTCCGGAAGCGGGGTTCGTCTCGGGACAGGTCGTCTACGTCGCCGGCGGGCCGGTGGACTGACGGCCCGGCGGCCGCCACGTCGGCGCCGGTATCGCCGTCCGGCAGCCGCGCCGCACCTGCTCATCGCCCGCAGACCCGCGACGCCGCCGGCGTCCGGCGCTCCCGCGTGAGCCCTGGCCAGCGGTGGGTCAGTGGTGGAGGGACACGTGAAGGGTCAGTCCCCGACCTGCCCGGTCAGGCTCGGGCCGCCCAGTCCGGCGAGCAGTTCGCGCAGCAGGTCGGCGAGCTGGTCGCGGCGTTCGGGTGGGAGATGGCCGACGAGGCGGTCCTCGGCCATGAGCAGGTCGGCGACGACGCGGTCGAGCAGGGCGTTGCCCGCGTCGGTGAGGAAGACCGCGCGCGCGTGGTAGCCCGATCCGGCGGTGGTGCGTTCGACCAGCCCGGCCCTGACCGCCCGCTCCACGCGCTGGGTGATCGCGCCGCGCGTCACCATGCACGCGTCGGCGAGCTCGCCCGGGCTCAGCCGGTAGGGCGGGCCGGAGCGCCGCAGCGTGGACAGCAGGTCCAGGGTCGCGACGTCCACGCCAAGCTTCGCGAGGAGACGGCGGCGCTCGTCGCCGAAGACCTTGGCGGCCCACCAGATCCGGGTGATGACCCCGATCGACTCCACCGGGACGCCCGGCAGCTCGCGCCGCCAGGCGTCCTGGATCGCGTCGGCACCGTCGCGCGGCGGCTCAGCGGCCACGTTCGGCCCCGCCGTTCACCTGGATGATCTGCGCGGTGACGTGCCCGCCGCCGGGCGAGGCGAGCCAGTGCACGGTCTCGGCGATGTCCTGCGGCGACCCGGCCCGGCCGGTGTGCGTCTGCCCGACGAGCATCGCGCGGCGTTCGTCGTCCATGGTGCCGCGGAAGAACTCGGTGTCCTCGATGAACCCCGGGGCGACCACGTTCACCGTGATGCCGCGTGGCCCGAGGGCGGCGGCGAGATCGAACGCGTACGGGTGCAGGGCCGCCTTCATCGGGCCGTACGAGGTGCCGCCCGAGCCGCGGAAGGCCGCGATCGAGCTGATGAACACAACTCGGCCGTTCGGGTTCAGCAGATCGCGGAACGCCTCGGTCGGCAGCACCGCCGTCAGCACGTTGGTCCGGAAGTTGCCGGTCCACCGCTCCGCGACGTCGCCGGAACCGCCGTGCCTTTCCATGTTGCCGCCCGCGTTGTTGACCAGCACGTCGATCGAGCCGAAGCGCCCGGCCAGGTCGGCGCGCACCCGCTCGACCTCCGCGGGCTCGCTCAGGTCGGCCACCAGCGCGGTGCCGCCGATCTCCTTGGCCGTCCTTTCCAGGACGTCGGCACGACGGCCGATGATCGCCACCCGGTCCCCATCTGCGGCGAAGCGCGCCGCCACGGCCTTGCCGATGCCGGTGCCGCCGCCACTCACCACTATCGTCCGCGTCATCGCGATCCTCCTTGAGTTTAGACCTAAACTCAGTTTAGCTCGCCGCCGCGGCGAAGGCGTGGCGCGGTGCGGCCGTTCAGCCGCCGAGCCCGAGCCGTACGGCCCGGGCGAGGGGGGTGGCGTCGCCGGAAGTCAGCGGCTCGGCCAGGAAGAGCGGGATCTGGGACATGAAGCGAGGCCGGGTGCCGCGGTGGGGCTGAGCGGCGTGGACGAGGTGCGGGTGGCACAGGTAGACGTCGCCGGGCAGTCCCGTGGCGCAGGTCTCGGGCCGGTGGGCGGTCGCCTCGTCCAGCACAGGGCCGGCGGCGAAGAACTCCAGCCCCTGCTCGCCGTACGGTTCCAGGGCACGGACGGTGTCGAGGTGGGAGCCGACCCTGATGCGGGTGGGCGCGTCGTCGGGTCCGATCTCCGACAGCAGCACCAGCACGAGCATCGTGCGGGACGCGATGGTGACGGTTCCCCAGGTGTCGGCCGGTCCTGGGTTGTTCTGGTCGATGTGCCAGCCGGTGTCCCCGGCGTCGGAGGGGTGGGGGAAGCGGACCGGCGTGTTGCCGATGGTGCCGCGCGGCACCCATCCGCCCTTGCCCGCGACGAGGTCCAGCGCCTCGGTCAGGCGCCGGCCGCGCATCGCCTCTCCGAACGGGCCTCGCCCGGCGGGGTCGGGGGCGGCCCACACCACCGGCTGCGTCCAGTCCTCCGGCCGGTCGGGGGACAGGCCGATCTGCCGCCACAGCAGATCCCTGAGCCGGTCGCCGGTCTCGCGCGGGAACGCCTCCTCCACCTTGAGGAAGCCCTCGGTGACGAAGCGGTCGAGATCGGCATCGGTGAAAACAGCCATGGCCGGACGGTAGCGATCTGCGGCGCTGGGTGTCGATCGATTTACCCGGCGCCTCACCCACCGGGTCCGGACGGCCGCCCGCGCGACGAACCGCGGTGGACGCGGCGCCTCGAACTCCGTCACGATGTCGCCCAGCGCCCGGGCGAACTAGGGGTGCCGGTAAGAAACGTGTCATGAGCCCCAAACGGCGTTGATCTTGTTGTGATTTGCCTGGTCAATGCTGGTCGGTCATGAAACATCCCCCGATGCACATCGACGAACTGGTCGAGCACTGGACGATCCTGGACGAAGAGCGCGAGCTGATTGCTGGAAAGCGGGACGCGACGCGACTCGGCTTCGTTATCTTGCTGAAGTTCTACACGCAGCACGGCCGGTTCCCGCGCGGTCGTTCAGAACTGCCGGACGACGTAGTCGAGTACGTGGCCAAGCAGGTCCAGGTTCCCGCCTCAGAGCTCGGCTTCTACGAGTGGTCCGGCTCCACGATCGAGTACCACCGCAGTCAGATCCGCACGCATCTGGGTTTTCGCACCTGCACGACGGCGGACGCGTCGAAGCTGGCGGTGTGGCTGGCCGAGGAGGTCGCGCACGCGGAGCGGCGGCCTGACCGGGTGCGGGAGGAACTGCTCAAGCATCTGCGCGAGGAGCGGATCGAGCCGCCGACGCCGGGGCGGATTTCCCGGATCGTGGCCTCGGGTCTGCATAACGCGGAGGTCACCTGGTCGGTGCGGATCGCTTCCCGGCTGAGCCCCGAGACCACGCAGCGCATCTGCGCGCTGGTCGGCATCGACGACGCGAGCCGCGCGGGAGCGGAGGCGGCCGGCAACGGCCAGGAGCCCGCTGGCCAGGTGCCTGCCGAGGACGATGACGAGGACTTCGACGTGCTGGCGTTCATCAAGTCCGCGTCGGGCAACGTGAGCCTGGAATCGATGATGACCGAGATCCGCAAGCTGACGGCGGTGCGGGCGATCGAGCTGCCGCCCGGGTTGTTCGCCGATGTGGCACCCAAGGTGCTGGCGTCCTGGCGGGCCCGGGCGGCGGTGGAGGCGCCCTCGCACATGCGCACGCACCCGCGCGAGCTGACGGTGCTGCTGCTGGCGGCACTGGTGCATGAGCGGGAGCGGGAGATCACCGACACGCTGGTGGAGCTGCTGATCGCCACCGTGCATAGGATCAAGGCACGGGCCGACAGCAAGGTGACCAAGGAACTGATCAACAGCGTTCAAGCGGGCGACCGGCAAGGAGAACATCCTATTCAAGGTCGCCGACGCCGCCCTGGGCCACCCCGACGAACCGGTCCGCCAGGTCATCTTCCCCGCCGTCAGCGGCGGCGAGCAGACGCTGCGAGACCTGGTGCACGAGTTCAAGACCAAGGGCCCGGCCTACCGCACCACGGTGCAGACCACACTGCGCGCCTCCTACACCAACCACTACCGGCGCGGGCTGATCGCGCTGCTGGACACCCTGGAGTTCAAAGGCAACAACACCGCCTACCAGCCGGTGATCGAGGCGCTGGAGCTGATCAGCCGCTACGCCAAGGCGGGCAACACCACCTACTACCCACGCGGCGAGACGGTGCCCGAGCACCGCGGCACCGCCGGCGACTGGGAGAACCTGGTGTTCAAGAACGACAAGCGCGGCCGTCGGCGGGTTGTGCGGATGGTGTACGAGATCGTCACCTTCCAGGCGCTGCGCGACGCGCTGCGCTGCAAGGAGATCTGGGTGGTCGGCGCCCACTCCTTCCGCGACCCGGAGGAGGACCTGCCCAAGGACTTCGCCGCCCGCCGCGTGGAGAACTACGCCGAGCTGCGCAAACCGCTGGACCCACGGGACTTCATCGCCGAGTTGAAGGCCGAGATGCGCGCGGAACTGGACGCGCTCAACACCGCGCTGCCCAAGCTGGACTGGGTGGCGATCTCCGAGCGCAAGTCCGGCGCGATCAAGCTGACGAAGATCGGCCCGGCGGAGGAGCCGCGGAACCTGCGAAAGATCAAGAACGAGGTGAGCCGGCGCTGGGGCGCAGTCCCGCTGATCGACATGCTCAAGGAGGCGGTGCTGCGCACCGGCTGCCTGAACGCCGTCACCTCGGTGGCGGGCAGTTCCAGCCTCAAGCCCGAGGTCATGGCCGAACGCCTGATGCTTGCGATCTTCGGGTACGGCACCAACACCGGGATCCGGGCCGTGGCCTCCGGTGGCCACGCACACAGCGAGGACGACATCCGCTACGTCCGGCGCCGCTACCTGACCCCGCAGATCGCCACCGACATCGCGAACGCCACCTTCACCGCCCGGGACGTGGAACTGTGGGGCGAGGGGACCACCACTGTCGCCTCCGGCTCCACGCACGTGCGCGCCTACGACCAGAACATCTTCACCGAGTGGCACTCCCGGTATGGAGGCCGCGGCATCCTCATCTACTGGCACATCGAGCGCGGGTCCATGGTCGTGCACTCCCAGACCCTGCGCGCCTCGGCCTCGGAGGTGCACGCGATGATCGAGGGCGCGGTCCGGCACGGCACCACCATGAAGGTCGAGGGCAACTATGTCGACTCCCACGGCCAGACGGAAATCGGGTTCGGCGTGACCAGGCTCTTGGGCTTTGACCTGCTGCCGCGCATCAAGCAGATCAACAAGGTCAAACTGTATCGGGTCGAGAGCGGCGAGAGCGACCTGTACCTGCGGCTGACACCGGCGATGACCCGGCCGATCCGCTGGGACCTGATCGAGCAGAACTACGACCAGATGATCAAATACGCAACCGCGATCAAACAGGGTACTGCCTCCACCGAGGCCATCCTGCACCGCTTCACCGAGTCGGCCTCCCACCCTACCTACCAGGCCATGCTCGAGGTCGGCCGCGCGCAGAAAACGATCTTCGTGGCCCGCTATCTCCGCTTTCGTGAGCTCCAGCGGGAGATCCAGGAAGGGCTCAACGTGGTGGAGTCCTCCAACGGAGCAAATTCGGTCATCTTCTACGGCAAGGGCGGCGACATCGCCACCAACCGGCGCGAGGAACTGGAGATGAGCGTGTTGTGCCTGCGTATCCTGCAGGCCGCGCTCGTGTACATCAACACCTTGATGCTGCAGGACGTCCTCGCCGATCCGGAGTGGGCCAAGCTGTTCAAGCCCGCCGATCGCCGCGGACTGACCCCGCTGTTCTGGCAGCACGTCCAGCCCTACGGCGAGGTACGGCTGGACGTCGCCAAGCGCCTGCCGCTGGGCGATGGCGTGGGTGCTGCGCAGCCGGGTGGACCGGAGTAGTTCGAAGGCGCCGCAAGAGCCGTGGTTAAGGAGTGGCCAACACGGCAATCACTCGTTTGCCTCGTGCGTGTCCGGTCCCGGTCAGCTTGTGGGCCTGGCCGATGTCTTCCAGGGGATAGGTCTCCTCGACGATCGGCTGGACGGCTTCTCGGTCGACGTATCCGGCCAGTGCGGTGAGGTCGGCTCGCCGCGAGCGTGCCATCATCACCCGTACGCTGCGGCTCCTGGCCGCCTGGGCGAGGGGCGGGCCCCGGCCGCCGAGCGGGGCGTTGCTGCACCCCGAGCTGCGCGACCCGGGCACGGGCCTGGCCGTGGGCGGCATATCCGGCTCCCCGACGTGGTGGTGCCGACCCGCACGCTCACGGGGGAGCGGGACATCAGTGGCAGCGGCGTCTTCTGCGGCCTCTACGGCGCTCGCGACCCGTGGGACCGGCACAACGCGGGCGACCCGTCCGACCCGTTCCTGCCGCGTACGGCTGAGCCGGTGCTCAGCCGGCTTTACCCGACGCACGCCGACTACGTGAGCAAGGTGCGGGCGGCCGCGCAGGCGTCGGTGGACGCCGGATATCTCCTCCCGGAGGACGCGCCCACGATCGTCACCGCCGCCGAGAACTCGGCGGTTAGGGAACGCCGGAACGAAAACCGGCGCTAGGGATCCATCGGGCCCTGGTGGGCGGCTGATGCGATCCCGGTGACGGACGGCCTGGAAAGCGATCCTGCAGACAACGCTCTTTCATCTGCAGGATCGCGGCCTGCGGCCATGTCCTCCAGACGATGCGTGACGCGGCCCCCTGTCATCTGTGGCAAGGCAGACGGGGTGCCCTGGGCGCACGTGTGAAGGTGGGCTGGGCCTCACCTTGTTTTGGGATGCCTCGGCCATGTCACCGGGCCAGCCGTGATCTTTACGGTGAGCGCATGACAAACCGAACGAACCGGCCGGTCAGACCGGTGCCGGTCCGCTCCGCACATCGAGTGAAGACCTTGCCGGTCGTCCTGTCAGCCCTGTCCGCGTTCCTGGGCCTGGCCGTACTGCCGGCAGCGGCCCAGACCGCGCCGACCCTCGCCTGGAGGGCGTGCCCTGGGGGCCAGGGGCCGGCGGAGATGGAATGCACCACGATCGAGGTGCCGGTGGACTGGTCCGCGCCGGGTAGAACCACGATCAAGCTGGAGCTCGCCCGGCTCCCCGCCGCCGATCCGTCGCTCCGCCTCGGCAGCGTTCTCGTCGTGTCCGATGGCGGTCCGGGGATCCAGGGCGTCCTTTCGTCGGCTCCGGAGTCCTTCACGAAGTTGCGCAAGCACTTCGATGTCGTCGGCTACAACCCTCGCACCAGCACGGCGGGGCGCTATCTGCCGCCCTCCTGCGCAGTTCCCGGACTGCCACTCAACGACCCGCGTGACCGCGCCGCATACGAGGCCCAGGCCGCCGCCCTCGAACGCCTGGTCGATCGATGCCGCCAGGACGACATGACCGGTCTGGCCGACCACCTGGACTCGGACTCAGTGGCCAGGGACATGGAGGCGATCCGCATCGCCCTCGGCCAGGACAGACTCACCATGCTGGCCTTCTCCTACGGTGGGGTTCCGGCCGCCGCGTACGCGCGGCTCTACCCGGGGCGCGTCCGTGCCATGGTTCTCGATAGCACGCCCGACGCGACGGTGGGCTGGCGCGGTATGGAACGCGCGCAACTGCGCGCCACCGAGGCGGCGTTCAAGCGCTTCACCACCTGGTGCGCCGGTGACGACGCGTGCGCACTGCGGGGGCGGAACGTGCGTAAGCTCTGGCGCGAGCTGATCAAGAGCACCGGCCGCAGGCCCGTCACGTACGCCTCCGCCCGGCTGGGCGAGATCAGACTGACCGATCTGCACCTCAAGGCGCTGGCCCGGGTGGTCCTCCCCCTTCCGGAGAAGGCACCGGAGTTCGCCGACGCGCTGCTCAAGGCGAGCAAGGGTGACTTCGCCTGGTTCGGTGAGCAGATCCTGGGCGTCTCCGCGAGCTGGAGCTCGCCGGGCGCGGCGGCGACCCGGTGCCCGGATGGCCTGGTGAGGCTGGGGTACGAGGCGCTCGTCAGCGACCGCCGTTACAGCGAGCGGATCTCCCACGACTTCGGCGGCGGGGTCGGCATCGGGCTGGAGGCTCTGGCCTGCTCCGGCTGGCGGCATCTGCCGGTGAACCCGCCTCGCCCCCTGCCGGCCGGCCTGCCTCCTGCACTGGGGCTCGGCGGCGATCGTGACTTCACGGTCACCGAGCTCCTGGTGAGCAGGATCCCGGGCTCGGTCACCGTCCGCTATGACGGCCCCGTCCACGTCGTCTACCTGCGGGCGAAGGACCCGTGCGTGACAGGGTACGCCGACCGGTATCTGACGAAGCTGACGTTGGCTCCCGCAGGCACCCTCTGCTCGCCCCGGTAGTGATGACATGGCAGAAAAGCTGCCTGTACGCTGCTCTCGCTGAGGCCGCGACCCGGGAAGAGGTGGGGTTTACCTCACCTTTTTCCGGGATATCCGGGTCATGTCGTCGAGCCGTGCCGCTCTCTAGGGTTGGCGCATGAGCACTCCCTGGGACCGGATTCGCGGCCACTGGTCGTCGCCGACCTGGCTCCGTACCATCCACGTGACGGCGGGCGTCCCGATCGCGCTCGTGTCGATGGCAGCGATCTTGGCGCTGGG
This sequence comes from Microbispora sp. KK1-11, assembly GCF_006874435.1. Lineage (NCBI taxonomy): Bacteria > Bacillati > Actinomycetota > Actinomycetes > Streptosporangiales > Streptosporangiaceae > Microbispora > Microbispora sp. KK1-11. Next base: position 171,764 of record NZ_VIRJ01000005.1, on the reverse strand, counting down.
CGCGCTGTCGATAGCGCTGGCGTGGACAGTCGTCGTCCCCCTGGTCGCGCTGCTGATCCTCACCTGGACGGTGCCGCTGCTCACCTGGCTGCAGCGCTCCCGGTTCGCCGCCTTCCTCGGCCACGGCATCCCCCCGGTACCTCGTTTCCCCCGGGAAGGGAGCCCGCTCAGACGGCTTCTCCTGCAGGGGCGCTCGCACAGCCTGTGGCGGCAGGTCGCCTATCACCTGGCGATCGGGCCCCTGATCGGCGCGGTGGGCTTCCTGAGCGGGGCCGTGGCGTGGTCGGCGTGCCTGGTCGCGGTCATCATCGCCGTGCAACTCCTGATGGCCGGAGGCGGCTGGACCGCCTCCCTGCCCGCGACGGCCGCGCTCGCGTTGTTCGTGGTGGTGCCGTGGCTGCTTCGGGGGATCACCGCGCTTGACGCGGTCGCGGCGCGTACGCTGCTCGGTCCCAGCGTGAAAGACGAACTGGCCCGGCGGGTGAAGACGCTGCGGGAGAGCCGGGCCGAGGTGATCGAGGCCGCCGACGCGGAACGCCGCCGGATCGAACGCGACCTGCACGACGGCACACAGCAGCGGCTTGTGTCGCTCGCCCTGAACCTCGGCATGGCCCGCACCGCCTTCACCGACCTGCCGGAGCCCGCCCGCCAGGTCATCGCTCGGTCGCACGAGGAAGCCAAGCAGGCGTTGAAGGAACTGCGCGACGTCGTTCAGGGGCTACACCCGGCCGTGCTCAACGACCAGGGCCTGGACGCGGCGCTGTCCGGTCTCGCGGCGCGTGCCCCTTTCCCCGTACGGCTCAGCGTTGACGTGCGGGAACGGGCCGATCCCGTGATCGAGGCGGTCGCGTTCTTCGTGGTCTCCGAAGCGCTGACCAACGTCGCCAAGCACGCGCGGGCCTCCGAGGCCGACGTCACCGTGAGCCGTGACGCGGACATACTCCGCATCGTCATACGCGACGACGGCTGTGGGGGTGCCGAGCCCACCAAGGGGTCGGGGCTGCGCGGCCTCGCGCAGCGGGCGGGATCGGTGGACGGGACCCTGCGCATCGACAGCCCGAGCGGTGGCCCGACGACGATCGAGGTGGAGTTGCCGTGCGTGTAGTGCTCGCCGAGGACTCCGTCCTTCTCAGGGAGGGCCTGGTCTGGGTCCTCGGATCAGCCGGCATCGAGGTCGTGGCCGCGGTGTCCGACGCCGAAGGGCTGCTGCGGGCGGTGGACGAACACGAGCCCGATCTCGTCGTCACGGACGTGCGGATGCCGCCGACGCACACGGACGAGGGACTGCGCGCGGCGCTGCTGCTGCGGCACCGGCGGCCGAAGCTGCCCATCCTCGTGCTCTCGCAGTACGTCGAGGAACGCTACGCGACTCGGCTGCTGTCCACGGCGACGACCGGCGTCGGATATCTGCTCAAGGACAGGGTGGCCGACGTCGCCGAGTTCCTGGACTCGCTGCGGCGCGTCGCCGCGGGCGGCACGGCCCTGGACCCCGAAGTGGTCGCCCAGCTGCTGCTGCGCCGCCGCAGCGATCCGCTGGACCTGCTGACCCGCAGGGAGTGCGAGGTGCTCGCGCTGATCGCGGAGGGACGGTCCAACGCCGGCATCGCCGAGGCCCTCGTGGTCTCGGAAAGCGCGGTCGGCAAACACATCAACAACATCTTCGCCAAGCTCGGGCTCTCCGGCGCCGAGAAGGATCACCGGCGAGTGCTGGCCGTACTGCGATTCCTGAAGATTCGAGAGGCGACATGATGAGAAGAGCGGTGCGGACCGGATGGATCGCCGCCGGCGCGGCGCTGACCGTGTCCGCGGTGGTGGCGATGGCGTTGGCGGCGTGGTCGGAGATCCGCGTTCCCCATGCCAGCGACTTCTCCTTTCCCGGCTCCTACAGGTCGTCGGTCCTCGACCAGTCGGGGACCGAGACGAGGACCGTGACGTACGCCGTCACGACGTCCCGGATCATCGTGGATGCGCGGGGCAGGGTCGACGTGCGGGTCGCTCCGGGTGTCCCCGGACGCCTCTCCGTCAAGCGGGAGACGACCTGGCACGGCGGGCCGCCCTCGATGAGCGAGACCTGGGAGTCGGGGAAGACGCTGCGGGTCGAGGTGACCTGCTCCCGGGACCTGGGGCGGGTGGATGCCGGCTGCCGCACCGTCTACACCTTGAGCGCACCGCCCGGCGTCGGCGTGCTGGTGATGACACCTGACTGGACTATGCCGTGCCCACCGGCCACGGCGGAGGTGACCTGCGGCTCCGCGTCACGCGATCCGTCATAGGGGAGCACGGGCTTCTGCGATTAACCAACTCCGGAAGCCATAATCTTGATGCTTATTATGAAGGATGTACATAACTACGAACGTGATCCGGACGGCTATCTCTACGACCCACGTGCAAGGACGGCGATGGCACGGTTCGCCGGAGAGGACGGTGAAGACGGGGATCTGCGCGCGTTCGAGGCGAGCGCGGCCGTCGGCACCGCCTGTCACGCCGTCGAGCGCCTGCGTGCCCACGGCTCCGAGGGCAGAGGCGTCAGCGCGGGCGCTCTCGATCTGCTGATCCGGCTCGCCGCGAGCGAGCAGGGGATCAGCATCGGCGTCGCGGCCCCGGCCTGACGATTGAGCGCATGGCGTATCCCATGCCACTGCTGGCGGTGGTCATCATCCGGCCGCCCCGGCGTAGCAGGCGCCGGTAGCGGCCGAGGTCGCTGCCGTGGCAGTCGAGAACGACGTCGAAGGATCCGCCGATCGCGGCCGGATCGCGGTAATCGAGCGTGCGGCTGGCCCCGAGGTCGCGACAGGGCGGCCTTCACTCCTGGGAGGCATGTTCCTCCAGGCCATCGTCTGGTGGCTGGACACCGGCAGGCAGATCCCCGCGCGAGAGATCGCCACCCATACAGCCGGACTGGCCTCGGCACTCATCGCCAAGGCTGGCAACAACGGAGCATGAAGCCGCGATGCCGCCGTATCGGCGCTACGCGGCTCCCAGCAACACCAGGACGGCGGCGACCGTGAGGCTCGGACAGCACGGCGGCGATCTGGTCGGCGAGCTTGACCTGGCCGCCGTAATAAGTAGGTGATCGGGGCAGCACCACGCTCCTACGCCGAGACAGGCTTGTCGGGATCAAGATGACGGTAGATCGTGGCGCGGCTGACACCGAGCCGATCGGCGATTTGCTGGACGGTGTAGCGGCGCTTACCGTCATCGCCCTTCATCTCGTACAACGCCCGAGCCATCTCCACGCCGTGGGCGTCCAGGGCCGGTGGGCGCCCGCCGACGCGCCCGCGCGCCCGAGCCGAGGCGAGCCCTTCGAGGGTGCCCTCGACGATGAGCTCCCGGAGGAACTCGTCGAAGGCGCCGAACATGTGGAACTGCAGGCGGCCGGACGGCGTGGAGGTATCGATGCCCTGCTTGAGCACCAGAAGGTCGACCTCACGCTCGCGAAGCTGCGCCGCCAAGTCCAGCAGATGGCGCAGCGAGCGGGCGGCACGCGACAGCCGGGTGATGACGAAGGTGTCGCCGGGCCGGAGGTAGTCCAGCGCCTTATCGAGTTCGGGGCGTCGATCGATCTTCCCGGACGCCTTGTCGATGAAGATCCGGTCACATCCGACCGCGGTGAGGGCGTCGCGTTGGCTGTCGGGGTTCTGGTCGCGGGTGGAGACCCGTCCGTAGCCGATCCTGCTCACCACATTAGTGTCTCATAAACGGCTGATCTGAGATGTAGTGGAACATAGTTTCCGAACGCGGATTTTGAGACATGATCGTGAGAGTAAATGTCGAGAACAATGCAGCAGTCGGACCGTGTCTCAGAAATGATCGATTCCGGACAAGATCAACAGCGATCCGCGGCGCGTCTGGGGCTCATGACACGTTTCTTACCGGCACCCCAACTACTCTCCTGGCTCGGATCGTCCGGCGCAGATCGTCCAGTTCAGGGGCCGTGCCCGGTCGCACGGCGACGACGGCTGAGGCAACGGAGGGCTGAGCACATGCATTTCCTGGTCATCGCCTATGACCACCCCGGCGAGGAAGGGCAGCGGCGCCGTGCGGCCGCCCGGGAGCGGCATCTGGCGCAGGCCGCGTCGACGACCCAGGTCACAGCCGTGTTCGGCACCGCCATCCTGGACGACGACGGTGCCATGATCGGCTCGATGTTGGTGATGGCGGCCGACTCCCGGGCTGCGCTGGATTCGTGGTTGCGTGTCGAGCCCTACGTGGTGGACGACGTCTGGCGCGAGGTGCGCGTCCACCAGTGCCAGATAGGACCGTCATTCCTGCCGCCCGGCGGTGAGACCTCCGGATGACGTTGACGTCGTGCCCGGCTCCCGTCCCCGGCCGGTGCCGGCATTCGACAAGTCACGGGCTGCTGCAGGTGAGCGTGGGCGATGTCGGTGATCCGTTGGCGAGGAACCCGAACGTGGCGGAGGCGTTCGCACCCAGCGAGCCGTTCCAGCTCACGTTCTTCACCGTCACCGCGGAACCGCTGATACTCAAGGTGCCGTTCCAGAGCTGGCTGATCGTCTGCCCGCCGGCCAAGGTCCAGCGTGCCGTCCAACCGTTGATCCCTGAGGTGCCGGTTCGCACCGTCACCTCGCCCTGGAATCCACCGGGCCAGGAGCCGACCGTCCTGTAGGTGGCCGAGCATGCGCCGCCGACCGGCGACGGGCTCGCGGAGGGCGAAGTCGAGGGTGACGGGCTCGCGGAGGGCGAGGCTGAGGGCGACGGGCTCACGGACGTTCCCTTGTACTCCGCGGCCACCTTGGCCAGGTCCGTGCCCGTTCCCCTCATGTAGGTCTGGTTGACCCACGAGGTGAAAGCGGTTTGGACGGCCGATGACGAGGTGCCCGACCACCGCTCCTCCTTGTCCTGGTCGAAGTAGACGACGTTCTTCAGGTCGGGGTAGCGGCCTGACTGCAGGACGGACGCCATGTCGTTGATCCACTGGGCCTTGTTGCCACCGTCCTCGCTGGAGCCGACCTCGCCGATCATCACCGGACGCCTCGGGGCGACGGCGCGTGCCTTGGCGTAGGCGCTGGCGAACATCGAGTCGAAGCTCGTCCAGTAGTTGCCGGACGGGTCCCAGGACGGGCCGAGGCCCCAGTTGTAGCCGTCGATGCCGACCCAGTCGACGTAGGCGTCACCGGGGTAGGACTGCGCGGGGTCGTTGAAGGAGGAGTCGGGGGTGGAGCTGTTGTTGTAGCACCACACCCACTGGACGTTGGTGGCGCCGGCGGCGACGACCAGGTCGTGCACATGCCGGTAGGCGCTTATGTACAGAGCGGGGTTGCTGCCGTTGTTGACGATGCCCCAGGGGTACCAGTTGCCGTTGAACTCGTGGCCCCAGCGGACCATGATCGGCGCTCCGACCGATGCGAACTCCGCGCCGCGGGCCTTGATGTAGCTGTCCCATTTCCCGTCGACGATGTCTTGGAGGTGGATCTGGTTGGAGTCGCTCACGCTGAGAGCCGGGTTCCAGGGTTCCCAGGTGAAATGCGGCATGACGCCCTGGTTCCACAGGGCCCTGGCCTCGGCCGCGTTGAAGGCGTTGCCGGTGGCCCAGCTGTCGAACCACTGAACGCCGGCTGGGGTGACCCCGTAACGGCTGACGGTCCCCGAGACGATCTGGGTGGGGCTCGTCTCGCGGAACACTCCGAGGTACTTGGTTGAGGTATCCGCGGCGGCGGCCTGAGTGAAGATGGTCAGCGCCGCGCACATCAGGAGACCGGCGACGAAAATGACCGTAGTTCGGAGGCGCCCGAACTCGATCCGGTGTCTCATGTGTCCTCCATGAATTTGACGGGACTCGATCGGATCACGCGGAGATCCGGGCGATCAGGTCCATCGGCCTGCGCCACTCGCTCCGTCGGTCGCTCGTCGGCGGTTCGGTTCTGGCTCGGGCGGGGGCGGCAGCTGCGGCGGGGCCGTGTGGAGAGGGAGGCCGGCGCGGCTGCTGCCCGCCCGCCGTCGGTGTTTCGACGGCTCCGGTGGACGATCATGACTGCGGATGCGGATTATCGACGCCGCCTCGCGCGGGGATGTTGATCTGTTCACCAGCAACCCCTTAGGGCGTTCTGGGAAGTTTGCGTGCCCAAATGGTGAAACAGAGGGCTACACGGCGAACACCCCAGGCCAAATGTTGCGACTATTTCCGCTGGTAAACGCAGATAATGCAATGAATGCTTCTGAAAATTTCACGAAACACTCGTTCCTGGGCCTGTCGCCGAGGGTCGGCTCCACGGTGTCCGCGTCACCGACCCCGTCCGCCGTCTTGCCCGGCCCCGGCACCAGGCCGAGGAACTCCTCGCGGCAGGACGGCACGGCAACAGGGGCGAACTCGCCACCGCGCTCACTGGGCGCAAGAGCACCGGGCCCCCGCAGCTCTGCCGACCCGCGGATGGCAGGTGAACCTGGGTTAGACGAGGGGAGCGGTGCTGGAGCGCACCTCCAGCCGGGTGGCCAGCTCCACCCGGTCCTCGACCGGGGCTCCGCGGGAGGCCAGGGCCAGCACCATCTCGGCGGCGGCGGTGCCCATCTTCTGCAAGGGCTGGCGCACGGTGGTCATCGGCGGGTCCGCCCACTGCGCGAGGGGCAGGTCGTCGAACCCGACGACGCTCAGGTCCTCGGGAACGCGCAGCCCGGCCCGGTGGGCGGCCTGGTAGACCCCGAGGGCCTGCAGGTCGTTGGCGGCGAAGATCGCGGTCGGCGGATCCGGGAGCCCCAGCAGCGCCTGGGCCTGGGCGCGGCCGCCCTCCACATACAGCGGGCCGGTGCACACCAGGCCGGGATCGGCCGGAACGCCGGCGGAGTCCAGGGCCGCCCGGTAGCCGTCCAGGCGGGCCCGGCAACACATCAGCGTGTCCGGCCCGTTGATCATGGCGATCCTGCGGTGGCCCAACTCCAGCAGGTGGCGGGTGGCGGCAAGGCCCCCGTTCCAGTTGGTGGCCCCCACCGAGGGGACGCGGTGGTCGGGCTCGCCGCGGGGGTCCAGGGCGACCATCGGGATGGAGCGGCTGGCCAGCCGGGCCCGCTGGCGTTCGCTGAGGTCGGCCGAGACCGCGATCACCCCGGCCGGGCGGCGGGCCAGCACCTGGTCGATCCAGCCCGAGTGCGGGGAGCGCCGACCGCGCATGTCGGTCAGGCCCAGGATCATGCCCCGGGCCCGGACGACCTCGTCCATGCCCCGGATGAGCTCCAGCGCCCACAGACTGTCCAGGGACTCGAAGACGACCTCCACCACCGCGCTGGAGTCGACCGCGTCCGGCCGGCGCCGCCAGCCGTGCTCCTGGACCAGTTCCTCGACCTTGCGGCGGGTGCCGGCCGCCACGCCAGGATGGCCGTTGATCACTTTGGAGACGGTCGGGGCGGACACACCGGCCAGCTTCGCGATATGCGCCAGCGTGACCTCCGGGCGGGGACGGGGAGCCGCGTACGGGTCGTGGGGGGTAGCGGTCACACCGAGATTCTACGAAGCATGGAAGCCATCATGAAAAGTACAGAATCATCCGCCAAAAATAACGCTATGAGCCGCACGAAATCCTTTCTAGGGGTGCCTTCGGAATACGGGGAAACGGCCTGCGGGTTGAGGTAACTACTGGTCAGTGGCCTGCGAGTGGCGGAGTAGGCGGTAGATCTGCCGAACCGCGGTGGCCTCGACAAGCTCTCGCCGCCGTGTTGGACGGCAGCATCCTCACGGTGACCAAGTTCGAGCGGTTCGCCGGCACCATGGCCGAGGCCAAGGACATCCTGACCGACCTGTCCGGGACGCGGCCTTCTTTTCCGCTGGGCGTCAACGTCTGCGACCAGAACGACCGGTTCGGGCTGTTCCTGCAGGTCGCGCAGGAACAGCCCTCAACTTCGGTGAGGATGTGCCGCTGCCCCAGCAGGGACTGGGTCATGGTGGACGAGCGGGAGCAGGCGATCCGCACCGGCGCTCCTCGGAAAGGACGAAGCCACGTTCTATCTGTCGGAGAACCCTCGTCAATCGGGTGTTGGACCGCCAACGGCGGCGCCAACCAGCAATGGCAGTTGGTCCCGGCCTGAGACCATCTGGGGCGGCCACTCCGGACGGGGAAGCCGGCAGCATGCCGTCACAAGTGCAGGAAGCTGACCCGCCGGATGCGGCGGTTCTCCCGGAACCAGCACGGGAAGCGATGAACGGCGTGATCACCGCCTCGTCGCCGGGGCGGCGGGGCGTCGTCCCGTGATTTCGCGAATGCGCGGTCACCGGCGGACGACGCCCCGCCCGGCTCACCAGGTCTTGCCGGCCTGCTCCCGGACCGCGCGGTTGATCCGGTTGAAGAAGTTGGTCATCGCGACGTTCAGGATGATCGCGGACATCTGGTTCTCGTCGAAGTGGGCGGCGGCGGCCTCCCAGATCTCGTCGGTCACCCCCGGCGCGCCGTCCTGGATCCGGGTGGCGGCCTCGGTCAACGCGAGCGCCGCCCGCTCCGCCTCGGTGAAGAAGGGCGTCTCGCGCCACGTCACCACGTTGTGCAGCCGCTCGTCGGTCTCTCCGTGCGTCTTCGCCGACACGACCCCGGCGAAGACGCACGGGCTGCAGCCGTTGATCTGGCTGGCGCGCAGGTGGACCAGCTCGAGGACGCGCGGGTCGACGCCACCGGAGTGAATCGCCTTAACGAGGTGCTGGACCGCCGTGGTCACGTCGGGATTCGCCGGGCTCTTCATGCGTGCTTCCATCAGTGTTGCTCCTTCATCGGTTACCTCGGCCCGTCCGGGCCCGTCATCCCCATGACGGAGCAGATTCGAGGAAGGTAACAAACATGCCCGACACCGGCCCGGCGGACCTGGTGACCAAGACGTTCGAGGCTCAGCGCGACCGGCTGCGCGCGGTCGCCTACCGCATGCTCGGGTCGCACGCCGACGCCGAGGACGTGGTCCAGGAGGCCTGGCTGCGGCTCTCCCGCCAGGACACGGCGGCCATCCACAACCTCGCCGGCTGGCTGACCACGGTGGTCGGCCGGATCAGCCTCGACGTCCTGCGATCGCGCCAGGCCCGCCCCGAGGCGTCCTACGACGACCGGCTGCCCGAGCTCGTCGTGACGGTCGACGACGGCCCCGCGCCGGAGGACGACGTGGCGCTCGCCGACTCGGTCGGGCTCGCGCTCCTCGTCGTCCTCGAGTCGCTCGGGCCGAGCGAGCGGCTGGCGTTCGTGCTGCACGACCTGTTCGCGGTGCCGTTCGACGAGATCGGCCAGATCCTCGGCAAATCCGCCGCTGCCACCAAAATGCTCGCCAGCCGCGCCCGCAGGAAGGTGCAGACGACCGAGCACCCGGCGGCTGCCGGACGGGAACAGCGCGAGGTGGTCCAGGCCTTCCTGGCGGCGGCGCACCGCGGCGACTTCGAGGGGCTGCTGCGTGTGCTCGACCCCGAGGTGAAGCTGACCGTCGACACCCCCGGCGGCGTGGTCGTCGTCCTCGGGGCCACCGAGGTCGCCACCGGCGCGCACGGCCGCGTCGGCGCCGGCGCAGCCGCGCGGGGGCGGGCGGCGCTCGTCAACGGCCTTCCCGGGTTCGTGTCGTGGCGCGAGGACGGCACCCCGCTGTCGGTCATGGCGTTCACCGTCGTCGACCGCCGGATCACCGGCATCGCGGTCGTGATCGACCCGGCCAGGCTCGCGGCGATGGACCTGCCGGATCCGGGGTGAGTCACCCCGGAAACGGCTCCGCGCGCGGGCCGCGCTCTCCAGGCACCCCGCCCTGCGGGCGGGCGTGCCTGTCCGGCCGGCGCCCCTACTGGGCTCTCAGCTTCCGGAAGAAGTCCCGGATGTCGGCGACCAGGAGGTCGGGAGCCTGCAGCGAGGCGAAGTGCCCGCCGCGGGAGAACCGCGACCAGTGGACGACGGTGTTCGACAGCTCCGCCAGCCCGCGGATCGCCCGGTCGCCGAGGAAGTTCGCCACCCCCGTCGGCACCGGCGAGGGCGCGGGGCGCCGGCCCCACGCCTCCGATCCGGTCTCCAGGTACAGCCGCGCGGCCGATCCCGCCGTCCCGGTCAGCCAGAAGATCGTGACGTTGGTCAGAACGGCGTCGCGATCGACGGGGGTTCGCTCGGCGCGGGTGGGGTCCCAGTGCACGAACCACTCCAGGTTCCACGCCAGCTGGCCGGCCGGAGAGTCGTTGAGCGCGTACGCCAGGGTCTGCGGCCGGGTGGACATCTGGGTGGCGTAGCCGGAGTGGGCGCGCCACCACGACTGGTTCCGCCTGGCCTGTTCGCGTTCGTCGTCGGAAAGCTCGTCCAGCTCGCCGGGGCCGATCGGTGTCGAGGCGGTGGCCAGCGCGTTGACATGGACGCCGATCACCCGCTCCGGCGCGAACCGGCCGAGCTCCGGCGAGACGATGCTGCCGAAGTCGCCCCCCTGAGCGCCGAAACGCTCATACCCCAGGCGCCGCATGAGCTCGGCCCAGGCCCGCGCGACGCGGCCGGCCCCCCAGCCGGTCTCGCGGGTCGGGCCGGAGAACGCGAAGCCCGGCACCGAGGGCGCGACAACGTGGAAGGCGTCCGCCGGGTTCCCGCCGTGCGCCCGAGGATCGGTCAGCGGCCCGAGGACGTCCAGGAAGTCGTACACCGTGCTCGGCCAGCCGTGCGTGAGGATCAGCGGGGTGGCGTCGGGCTCGGGGGAGCGTACGTGCAGGAAATGGATGGTCTGGCCGTCGATCTCGGTGGTGAACTGCGGGACCTTGTTGAGGCGGGCCTCGTGCTCGCGCCAGTCGTAGCCGGTGCGCCAGTGGTCGACCAGCTCCATGAGATAGTCCCTGTTCACCCCGTAGGCCCAGCCGACGCCCGGAAGCTCGTCGGGCCAGCGGGTGCGGGCCAGACGGACGGCCAGGTCGTCCAGATCGGCCTGCGGGATGTCGATGCGAAACGGTTGTGGTGTGCTCATGGCAGTCAGCCTCCCGCCTGTGTAGGACAACCACGGTCCTCCATATCCATCACCATGGACGAATGTCGGACACCCCGGCCCGCCTGCTCCGGTTGCTGTCGTTGCTGCAGACCCACCGCGAGTGGCCGGGCACCGAACTCGCCGAACGCCTGAACGTCACCACCAGGACCGTGCGACGCGACGTCGGAAGGCTGCGCGAGCTGGGATATCCGGTGCACGCCACCATGGGCCCCGCGGGTGGTTACCGGCTCGGGGCCGGCACCTCGCGCATGCCCCCGCCTCGCGGATCGCCGGACGCGTCGACGGCGTCGTCACCCCCATCGACGACGACACCTGCCTGCTCGAACTGGCCTCCGACTCACTCGACCTGGTCGCGCTCGTGGCGGGCATGCTCGACGCCGACTTCGACGTCGAGTCGCCCCCGGAACTGGCCGGCCACCTTCGCAAGCTGTCCGACCGCTTCGCCGGCGCGGCCGAACGGCGTCGAAGATGACGGGCTTTGGGTGATCTTCTGTTTCAGACCTCGGACGAAGCGGAGATCGCGACGGCTTCGGTCAGACGAGGGCGAGCTGGCGGGTGGGGGAGCGGCGCCGCCGCCATCGCCGGGCGTCCCTGCCGATGCCGTAGGTCTCGGCGAGGACGCGCACCTGCTCGGCGATCCGCCGCCGGTAGCCGTCCTCGGCGACCTGGCCCTTGCCGTACAGCGCCTGGTAGCGCGGCACGAGACCGGGATGCTCACGCTCCAGCCACCCCATGTACCACTCCCGGACACCGGCGGGCAGGCGCAGCACGACGGGCGTCACGCTGACCGCGCCCGCCTCGGCCGCCCGCCGTACGGTCGCCAGCAGGTGATCGGAGGAGTCGGTGATGAGCGGCAGGATCGGCGCCATCAGCACACCGCAGGGAATGCCGGCCTCGTTCAGCGTCGCGCAGATCTCCAGGCGCCGCTGCGGCGTCGCGGCCCCCGGCTCGACGGCGCGCCGCAGGCGGTCGTCGACGAAGCCGACCGACACCAGGGCGCCGACCTGGGTCACCTTCGCGGCCTCACGTAACAGGTCCAGATCACGCAGGACGAGCGGGCTCTTGGTGAGCACGGTGAACGGGTTGGCCGCGTCGGCGAGCGCCTTGATGACGCCGGGCATCAGGCGGTAGATCTCCTCGGCCGGCTGGTAGCAGTCACCGGTCAGGCCCAGCGCGACAGGCTCGCCGCTCCAGCGGTGGGAGTCCAGCTCGCGCCGCAGGCGGCGGGCCAGGTCGGTCTTGACGACGATCTTCGTGGAGAAGTCGCGGCCCGGGTCCAGGCCGAGGTAGCGGTGGCCGCGCCGGGCGGTGCAGTAGCCGCAGCCCGACTCGCAGCCGCGGTAGGGGCTCGCGCCCCACGCGAAGGGCAGCTCGGCGGCCTCGGGCACCCGCTCGAGCGCCGCGCGGGCCGGCACCTCATAACAGGTGATGCCGTCGAAGACGCGGGTGACGGCCTGCCGCTCGATGCGCGGGCGGGCGGGCCCCTCACCGACGAGCGACTGCTGCACCGACGCTCCCGGCTGCTGGACAGGCTGTTCCGGCTGTCGCACGGGCTGCCCTGGCTGTCGCAGGGAGTGCTCGGGCTGCTGCACCGTCTCTCCAGGCTGCTGAATCGTCTGCTCGGGCTGCCGCGCCTGCTGTCGCCCGGGCTGCCGCACCGTCTGCTGCTGCCCGCGGGGCCGCGCAAGGGGTTGGTCCTCCGCGCGGGAAGTGGCGTCGCGACGCATGAGGTTCAGTAGAACACGCATTCGACCCTCGCGCCAAGTGTCCACGCTCGCACGTGCCGCCCGTGCTCGGCCCCCGGCGGTCGGCGCGGCGCGGCGGTCAGGGCTCGGCGGAGGCGGCGGCGTGACAGGCGCCGTACCCGTCGGCGCGCGCGACCACGCGGCCCGACCGCACCCGGACGGCCGCCTCGGTCCCGTCGCTCACGGCCGTCACCCCGGCCGCCGCCGCCACGGCTCCCTCGTCGTCGTGCACCACGCGCAGACGCGGCCAGGCCGGCGCGGGCAACACCTGCCGCAGGCAGGCGCGCAGGCCGGCGAGGGTCAGCCGGGCGAGCGGCCCCAGCTCGCCGGGATCGCCGGTGACCAGGACCGCGGTGACCGCGCAGCCGGGCGGCGTGGCCCGCACCGCCTCCTCCACGGCCTCCAGACGGTGCAGCCCGAGGACCGCCACCACGCCGTCACGCGTGAGCGGAACCGGCTCGCCCCGCACCGCGTCCACCGCGAGCGGCGGCGACCAGGGCTCGTCGGCGGGCCGTGCGCGGGGCACGAAGGGCAGGTGAGGGGGGTCCCACCGGTCGCGGAGATCGAGGTCCGCCAGCGCGGCGCACGCCGCGACGATGTCGAACGGCTCGGCGAACCCGGGCGCCGCGTCGGCCATCTGGCTCGCGCCGTGCAGGGTGGTCAGGGCCGTCTCCGCGATCCTCACCCTGCGCCGCGTGGAGGCGTGCCCGTCAACCCGCTCAAGCGCGAGCCCGAGCACGAGCGCGTTCAGCTTCATGAGCTGCGCGAACGGCTGGCGGACCCGCTGGTCGGCGAGCACCTCCGGCATCAGGTCCATGCCGAGCCTGGCCGGGCCGTCGGTGGCCAGCGGAAGCCGGGAGACCCAGGCGCGGGCGAACGCCGCGAGCGCCTCCCGGGCCGTGGCCACGCCCGATGTCCCGGCATCGGCTGTGTCGGCGGCGGGCGGCTCTCCGGACGGAGGGGAGGGCCGCCGTGCGCCGTCCGGCCCGGCCTCCCGCTCGGCCAGATCGGCCAGCACCGAGAAGTACAGGGCCCGCTTGCCGGGGAAGTTGGAGTAGACCGCGCCGCGGGTGAGTCCGGCCCGGTCGGCGATCGCGTCCACCTTGGCGTCGCGGAACCCCCGCTCGGCGAACTCGTCGCGGGCGGCGGCCAGCACCCTGGCCCGGTTGCGTGCCTGAAGCTCGGCCCTGGTGAGGCGTCCCATCCCTCTCCTCGTCCGCATACGCCCGCTTGCCGCACGGGCGGACCCAAGATACCGTCACACACTCAGATGATAAGGACATCTGGACTCAACATCTGGAGTTGCCCGTGCTCGCCCTGCCCGAGGTGGACCTCACCGACCCCGAGGTCCTGCGCGACCCCTTCACCGCGTACGGACGGGCGCGCGAACGCGCGCCGCTCGCGCGGCTGCTGATCCCCGGCCTCGGCCCGATATGGGCTCTCACCAGGCACGACGGCGCACGGGCGATGCTCGGCGACGCCCGCTTCGAGATCTCCGCTGACAGCTTCATGCGTCCGCGGGTCCCCGACGACTGCCTGCCGTACATGCGCACGATGAGCGAGATGAGCGGCCCCGAGCACGCGCGGCTGCGCAAACTGGTCGCCCCGGCCTTCACCCCCCGGCGGGCCGCCGAGTTCCGGCCCCGGATCGAGGCCATCGTCGACGCCCTGCTCGACGACCTGCCCACCCAGGCGGACGGCGGGCCGGTCGACCTGCTGCGCCACTTCGCCCGGCCGCTGCCGATGGACGTCATCTGCGCGCTGGTCGGCATCCCCGAGCAGGACCGTCCGCGCTGGCGCGAATGGGGCGCCACCGTCGCCGGCGGGGCGGGCCAGGACTTCGCGCGGGCCATTCCGGGCATCATGGCGGGTGCAAGGGACGCCGTCGCCGCCGCCCGTGCCGATCATTCCGGCGAGCCCGGGGGTGTGCTGGGCGAGTTGGTGCGCGTCCAGGCCGAGGACGGCGACCGGCTGAGCGACACCGAGATCGTCACCCTTGTCTGGCACCTGGTCCTCGCCGGGCAGACGCCGACCAACCTCATCGCCAACGCCGTGGCCGCCCTGCTGTCCCACCCCGCCCAGCTCGCCGCCGTACGCTCCGACCCCGCGCTGATGCCGGGAGCCGTCGAGGAGCTGATCCGCTGGTGCGGCCCCTCACTGCTGGCGATCCCGCGCCACGCCCGTCAGGACGTCGAACTGTACGGCGCGACCGTGCCCAAGGGCGCCAAGGTCACCGCCCTGGTCGCCGCGGCCAACCGCGACCCGCGGGTGTTCGCCGATCCCGACCGGCTGGACGTCACCCGGACACCCGGCGCGGGCCACCTGGGGTTCGCCCACGGCCCGCACTTCTGCCTCGGCGCGTCCCTCGCCCGCGTGCAGACCCAGGTCGCGCTCACCGCGCTGCTGCGCCGCTTCCCCGGCCTGGCCATGGCCGCCCCGCCCGACGAGCTGCGTGCCCCCGACCCCGGCACGTGGCGGCTGGCCACGCTGCCGGTGACCCTGTGAAACACGACCCGCGGCACGACGCCCGCTCGCTCTGTGCTCGCTCTGTGCTCCCTCGGGCCGGGAGCGGGCGGACGCCCGCGCTCGCGGCCGGTTCAGGCCACGGGGACCCAGGTGAACCGGCCGTCGGAGCGGCGCTCGGCGCGCCCGAAGACCACGTCGGCGAAGTGACCGCCGTAGCCGACGGTGTCCGGGCGGCTCAGCTCTTCGACCAGGCGGCGGCGGTGCTCGGCGGACTCGCCGGGGTCGTGGTCGATGCCGCAGGACCACTCGGGGTGGGTCACCTGGACGGGGGAGTGGAGCGCGTCGCCGAACGCGATGAGCCGGCGGTCGCCGCCGGTGATGGTGTAGGTGGTGTGGCCCACGGTATGCCCGGCCGCGAACGAGGCCCGGACGCCGGGGAAGATCTCCTCGCCGTCCGCGACCGGGTGAACCCGGGAGGCGAAGGCGGCCAGGCGCTCCTCGGTCGCCCCGCCCTCGGCGGCGAGGTCGCGCCGCTCCCACTCGGGCGCCGCGACGAAGTGGGTGGCGTGCGCGAAAGGCGGTGCGGCGGCGCCGGGCACGGTGCTCCAGGCCCAGCCCAGGTGGTCGGTGTGCAGATGGGTGATGGCGACGGCGTCGATCCGGCGCGGCTCTCGGCCCAGCCGCCGCAGGCCGTCCAGCAGCCGGCCGCCGTACAGGTCGCCAAGGAACGGGTTGGCCGGGTCGTCGGGGTGGGACTCGGGCCCGAATCCGGTGTCGATGAGCAGCGCGCGCTCGCCTCGCTCCACCAGTAGCGCGCCGATGCCCGCGACCAGGAACCCGCCGTCGTCGAGATGGTCGCGTTCGGCCGCCCAGTCGGCGGCGGTGGCGGCGGGCAGCCAGCCCCGCGGCTTGAGCCGGACCAGTCCGTCGGGGACGTAGCTGATCGTCAGCTCGCCCAGGCGGAGCGTACGGATGCGCGGCGCGCTGCTCAGCCGCGCCCGGTCGAAAACGGTGGTCATGGACCCTGCCTTGCGCTCGGTGGATCGCCGCCGGACGGCGACGCGACACAAAAGCTACAACTAGAACTATTCTAATTGCAATTGTTCGAGTTGCAGTAGAATCCTGCCGTGACCACCGAGCGCGAGACCCGAGCCCAAACCGATCGAGAGCTGTGCGGGCTGATCAACGGTCTCGCCAAGCAGATCGAGGCCCACCTGCGGGTCCGCGCGGCCACCCTCGGCCTGACCGCCTCGCAGGGTGCCGCGCTGCGCGAGCTGACCCGCCCCATGACCCTGCGCGAACTGGCCGAACGGATGAGCTGCGAGCCCTCCAACGCCACCTTCGTCGCCGACCGGCTCGAAGAGCAGGGCTATCTCCAGCGCCACCCGCATCCTGGCAACCGGCGCGCCAAGCAGCTCGTCCTCACCCCCGAGGGCACCGAGCTGCGCGAACGCCTCCTCGGCCTGCTCTCCGAGGACTCCCCGCTGGCCCCCCTGGCCTCCGAAGAGCAGGACGTCCTGCGGCGCCTGCTCGCCCGCGCGGTCATCCGCTGAGGCCTCCTGCTCGGGCCGGCGTCGCCACGGGCAAAGCAGCCACCGCTGCTGCAACCCCACCCCGGCCGCCCGGCTACGGGGCGAGCGCGCATTCCGGGCGAGCGACGACCAGTGGCACGGCAGGACCCTTGACCGGCAGCGGGCCCGGAAGCGGGCGGCCGAGGACCTCGTCGCCTTGAGAGCCGATCCGGTAGCGGCGATGGTCTGACGGCGGATCGCCGAAGTAGCATCGCCCCTCATGAGCATTTCCCGAGAACGTCCGCCCTTCGTCGCCGACGAACGCACCCAGCTCGTCGGTTGGCTCGACATGCAGCGCGCGATCGTCCAGTGGAAGTGCGAAGGCCTGTCGGAGGAGGACGCCTACCTGCCGGTGCTGCCCACCTCGCCGCTCATGACCGTGGCGGGCCTGATATCGCACCTGCGCTGGACCGAGCACTGCTGGTTCGAGGTGCTCTTCCTGGGCCGCTCCGCCGACGGCAACCCGAAGTTCGACGAGAGCGTGGAGGACGCCGACATGCGGATCGAGGGCGTCCCGCTGGCGCAGCTTCTCGACGAGTACGAGCGCCAGTGCCGGATCTCCAACGAGATCGTCGCCGCCCACTCGCTGGACGACGTGGGCAAGCACCCCGACTACCGCTCGGGCGCGGGGAGCCTGCGCTGGATGCTGATCCACATGGTCGAGGAGACCGCCAGGCACGCCGGTCACCTGGACACCATCAGAGAACTGATCGACGGTGAGAAGGGTTACTACTGACCACCCGCCCGAGCATGTAGGTGGGGCGCCGAACATGTGGTGGGCTCCGTTACGTTCACCGCGCCGTCGCAGCGCCGTGAGGCCGTCCGGTCAACGGCGCGCCGAGCATCAGCGCCGAAGACGGCCTCCCTCGTGGCCGCCTTCAGCGGTCAGTGATCCACGGCCGAGCCGGAGGCGCCCAGGCGTCGCCCGGTCGCACCGTGACGACGCCTGGTCTGACCGGCACGGATCACACTGCCGCCTGTTCCCGGGTCCACTCCTGGCCGGCCCAGGCCGGATCCAGCGGCGTGCAGGCGATGTGGTTGGTGTAGTTCGACAGCGTCTTCATGCCGACACCGAGCACGATGTCCAGCACCTGGCGACGGGTGTGCCCGGCGGCCAGGAACGCCTCGATCTCGGTCTCGTCCACCCAGCCGCGCTGCATCACCATCGCACGGGTCAGGCGGCGCACCGCTTCCAGTGCCTCGTCGTCCAGCGGCCGACCCGTACGCAGGGCCTCGACCACCTCGGCCGGCACCCGGGCGCGCAGCGCCAGGGTGGAGTGCGCGGCCACGCAGTACTCACAACCGTTGGCCACACTGGCCGTGATCAGCACCACCTGCTTGGCCGCTGCCGGCAGCGACGACTTGCCGAACTGCTCGGCCAGCGCGTTGTAGCCGGCCAGCAGTTCCGGCGACTCGGCCATCACCCCGTTCAGCGTGGTCACGAACCTCATCCGCTCCTTGGCCGCCTCCAGCATCGGCCGGGCCCCCTCGGGCGCGTCGTTTTCGTCGTAGGTGCGGAAGCCGCTCATCATCTCTCCTCGCTCGTGGCGAAACCATCAAGAACGGAGCGCACGCCCGCCAGCAGGACGCCCGCCTCGGCACCGGCTCGCGAGCGCAGGTTGACCGCGTAGGCCTGCAGGGTCAGCGCTTCGGCGGCCGCCCCCAGATCCAGACCGGACCGGAGCTGGCCCTTCGTATGCGCGGCCTCCAACGCGGCGCGCATCGCCGCCCGCAACGCATCGTGGTGGCGCTCCAGAATCTCCCGGATCTCCGGCAGGCCGGCGTTCGCTGTGACGTGGGTGTTGGTGACCAGGCAGCCCCAGCGAGCGTGTACGCCCGAACACCGCGCCGCCACCAGCCGCTCGAAGAACGCGGCGATGGCCGGCAGGCCGCGACCGTCGGCGGCCAAGGCCTCGAACACCGGCCGCGACTGCCGCTCCAGGTAGCGGCCCAGCGCGGCGGCCTGCAGTTGCGCCTTGCCGCCGAACGTCGCATACAGGCTGGAGCGGCTGAGCCCCGTCGCCTGGACGACGTCGGCGATGCCGGTGACCTCGGCCCCGCGCTGCCAGAACAAGGCCACCACCTGATCCAGCGTCACCTCGGGATCGAAGTGCTTGACGTCGGGCATCTCGCCACCCCCTATCTTGGAACGACTATTCCAAGTTAGGGGGTGGCGACGCTCCCGCGCAACCACACGCAGGATCTTTCAGACATCGACGGGCTTGCGCCGCCGGAACCATCGCGCCGCGCGGTCCGGCACCTCGCGCCCGCAACACACGATCGGTCAACAAGCCTGGAGCGCCTGGTCGGCCTGCCCATGGCTTTGCGGAGCCTTGCCGGCGTAAAATTGGGACAAGCGTACCGTTTTTAGCGAAGAGGTTCCCATGGCCTGGCTCCTGCTCGTCGCCGCGATCGCCTCGGAGGTCCTGGCCACCTCCGCGCTCAAACTCAGCGACGGCCTGACCCGCTGGGGCTGGACCATCGTGGTCGCCGTCGGGTACGTCGCCTCGTTCCTCCTGCTGGCCTGGGCTCTCAAGCTCCGCATGCCCGTCGGCATCGCGTACGCGGTGTGGGCGGGCACCGGGACCGCGGCCATCGCGCTGATCGGCGCGCTGTTCCTCGGCGAGCACATGAACCTCGTCAAGGCCGCCGGCATCGCCCTGATCATCGCCGGGGTCGCCGTGCTCAACCTGTCCGGCGCGCACTGACCGATCGACGTCGATCGTTTGACCCGGCGGCGCGCGCCCGCTAAGGGTGGTCCGGACGGCTCCCCGCGCGACGGCGGAGCCCCGACGATCCAGGGGAGGATCACGGCGTGCCCGATCAGGACCGGCCCGCACCCGTCCCGGCGGCGGCCACCGCACGCGGCGTCGCGGTGCGGGCCGTCTCGCCTCAGCCGCGGCGCCCGCAGGAGCGCGCCGTACGCCGCAGGGAGGCGCTGCTGGACGCGGCCGTCGACCTGCTCGGCGACGGCGGCTTCGCCGCAGTGACGCACCGCGCCGTCGCCCGCCGGGCAGGGCTCCCTCTGGCCGCCACCTCCTACTACTTCACCAGCCGCGACCAGTTGCTGGCCGAGGCGTTCGCCCTGCTGGTCGAGCGTGAACTCGCCCGCATGCGGGCGACGGTGGACCACCTCGCCGGCCGTACGCCGCAGGCGGTCGCCGAGACCCTCACCGGCGTGTACGCCTCCGACCGGCTGCGCCAGCTCGGCCTGTGGGAGCTGTACCTGCAGGCGGGCCGCGACCCGGCGCTGCAGGCCATCGCCCGCGCCTGGACCGACGGCTGCGACGACATCGTCGCCGCGGTGCTGGAAGGCGCCGGCTACCCCTGCGGGCCCGGGGAGGTCCGCTTCGTCGCCGGCCTGCTGTCGGGACTGTGGGTGGAAGAGGTCGTCGAGGCCCGTCCCGACGGCAGGCAGCGGGCCCGGGAGGCGGTGGCCCGCGCGCTGGCCGCGCTCGGGCCGCCCGCTAGGGTCGCCCCATGATCTTCCATCTCGCGCTGGCCGCCGACTGGGACGCGGCCGTCATCACGGGCGAATACCGCGTCTCGACCCTCGGCCGGACTTTGGAGGAGGAGGGCTACATCCACGCCTCGGCCGACCCGGCGCAGGCGCGGGGCGTGGCGGACCGCTACTACAGCCACGTCACCGAGCCCCTGGTGCTGCTGGAGATCGACGAGGACCGGCTCGGCTGCCCGGTCAGGCGGGAGGTGCCCGAGGGGGCCGACGAGGCGTTCCCCCACATCTACGGGCCGATCCCGGTGACCGCCGTCACGGCCGTCACGCCCTTCTCCCGCTGAGTGTCCGGCGCTGAGTGTCCGGCGCTGGGTGTCCGATACGTTCAAGACGGCGGACCCCGCCGCCTCCTACCGTGGCGGTCATGGCTCCGACGTTCGATCTCATCGGCCTGGTCGTGACCGACATGGCCGCCTCCCTGTCCTTCTACCGCCGGCTCGGGCTGGACATCCCGCCCTCCGCCGACACCGAACCCCACGTCGAGGTGACCCTTCCCGGCGGGCTGCGCCTGGCCTGGGACA
This sequence comes from Microbispora sp. KK1-11, assembly GCF_006874435.1. Lineage (NCBI taxonomy): Bacteria > Bacillati > Actinomycetota > Actinomycetes > Streptosporangiales > Streptosporangiaceae > Microbispora > Microbispora sp. KK1-11. The sequence continues at coordinate 151,033 of NZ_VIRJ01000005.1, read as the reverse complement.
CCACCGCGACCGTCCGTTCGTTCGACCCCTCCTGGTCACCCGCGAGCGGCGGGCCGCGCATGGGGCTCGCCTTCCGCTGCGACAGCCCGGAGGAGGTCGACCGCCTGTACGCGGACCTGGTCGAGGCCGGATACGACGGACACCTGCCGCCGTGGGACGCCTTCTGGGGGCAGCGCTACGCGTCGGTGCACGACCCGGACGGCAACGGCGTGGACCTGTTCGCCGCCCTGCCCACCGCCTGACGGACCCCAGGCCGACAGGTCAAGCAGGCCAAGCAGCTCAGCGGGTCAGCGGGTCAGCGGGTCAGCGCGCCGAGGGTCACGCCGGTCAGCGCCCTCACCTCACGGGACAGGTGGGCCTGGTCGGCGTATCCGGTCACGGCGGCCACGGTGGCCGGCGGCGTGCCCCCGCGGGCCAGGTCCACCGCCCGGTTCATCCGCAGGATGCGGCCGAGCGTCCGCGGCCCGTACCCGAACGCGTCCAGGCACCGGCGGTGCAGCCGCCGCTCGCCGATCCCCGCGTCGGCGGCGATCCGCGCGACCGGCAGGCCCGCGCGCACGCCCTTGACGACGGCGCCGACGAGGGCGGCGTCGGCGGTGCGGGGCGCCGCGCCCAGCCGGCGCGCCGCCTCCTCCTCCAGCACCGCGCCCAGGAGAGGGCCCAGGAGAGGGCCCGGAAGGGGACCTGCATCGGCGGCCTCGCCCGCCCGCTCCGTCAGCCGCCGCGCCTCGGCGCCCGGCCACAGGTCGGCCAGCGGCACCCTGCGGTCGCGCAGTTCGTGCGCCGGGACCCCGAAGACCACCGGGCCGGTCCCCGGGCCGAAGCGCAGCCCCACGTAGCGGGCGCCGGGACGGTCGGTCACCACGTGCGCGGCGGTGTCCGGCCCCGCCACCAGCAACGCGCCGTCCGCCCAGATCACGTCCATGCACCCGTCCGGCAGCACGCGCCGCTCCGCGGCTGCAGAGCCGGGGGAGGTGCTCCACCACAGCACCGCGCGCGGCACACGCGACGCCCTCTCCCCGTACATGCCCGGCATTATCCCGTGCGTGCGGCGATCAGCGGGGGTTGCCCGCCCGCAGCCAGCCGACGTAGTCGGCCACGGCCCGGTCGAGGTCGTACTCGGCGGCGTAGCCGGTGTCCTCCCGCAGCCGCGAGATGTCGAGACGGGCGTCCACGGCGGGCGCTCCCGGAGAACGCCCGGGAAGCAGCGCAGGGGCCGCCCCCGGTACGGCCCTGCCGATGGCGGCGGCGACCTCCTGGTTGGCGACGGCCCGGCCGCCGCCGACGTTGTAGGTGCGGTGGCGCAGCGTCGCCGTCGTCTGCAGGAGCGCGAGGGCGCGCCCGCAGTCGCGCGCGTAGCACATGTCGACCGCGTCCCCGGCGTAGCAAGGCGGCGCCTCGTCTGACGCGCCGCCCTCGCCGGTGGCCCGGGCTTCCCCGGCGGGGGAGGTGCTCGCGCCGCCGTCCGCCGCCGCGTGCCGCGCGGCGGCATGGACGAGCCGGGGAGCGGCGAAGAACGGCGAGGACGGCCTGCCCAACGGGCCCCAGATCGCCCCGATCCGGGCGGCGACCACGTCCAGCCCGGATGACGCGGCGACGTCGGCGGTGACTTCTGCGATCTTCTTGCCGGCCGGGATCGGATGCGGGCTCGCGACCGGCAGCGGCGCGTCCTCGCGGAGGGCCGGGTCCGCGACCCCCGCGTACACGCCGATCGTGCTCGCGACGACCACGCGGCCGGCGCCCCACTCCCGTGCGGCGCGCAGCACGGTGAACAGCCCGGCGGCGTTCGCCGACAGTTCGTCCAGCGGCGCCGACGCGCCCATCCCCGCCGCGGCCAGGTGCACGATGCCCGTGACGCGGTGCCGCCTGCCGACCGCCAGGACGCTGCCGAGGTCGGTGCAGTCCATCCGCTCCACCACGGCCCGCCCGTCGCGCACCTCCCGCTCGCTCACGAGGGCGGGCGGCGGTCCCGCCGCCCGCTGGCCGAGCACACAGCGTTCGCCGAGGTCGAGCAGGGCCCGCACAGTGTGCGCGCCGATGAAGCCGCGGCCGCCCGTCACGAGGATCATCCGGATCCCTCCAAATCGATAGCAAGCTAACGATCAGCGTAACGACGACATCGCTAGCAGGCAAACGAATCGTAGGATGGCCAGGTGACCGAAGTGCTGAGGCTGCTCACGCGGGCGCAGAAGCTGTTACGGGCGGCGGCGGACGAGGCCATGAGCCGCCACGGCGTGCGCGTGGGCCAGAACCTCGTGCTGGAGGTCCTGTGGGAGACCGACGGGCTGACGCCGGGGGAGCTGGCGGCCCGCCTGCAGGTCACCACTCCGACCGTCGTCAACACCGCCACCCGGATGGAGGCGGCCGGACTGCTCGTGCGGCGCCGCGACCCGGCGGACGGCAGGCTCGTCCGGCTGCACCTGACCCCGAAGGCCCGCGCCGCGGAACAGCCGATCGCCGAGGCCAGGCGCCTGCTGGCCGAACACGCCACCGCGACCCTCACCGACGAGGAGCGGCGCCATCTGCACAGCGCCCTCGAGAAGATCATCGAACGGATGACCGCATCCACCCCGCCCTCCGGCCCCGGTGAGGACGGGGACTGAGGAGCACCCGCGTCCGACCAGGGTCAGCACTTCCCGTTCCCGCTCGGTGACGCCCTCGATCGGCCGCGGGGAGCGTTTGCCACCGACGTGCCTAATGCCGTGTGCGTCATGATGGGCCCGTGGATTTTGAGCCGTACCGGGGTGAGCTGGTGGCGTACTGCTATCGGTTGGCAGGGTCGTTCCACGAGGCCGAGGACTTGGTGCAGGAGACGATGCTGCGGGCCTGGAAGGCCCGGGAGCGGTACGACCGCACGCGCGCGACGGTGAGGACCTGGCTGTATCGGATCGCGACGAACGTCTGCCTGACGGCGATAGAGGGGCATGCGCGGCGGCCGCTGCCGTCTGGGCTTGGGGCACCCAGCGACGATCCGGGGGCACCACTCACGCCGGCGTTCGATGTTCCCTGGCTGCAGCCGTTTCCCGACGCGCGGTTCGACGTCGGCGTGCGGGCGGACATGCGGCTCGCGCTGGTGGCGGCGATGCAGATTCTGCCGCCGCGGCAGCGTGCGGTGCTGGTGCTGCGTGAGGTCTTGGAATTCAGTGCCGCCGAGGTGGCCGACCAGCTCGGCACCACGGTCCCGGCCGTCAACAGCGCCCTGCAGCGGGCCCGTGCCGCGCTGACGGAGGCAGGCGGAGTCGAGGAGATCAGCGAGCCGGACGACCCTCAGGTGCGCGCGGTGATCGGGCGGTATGCGCGGGCGTTCGAGGCGGCCGACGTCCCCGCGCTCGTGCGGCTGCTGACCGACGATGCCGTCTTGGAGATGCCGCCGGTGCCGCTGTGGTACCGCGGCAGCCATGACTACGGCCTGTTCATGCGCCGTGTGTTCGGTATGCGCGGGACGGGCTGGGGCGTCCGGTGTCTCACCGCAAACGGGCAGCCGGCGCTCGCCGCTTACGCACCCGAGCCCGGCGGCGGGCATCACCTGCACACGCTGCAGGTGTTCACGGTCACCGGCGGCCGGGTTGCGCGCAACGTCGTGTTCGCCGATCCAGCCGTGTTCGAGGCCTTCGACCTGCCCCGGCGGATTTCTTTCGACGAGTTGGATCGGGAGCGATGAGTTCGGCCGACGCCGCCGGTACGTACCAGTGAGCATCGACCGAAAGGACACTCATCGTGAGCGTCATCGTCATTGAGTTCATCACCCTCGACGGGATCGTCTCCGATCCCGACGGGTCCGCAGGTACACCGACGGGCGGCTGGGCGTTCAGGCACGGCCCCGAGACGGTCGCCGGGGACAAGTTCCAGCTCGGCAGCGCACTGGATGAAGGCGTCATGGTGCTGGGGCGCAGCACCTGGCAGCTGTTCTCGCGGCTGTGGCCCGGACGCGACGATCCGTTCTCCACGCGGATGAACGCGGTGCCGAAGCTGGTCGCCTCCCGTACGCTGACCGACACCTCCGCATGGGCGAACTCCACGGTCATCGACGGCGACCTCGTCGACGCCGTCAAACGCGAGCAACGTGATGTGATCATCACCGGAAGCTTGAGCGTCGTGCACGCGCTGATGGCCGAGGACCTGATCGACGAATACCGGCTGCTGACGTTCCCCACGATCCTCCGCACCGGCGAGCGGCTCTTCCCCGTCGGCGGGTCACCCGCCTACTTGGAGTGCCTGTCGGCCGAGCCGGCCGGCGCCGCCGTTCTCACGCGGTATGGGAGGGCGACACGATGAGCGGGCCGCGCGCGCCCCACACGAGCAGACTCACCATGAGGAGGTAGGAGGCGCCCCCCGCCCAGGCAACCGGGCGGCCGTTACGGGATCCATGCCCCGAGGCCAACCCGGCCGCCGCCGCCGTGGCATCGGCCCGGAGACGTACGCACACAGGCCGACCCGGCCGCGCGCGTGCCGCCCACGTCGACGGCGGACGCAGCGCCGCAGCCCACTCGCGCCGGATCGGAGCCTTCGCCTTTCGAAAGCACATCCCACTCGGCGCTGATGTGAGCGACCGGGGAATCAGACGTCACCCTTCGCCGACGCCCTTGGCCATGACGTGCTTGCGCAGGCCCGGGTCGTGCGGATGGAGTTGATATCCGCCCGTGTCGCGGAATCCGAGCCGCCGGTAGACGCGTTCGGCGCAGTCGTTGCCCGTGATGACCCACAGCTCCACGCGAGAGCGCCCTGTCTCGCGCGCCCAGGCCACCACCTCCACTGCCAGCCGCTCGGCGATCCGCCCGCCTCTGAGCCGGGGACGCACCCACATGCCGAAGAGTTCCACGGCCCCGGCCCGGTCTGCCGGGACACGCCCCGCGGCCACCCCCACCGGCACGTCCGACTCGAACGCGGCCACCTTGACACCGTCCTCGGTCCACGCGCGCCACCGCTCCTCGTCGTAGGCCCGCTCCTCTTCCAGGTTCCCGTGGAAGATGCCGGGCGCGTCGGCGAGCGCCGCCAGGCGCAGACGGCGCCAGGTACGCCAGTCGTCACCGTCGAGACGGCGTATGACAACCGGATTCATGCTCGCCCTCCCTCGCTCTTCCTCGGAAGATCCTCCTTCTGCCATGGTCGAGATCCGGGCCGGCCTGGACAACGGGCTCGGGCATGATCGATCCGTGCGGCCGAGAGGGAAGAATGAGCATTCGCGTGGGTGGCGTGGTCATCGACGCCAACGACCTCGACGGGCTCGCCGGGTTCTGGAGCCGACTGCTGGAGCGGGACATCACCCGTCGTGAGGACGACTGGATCAGCCTCGGTCCCGATCTGGCCCTGCAACGGGTCCCCGAACCCAAGGCCGTGAAGAACCGCATCCACCTGGATCTGGTCACCGACGACTTCGCCGCCGCGGTCGCCCGCGCCGCCGCGCTCGGAGCCACCCCGGTAGGGGAGATGCACGAGGATCTCTGGCAGGTCTGGCGGGATCCCGAGGGCAACGAGTTCTGCGTGTGCGTGTCCTGAACCGACCGCGTTAATGATCACACCCGGGCCCTGTGGCCGCCGCGCCCCGGCGCGCGTGTGCTCGTCCGGCGGGCGCGGCTGCCCGCCCTGTGGGGACGGCGTCAGCGGCCACGCCGGACACGGGCCTCGTCCCACATCGGCTCGGCGCTCTCGTACACGGTCCCGTCGGCGCCGAAGACGAGGAAGCGGTCGAAGTCGGCGGCGAACCAGCGGTCGTGGGTGACGGCCAGGACCGTGCCCTCGAAGGCGTCCAGGCCCTGCTGCAGGGCCTCGGCGCTGGCCAGGTCGAGATTGTCGGTCGGTTCGTCCAGCAGCAGCAGGGTCGCACCGGACAGTTCCAGCAGCAGGATCTGCAACCGCGCCTGCTGCCCGCCGGACAGGGTCTCGAACCGCTGCCCGGCGGCCGGCGCGAGCTCGTAGCGGGCCAGCGCGGCCATGGCGTCGTTCAGCGTGAGCGCATACCCGGACGTCACCAGCTCGGCGGGGGTGCGTCCGTGCAGCTCGGGCCGGGCATGGGTCTGCACGAAGTGGCCGGGCACCACCCGCGCGCCCAGCCGTACGCGACCGCTGTGGCGCACCGAGGTGAGCGCGCCCAGGGCAACCGGATCTGAGGCAACCGGATCTGAGGCAACCGGGCCTGGGGTGACCGCGTGGCCCGCGGCCTCTGCCAGCAGCCGCAGGAAGTGCGATTTGCCCGAGGCGTTCGACCCGAGGACGCCCACGCGCTCGCCGTACCAGACCTCCAGGTCGAACGGCCGCATCAGCCCGGTGAGCTCCAGGCCCTCGCACACGACGGCGCGTTTGCCGGTCCGGCCGCCGCGCAACCGTATCCGCACGTTCTGCCGCCTGGGCGGGCGCTCGGGCGGGCCCGCCTCCTCGAACCGCTCCAGCCGGGTGCGGGCCGCCCGGTAGGCGGACGACAGCGCGTCGTTGTTGGCCGCAGTCTGCCGGAGGGTCTGCACCAGGCGCCTGAGCTTGGCGTGCTCCTCGTCCCAGCGGCGGCGCCGCTCCTCCAGCCGGTCGATGCGGTCACGGCGGCCCTGGGCGTAGGTGGCGAAACCCCCGCCGTGCACCCACACGCCGCGCGATTCCACCGTGACGATCCGGTCCGCGGCCTCGGCCAGCAACCGCCGATCGTGGGAGACCAGCAGCACGGTCTTCGACGTGGCCCGCAGCCGCCCTTCCAGCCACTGCTTGGCGGGCACGTCCAGGTAGTTGTCCGGCTCGTCCAGCAGCAGCACCTGGTCCGGGCCGCGCAGCAGCGCCTCCAGCACGATGCGCTTCTGCTCCCCGCCCGACAGCGTGCCCACCGGCCGTCGCCGGACCACGTCGTAGGGCAGGCCCAGCGCCGCCGTCGCACAGGTGTCCCACACCACCTCCATGTCGTAGCCCCCGGCGTCGGCGTAGTCGCCGATCGCCTGCGCATAGGCCAGTTGCGCCGCCTCGTCGTCACGCGCCGCCAGCGCCGACTCCGCCCGCCCCAGGGCCGCCGCGGCGGCCCTGACCCGCTCCGGAGCCACGGACAGCAGCAGGTCGTGCAGGGTCCTGTCGTCGCGGACACCGCCGATGAACTGCCGCATCACCCCCAGCCCGCCCGAGTGGGCCACCCGGCCGTCGTGCGGGCGCAGGTCCCCGGCGATCAGCCGCAGCAGGGTCGTCTTGCCCGCGCCGTTCGGCCCCACCAGCCCGGCCTTGACGCCGTCGCCGACGCGGAACGACACCTCGTGCAGGAGCAGCCGCCCGTCCGGCAGCACGTAGGTGAGCCGGTCCACCTCCACATGTCCCGCCACCGTCGTCCCTCCCCACCCTCCCGACCAACGTTCCAGTCACCGGATCAATGATCCGGTGCTCGACCGCCATACTAGACTCGCCCCCGGACGATGAGGAGGACCGGAAGTGGCGGGGAAAGGCTCGGGATCGGCCGGGGACGTGTGGCTGCGGCCGCCCGCGCGGGCGGCGCGCGAGGCGCCCCCGCTCAGCCGGGACCGGATCGTGGAGGAGGCCGTCGCCCTCCTGGACGAGGAGGGCGCCGACCGGCTGACCATGCGCCGGCTCGCCGAGCGCCTCGGCACCGGTTCGACCACCTTGTACTGGCACCTGAAGACCAAGGACGACGTCCTCGACCTCGCCCTCGACGCGATCTTCTCGGCCGTCGAGATCCCCGCTGACGACGGCGGGCACTGGCGCGCCGCCGTCACCGCGCTGATCGGCGGGTGGCGCGCCGTCCTCCTGGACCACCCCTGGTCGGCCGCGCTGCTGGGCCGCCCGATGCTCGGCCCCAACGTGCTCGCCCGCAGCGAGTTCCTGTACGCCACCCTCGTGAAGGCCGGGGTCGTCGAACCCCACCTGACCGCCGCGGCGTACGGGCTGTCCAACTACGTCATCGGATCCGCGCTCATGCAGGCGACCTGGACGGCCAGGGGACAGCAGGCCGCCGGACAGGCAGCCCGCGAGCAGTTCCGCGCCACGAGCGACCGCTATCCCGTCCTCGCCGCCCATGGCCCCCTGGTCGCGGACGCAGACTGGGACACCAGCTTCGCCATCGGCCTCGACTGGCTCCTGGACGGCATCCAGGCCGGCATCCACGCCGGCACGGCCGTCGGCGAGGCGCCCGAGCGGCCCGAGCAGGAGTAGCCGAGGCACGGGTCAGGCGCAGCGCCCGCGCGCCGTCGGCCGCGACGCCGGGATCAGGGGTTGAGGGGAGACCCGGGCGCCTGGGTCAGTCGCACAGGACCCGGGTCAGGCGCCGGGAGGCGAACCAGACCCCCGCCCCGGCCAGCACGACCAGGTAGGCCGCGTGCCCCAGCAGCCCCCACCCCAGCATTCCCATGCACAGGCCGCGCACCAGCTCCACCGCGTGGTAAAGCGGCGTGAGCTGGATCAGCACCTCGATCCCGACAGGGTAGTCCCGCACGGGGGAGAACGTCCCGGAGAACAGGAACAACGCGAACTGCCCCGTGCCCATCAGGTCGAAGTCCTGCCAGCCGCGCATCAGCGTGCTGACGGCCATCCCCAGCCCGCCGAAAGCCAGCCCCACCAGCACGGTCGCCGGAAACGCGGCCAGCGCCCAGCCGGGCTCCGCCAGCCCCATCACCACCATCACGACCAGGAAGATCGCGGTGTAGAGCGAACCCCGGACGATCGACCACACCAGCTCGCCCACCGCGATCTCGATGGGCCGCACCGGCGTCGCCAGCACCGCCTCGAACGTCTTCATGTACTTCAACTTGAAAAAGAAGTTGAATGTCGTCTCGGCCAGCGCCCCCGACATCGCCGACACCGCCAGCATCGCCGGCGCGACGAACGACGCGTACGACATGGTCCGCCCGTCGACCGTCAGCTCACCGATCAGCGCGCCGACGCCGACACCGATCGACAGCAGATACAGCAGCGGCTCGAAGAAGCCAGACAGCAGCACGATCCAGTACGACGGCCCGGAGCGCAGCGCGCCCACGTTGCGGCCGATGACGGCGCCCACCCGGCCGGGGGAGACCCGGGACGCCACCAGCGTCGTCACCATCAGTCCTCCAGCTTCCGACGGAACGCCCGCACCGCCAGGAGAAGACCCGCCACAGCCCACACCAGCAGATAGCCGGCATGCACCGGAACCGGCCAGGCCGGGGCCCTACCGAGCGTCGCCGCCCGGCACAGCTCCACCGCATGCCACATCGGCGAGGCGTACGCCAACGGGCGCAACACCGCCGTGAGCTGCTCGACCGGGAAGAACACCCCCGCGAACAACGTCGAAGGGATCACCACGAACCGGAACAGCAGCGAGAAATAGCTGTCGTGCTCGATCGTGGCGGCGAACGCCGTCACCGGCGCCGCCACCGACACCGTCAGCAACGCGCACACCAGCGGGGTGACCAGCGCCCACGGCGAGTGCAGCCCGCCGAAGAACACCACCACGACCAGGAAGGCCACGACCGCGACCGTCACCCGGAAGACCAGGTAGAGCAGATGACCCCGGACCATGTCCGCCGGCCCCACCGGCGTGGCCCGCATCGCGTGATAGGCCCGGACCCACTTGAAGTCGCCCAGCACCGAATAGGTCGACTCGCCCACCGCGATCTGGAAGGCCGTCGACGCGAGCACGCCCGGCACGATCCACGACAGGTAGTCGACCCCCTGCACCCTGCCGACATAGCTCCCCACACCGATGCCGATGCTCAGCAGGAACAGCACCGGCAGCACGAACGAGGAGAACACCGACGCCTGCCACAGCCGCCGGTAGAGGGTCAGGTGCCGCTCCAGCACCGCGACCGTCGGATGAACCGCCCGCGCCGGAGCCGACTCGGTCCGCAACGCCATCTCAATCCACCAACGTCCGGCCCGTCAGATGGAGGAACACATCCTCCAGCGTCGACCGCCGCGCCAGCACGCTCGACGGCTCCAACCCGCGCCGCTGGATCTCGGCCAGCGCGGTGTCGCCGTCGTCCACGTAGACCAGCACCCGGTCGGGCAGCGGATCGACCCGCTTGCCCACCCCCTCCAGCGCCGTCGCGTACCGCGGCCCCGCCTCCGGCATGCCGGGGAAACGCAACTCGACCACCTCGGCCGTCGAATAGGTCTCGATCAGCGACCTCGGCGACCCCTCCGCCACGATCCTGCCGCCGTCCATCACGACCAGCCGGTCGCACAACTGCTCCGCCTCGTCCATGTAATGCGTCGTCAGCACCAGCGTGGTGCCCCGCTGCTTGAGCCGGAACAACCGCTCCCACAACAGGTGACGGGCCTGCGGGTCCAGTCCCGTCGTCGGCTCGTCGAGCAGCACGAGATCCGGCTCGTTCACCATCGCCCGCGCGATCGTCAGCCGCCGCTTCATGCCGCCAGACAGCGGCTCCACCTTCCCGCCCGCGCGGTCACCGAGCTGCACGAACTCCAGCAACTCGTCGGCCCGCCTGCGGCTCTCCGCCCGTGACAGCCCGAAATAACGGGCGTACGTCACCAGGTTCTCCCGCACCGTCAGGTCGGGATCGAGGTTGTCGAGCTGAGGACACACCCCCAGACGCGCGCGGATCCTCGGCCCGTCGTGCACCGCGTCCATGCCCAGGATCCGCAGCTCCCCGGCGGTCGGCGTGGACACACACCCGATCATCCGCATGGTCGAGGACTTGCCGGCCCCGTTGGGCCCGAGGAAGCCGAACGCCTCTCCCGGCGCCACATCGAGGTCGATCCCGTCGACGGCGGTGAACTCCCCGAAACGTTTGACCAGGCCACGCGCGTAGATCAGAGGTTGATCAGCCACGATCCGAGACCCTAACCAACGGCCCCGACATTTCCGCAACAGGTTATCCGCGCCACCCGGCCGGGCCCCGCCCCGCCTCCCCGGCGACCCCGCCAAGGACGGCCGCGCCGCACCTGATCCACCAACACCCTGCCCCGTATCCGGACGCCCCCCGGTGGCCGTACGCTGACTTGCGTGAACACGTTCGAGCTGGGCACCGACGGCCCGCGAGTGATCCTCGTCGGCATCGACGGCTCGGAAACCTCCCTGCGCGCCGCCGCGTACGCCTGGGGCCTCGCCCGCCGCCAGGGCTCGCACGTCGTCCTCGTCTACGTCACCAACCCCGGGACGATCAGCACGATGATGCCGGCCGCGTCGGCCTCGGTGATCGAGGCGGGGGAGGAGATCGCCGCGGACCTGCGCGCACAGGTGGAGCACTTCGCCCAGACCGCCCACTCTCGCGTCGACTACACCTTCCGCACCGAGTACGGCGACGCCGCCGGCGCCCTCACCAAGATCGCCGACGAGATCAAGGCGGACGCGGTCGTGGTGGGAGCCTCCACACAGGCCGGCCACCGCTTCATCGGCTCGGTCGCGCTCCGCCTGGTCCGCACCGGCCGCTGGCCGGTCACCGTCGTCCCCTGACCCGCCGCACACCCACTGGAGCCCCGGCTCAGCGGCGGTCCGGGCCCGACACGTCCAGCGCCCGCAGGCCCTCCAGCACCCGCAGCAGCGTCGCCTCGTCCGGGCCGTCCGCCCGCGCGCCCACCGGATGCCGCCGCACCCGCCGCGGCAGCGCCCCCGTCAACGCCTCCGCCGCCGGCCGCCCGCGCGGCCCGGAACCGGCGGCCGGAGCACCCGCCGACCCCGGCGGACGCGGTCCCTCCACCGGCGAGATGGCCAGCTCGCACCAGACGATCTTGCCTCGATCCGGCGCCGAATAGTGGCCCCAGCGCCGGGCCAGGCTGCCGACCAGCGAGAGCCCCCGGCCGCTCTCGCGCAGCTCGCCTGCCTCCTCGTCATGCGGCACCGGCTCACGGTCGCTGACGTCCCACACCTCGATGAACAGGCTGCGCCGCCCCGGCGCCACCCGGACCCGCAAGGCCACCGTACGCAGGGCCACCGGGAACATCGACGAGGCCACCGGCGGGCTGACCACGGCGTCCGTCGCCCGCACCGCGTTCGTCACCAGCTCGGAGACGACCAGCTCCGCCGTCTCGGCCAGGTCCGCGAGCTCCCACCCCCGCAACTGGCACCGCACGAACGCGCGCGCCCGGCGCGGGGCGGTCGCGGCGGAACCGAACACCTTGTAGGCGGTCCTGCGGCCCTCCTGCGAGGGGAAGGGAGAGATCAGCATCGCGCCGGCCGGGCCTGGGCGGACCGGCCGGCGAGGACCGGGACGGCCGGCCGGGGAAAACCCATGCCTCCGATCATCTGTCATGAACGGCTGCAAAGTGACGGGCTTCACGGCATTCGCCTAACTTTCTCCTTCCGCTCACTCATCGGACACCGCCGTACCTGACAGGGGATGGCAGGAACACGTGGCACGCTGGACACATGAACGGACACGCCACCGGCACCTTCGACATCACCAACTGGACCGAACTGGCCATCGAGGAGAAGGAAGGCGCCACCTTCGGCCGCAACCACATCACCAAGACCTTCCACGGCGACCTCGTCGGCACCAGCACCACCGAGATCCTCACCGTCGTCACCCCTGACGGGCCCGCCGCCTACGTCGGCGTCGAACACGTCGAAGGCACCCTCCACGGCCGCAAGGGCACCTTCGCGCTCCAGCACAGCGCGGCCAGCCACAACGGCGAACAGTGGATGAAATGGCAGATCGTCCCCACCAGCGGCACCGGCGAACTGGCCGGCCTCACCGGCGAGGGCACCATCCGCGTGGAGGACGGCCACCACTACCTCCTCGACTACACCCTCCCCGAGGCCTAACCGGCCCCCATCCGGGTAGCCGCCGGTCCATGGTGAAATCCGCTGACCGGCGGCCCGCGGACGACCCCGTCGCCGCGCCTGCCACCCCCCGAACCCCGGTACCCCGCGTCGCCGTCATCGCGCACCGCAAGAAGACCGTCGGCGGCGGCCTCGACGAGCTCCGCAAGCTCATCACCGGCTACGACGTCGACGACCTGCTCTGGTATGAGGTGCCCAAGAGCAAGAAGGCCCCCAAGAAGGTCCGCCAGGCACTCAAGGACGGCGCCGAGCTGTTCTTCCTCTGGGGCGGCGACGGCACCGTGCAACGCTGCGTCGACGCCCTCGCCGGCAGCGACGCCACCGTCGCCATCATCCCCGCCGGGACCGCCAACCTCCTGGCCCGCAACCTCGGCATCCCCGAAGACCTCCCCGAGGCCGTACGGATCGGCTTCGAGGGCCGCCGCGCCAAACTCGACCTCGGCAAGATCAACGGTGAGCACTTCGCGGTCATGGCAGGCGTCGGCTTCGACGCCGAGATGATCGCCGACGCCGACCGCGGCCTCAAGGACCGCCTCGGCCGCTTCGCCTACATCTGGACCGGCCTGCGCCACGTCGGCGGCGCCGTCACCCCCATGAAAATCAAAATCGACGACAACGACTGGTTCGAGGGCGACGCCAGCTGCGTGCTCGTCGGCAACGTCGGCACCGTCACCGGCGGCGTCGACGTCTTCGAAGACGCCCGCTACGACGACGGCTGGCTCGAAGTCGGCGTCTCCACCGCGGAGGGCCCCATCCAATGGGCCCGCACCCTCGGCCGCATGAGCGCGGGGAACGCCGAGAAATCCCCCTTCGTCCGCATCACCCGCGCGCGGAAGATATCGGTCAAACTCCGCACTCCCATGGCGTACGAACTGGACGGGGGAGCCCGCGACCGGGTCAAGCGCATCACGGTCAAAGTCGCACCCCAGGCCATCACCGTCTGCCTGCCCGACACCACCGCCTGACCACGCACGTCGCGGACGCTCCGCGCCCGGTTCAGGGACGACGCCAACCGTCCGAACTGGCCGGGCGCCTCGAGACCTCGACCCCGAGGAACGCATCCGCTTCCGCACGCTCCTGGCCTCCATCGCCGCCGGTCGCACCGTGCTGCTCAGCACCCACATCGTCGAGGACGTCGCCCAGACCTGCCGCGACACCGCCGTCATGGCCCGCGGCCGGGTCGTCTTCAACGGCCCGGTCGCCGACATCGTCCAGCAGGCCGAAGGGGTCACCTGGGAACTGGTCGGCCAGGGACCGCCACCCGCCACCGGCGTCGTCGTCTCCGCCGTCAGCCACTCCGACGGCACCCACTGAGGGGTACGTCGCGCTCATGCATGCGAGCACGAGCGGCTGAACAGCGGGGGAGAGGGGAGTGGTGACTCTGTGTGATCGCCGGATCGGCCACTCCCGCCGACGCACGGGACCAGGAAGGCTTTCCGTCGGCTCCCAGGGACGTAGAACACCCGGTGGGTCGGCCGCCCAATACTCCCAGCCGCGCAGGGCGGCGCAGAGGTGGTGCTGATCCGGGCGCAGCATCACCACATCGATGTCGCCGTGATCACGAATGTGATGGTCCACGGCGAGTTCGATGGCGAACCCGCCGGCGATCTACCAGGGGCACGGCATCGCGGAAAGGAACGAGGCGACGTGCGCGGGCGTCGGAGGTTCCCACCGCCCGTACCGAGCAACGATCGTCCTCATGCCAGAGGCTCACCCGCCTGCGTGTCAGCTCCACCGATACGGGACAAGGTCGTACGCGGGCACGGACCGCGGGAGGAGTGGCCGAAGTAGCTTACTTGACATAATGTTCATTATCGAGCAATGCCGAAAGGGGCTCCAAGGGCGGATGGCCTGGAGTTTCGGGACGCCCGTCGAGGCGCACATGACCATCTCCGCGTCGTTGCCGCGACGAGGCGTCAGCCGATCTGCTTGGCCGGCCCGACGGCGACGCCTTAAGGGCGACGGATACAGCAGAGCCGGTGGACGTCCTTGTACTGCACCGCCTCGCCGACAAGTTCGGCGCCGTGGGTGCGCAGGCGGGCGATGACGTCGTCGATGTCGACGGCGAACATGATGCGGCGAATGCCGAGCGTGTTCGCCGGGGCGTCCTCCGACACGCCGCTGATCGCCGACGGCGTGTGGTGCTTCGCCAGCTAGATCCGCCCGTGGCGGGCTGCATCATCGCGATGTCGACTCGCTGGTCGTCGAGCCCGACGAGGCGTGCCGCCCGACGCCCCTCGACCAGCGCCTTGCCCTCAGCGCCTTGCCCTCCAGCTCCAAGCCGAGTTCTACGACACCGTGGGTTCCAAGATCTTGCCCGACCCGCCCGCCCCCTCCATCCGACACGGCAAAGACTCCTACTACTAGCTATACCGGACAGAAGGTGAATTCTGTCCGGTATAGCCATGAATGTCCGGTCTCTCTGTCGACGACCCGTCGCTGCTCGATCGACTGCTGCTCGCACCGCATGAGGGTGCCGCTCACGTGGGCGAACACCTCGGTCATCCGTGGCCCGGTGGGCTCGCTCCGGCGATCTCGATTCCTCGGCCGATCCAGGTCGCCGGCACGCCGCTCCCCCGCTTGCCGGCCCGATCAGGCGGTGACGAGGCGGTGGCCCTGGCCGAGGTGCCGTTCGAAGAACCGTAGTGAGCTGTCGGTCTCGAACTCGGGAATCTCCCCATGCTTGCCGGGGTTGGCGTGCAGCGTCTTCTCGGTGGACGCCAAGGCGTCGAACAGCGCCAAGCCCTGGGCCCGCGGCATCCGATCGTCGTCCCACTGCAGCAGGAACTGCACCGGGACGGTGATCCGCGCCGCGGCCTCGGCCGATGCCAGCGCCCCGCCCAGGCCCAGCACCGCCGCGCGGACCCGGGGTTCGGCGGCGACGAACGGAACGCCGAGCCCGCACCCCAAGGACACGCCCCAGTAGCCCACCGGGCCGGTGCCGACGTGCTCGAGTCGCTGGAGCGCCGTCAGAACCGCCCGCCATTCCGGGACGGTCTGGCGAGCCACGAGCGCCTGGAAAGCGGCGATCAGCGGAGCCGGCTCCTCCCCTGCCGCCACGCGAGCCTGGTTCTCGGTCGCGATCTTGTCGTACCTCTCGTCCTTCGGCCGGTCGCCGTGGCCGGGCACGTCCACCGCGGCCACCGCGAAACCACACTCGGCCACGAAGCGCCGCGCCCGGGCCACGATGTCGGCGGCCTTCTTGTGCCGGCCGCCGCCGTGTCCCATCAGGACGAGGGGCCGAGCACCGGTGGTGCCTTCCGGCGTCCAGAGCGCGCCGGGGATCTCATCGAGGGTGAAGAGTTGTTCGCGGACGCCGTCGGACGACGTCTCAGAGATGAAGCGCAATGCGATTCATGCCTTTCGGGATGCCTTGTGCGGGCACTCCCCTAGGCCATGCGAAGGAGGGAGCCCCGACCTGTCACAGCGTTGATCGGTCTCACCTCCTCGGTTCGCAGCGATGCGCGGCGACCGCGAACTTATCACGGATCTCACAAGGAAGGTACTCGCCCCCACCGCGTCACGAATGGGCGCAGATGTGGTGTTGCCACATTCCTGAGGTGACGATAGCGTGAAAAGCGTGACTGCCGGGTCGGCCATGGGCCATAAGCGAGTGAGGCACCCGGCCTCTGCGTGAGGGCCGGGCGGGCGCGAGGCCCGCCGTATCTCTGACCTCCTGATTCGGAATTCTTCTTCCCGCGTATCGGTGCGCCCCTCGGCGTCGGCGAAAGCGTCGCCACGCCGCTCTTTGGCCTGCGCGTTTCCCTCATTCCTTCATGACCGCCGTCCCTCATTCGGCGACGCGGTCGATTCGCCATGCCCGGAACAAGAAAGCAGAGAATGCCGTACGACTTCAACCAGCAGATCATTCAGGAATTCCGCGCCAACCGCGGAAAAGTGGGCGGCCCTTTCGAGGGAGCCAGGCTGCTTCTCCTGACCACCACCGGCGCCCGCTCGGGAGTCCGTCACACCGTGCCTCTCGGCTACCTGCATGACGAGGGGGGCCGCATGCTGGTCATCGCCTCGGCCGGCGGTGCGCCGCACCACCCGGCCTGGTATCACAATCTGCGTGCCGACCCCCACGTCACCGTAGAGACGGGCGTCTTCACGATCGAGGCCGAGGCCGCCGTTCTGGAAGGCGAGGAACGCGAGCGCCTCTTCGCCCGTGCCGTGGAAGCCGACTCCGGCTGGGCCGACTATCAGGCGAAGTCCGGCCGTGTCCTGCCCGTCGTCGCGTTGACTCCGCGCTCCGCTTCCTTCCCGGACCTTCCGGAAGGCGAGGTGCTGAAGGCGATCCACGACGCCTTCCGGCGGGAACTGGCCCTGATCCGCGCCGACGCCGCCGCCTCCGGCCCGCGTGTGGGGGCGCAGTTGCGCGTCAACTGCCTGACCGTGTGCGGTGGGCTGCACCACCATCACACCGCGGAAAGCGGCCAGTTGTTTCCGTACCTGCGTGACCGCCACCCCGAACTCGACGCGGTCCTCGATCGTCTGCACGCCGAGCACACCGTCCTGGGCCGCCTCCTCGACGACCTGCGGAAGCTGCTCTCAGCGGAACCGGCCGGGCTGCTGGCCGAGGTGGACCGGCTCGTCGCGGAGGCGGAGATCGACAACCATCTCTCCTATGAAGAACGGCACCTGGTCCCCCTGTTGAACGCG
Organism: Microbispora sp. KK1-11; assembly: GCF_006874435.1. Lineage (NCBI taxonomy): Bacteria > Bacillati > Actinomycetota > Actinomycetes > Streptosporangiales > Streptosporangiaceae > Microbispora > Microbispora sp. KK1-11. The sequence goes on along the minus strand of NZ_VIRJ01000005.1, from coordinate 133,680 downwards.
CTGCCGCCCCGGCACGAGGATCATCTGAACGTCACGCGCGTCCCCGCCACCTCCGACGACCAATCCGCCGTGACGGCCACGATCCGGGCTCTGGTCACCTCTCATGGCCTGCCGCCTGTCCCGGGCCACCGGGCGTCCCGCGTTCAAGGTGGACCAGCGCCTGGCCCCCGCCCATCCGTACCCCGCCGCCTTGGACGACGTCGTGACCGTCTATCGGAGCCTGCTCCAGCAGGGTGTTCCCGCCGATCGCATCATCGTGTGCGGCGAGTCGTCGGGCGGCACGCTCGTCCTTTCGGCGCTGCTGGTGCTCAGGCAGGCGGGCGATCCCCTACCCGGCGCGGCCGTCGCGATTTCCCCGCTGACCGACCTGACCCTGTCCAGCCGGTCCCTGGACACCAACGACGGCCGGGATGTGATCAACCGTCGTGTCGCCGAACACGTCGTCACCCAGTATCTGGCCGGGGCCCGCGCCGATCAGGCTCCTCAGTCTCCGCTGCACGGCGACCTGCACGGCCTGCCTCCGCTCCTGCTCGTGGCGGGGACCGCAGAGGTGCTGCTGGACGACACCCGTCGCTTCGCCGCAGCCGCCTCGGCCGCCGGCGTCGACGTGACCCTCGACCTGTACGAGGGCATGCCGCACGCGTTTCACGCGAGCGTGATGGCGCAGGACCCGCCTCCCATCGCCATGACGTTCCTGCGCCGCCTCACCGACTGGGTCGCTGCACCCCACGCAAGGGGCCCGGGGTCGCGCTGATCGGCCCATGGACGCCCCTGACCGCCCGAGCAGCGCAACCGGCGCGGAACAGCTGCTCGGGCGGCCGCCTCGGGGCCCACGCCTGTCTCACCCGTCGCTGGATATGGATTCCGAGGAATATAGTGTCTCGGAAGCTACTTACGGCGGGAGTACATCTGTGAGCAAGGAACAGCGCGCTCGGATCGACGCGATGATGCGGCAGCCGCGGCCCGTGGGCCCCCGGTCGGTCGAGGCGATCCGAGCCGGATTCACGGCGCTGATGGCCCAGATGATCGTGCCCGGCAACATCCGCGTCACGCGGACAACGCTGGGCGACCGGCCCGCCCTGCGTGTCGAGCCGGACGACGCGCGGCGCGCCGGGACGATCCTGTACTTCCATGGCGGAGGCTGGGTTTTCGGCTCTCCTGAGACCGCCCTGTCGCTGACGGGAAACCTGGTGGCCAAGACCGGCTTCGGGGCGTACTCGGTGGACTACCGGCTTGCCCCCGAGCATCCGTTCCCGGCCGCGATCGACGACACGCTGCGCGCCTACCGCGCTCTCCTCGACAGCGGCGAAGACCCCTCGACCATCGCGTTCGCCGGCGACTCCGCCGGCGGCGGCCTCACCGTCACCACCTGCCTCGCCGCCCGCGACGCAGGTCTTCCGCTGCCCGCCGCCATCGTGGCGTTCTCTCCGGGCCTCGACGCCACCCGGACGGGCGAGAGCATGGACACCAAGGAAGGCATCGACCCGATCTTCACCCGCGAGGCCGTCGAACACACCGGGGCCATGTACCTCGCCGGAGCCGACCCGCACCAGCCCCTGCTCAGCCCGGCCGTCCTGGCCGATCTGACCGGCTTCCCCCCGATGCTGCTCCAGGTGGGCACCAATGAGATCCTGCTGGACGACTCCACGCGCCTGGCCGCGCGCGCCAGGGCGGCCGGCGTGGATGTCATCCTGGACGTCACCGCCGGCGTGCCGCACGTGTTCCAGTCGTTCGCCGGTGCCTTGGACGAGGCAGACGAGGCGCTGGACCGCGCGGCTGTCTTCCTCGGTCAGCGCATTCGCGCCGGGGGCTGAGCGCCGGGGACGGTGGATGAGGCATTCCGGCGGGTGCCGAGCGTGAGGAGCAGCGAAGCCGCTGTCAGCGCCACACCGAACCAGACGACACTTGTGACGCCCAGGTGATCGGCGAACAGTCCGCCGAAGAGCGCCCCGAGGGCGATGGACGTGTTGTACGCCATGGTGTTGAGTGACATCGCGGCTTCGAAGGTGTCGGGCGCGGCGGCTTGCGTCATGTTGACCTGGGAGAGTTGGACGACGCCGAAGGAAATCCCCCACAGGATCAGCGTGATGATCGGCCCGGCGAGTCCGTGAGCGATCGTGAGCAGCAACAGCAAGGACGTCACGAGTCCCGCGCAGCCGGCGATGAAGCTGCCCCGCGCGTTTCTGTTCACCGTGTATCCGGCGAGGAAGTTCCCGGCCGCGCCTCCCGCTCCGTAGACCATCAGCGCCGCGGTGATGAAGAAGGGCGTGGCGGAGGTGCTCTGCTCCAGGTAGGGGCGGACGAACGTGTACGCGCCGAAGTGGCCGAGCACGAAGAGTACGACGGTGAACAGCACCAGACGCAGCGGCGCGTTCTTCAGCGGGAGCCCGAAGACTTCCCGCACCGAGACCGCGTTCGTCGATGGCAGCGACGGAATGGCGGCGACGACCGTGAGGCACACCAGTGCGCTGAGGCCGGCCCAGATCAGGAACGTGGTTCGCCAGTTGGTGAGGCTTTCCAGGACTGTTCCCAGCGGTATGCCCACGACCGCGGCGATCGAGATTCCGGACATCACGATCGCGGCCGCCCTGCTCGCGTGGCGTTCGCGAACAAGGCGCATCGCCATGCTCACGCCTATGGCCCAGAACACTCCGCTGGCGAAGCCCATGATGAGCCGTGTCGTCAGGACCAGCGGATAGTTCGGCGAGATGGCGGTGATCGTGTTGCCCAGGGTCAGTATCGCCAGGAGCGTGGACAGCAGGACGCGCCGGTTGACGCGCCTGGTCCAGGCCACGATGAAGGGCACGCCGAGCCCGGCTGAGACGCCGTACAGCGTGACCATCAGTCCGGCGGTGCCCACGGATATACGCAGGCTTGCGCTTATCGGAGTGAGCAGGCCGACGGGCATCAGCTCGGTCGTGAGGAAGACGAAGAGGCTGGCGGTGATCGCCGCGACGCCGAGCCATGCTCTCAAGGTCGAGTGCGCGTGTTTGTCGTAGGTGACCAATTTCGTTCTCTCTGATGGTTGGTCGTCCGCCGGCCGGTGGCACCTGGCGGCTCCGCGCGGCGGAGGTGGTCGCCTGCGGCCGTGAGCTCGACGGCCGCAGGCATCAACAAGAGTGCGTGACCACCGATCAATGAGTCCAACACATACTTTTCATCGGTATCGATCGTCATTCACTATGGTTTGGTGGAGCTGCAGCAGCTGAGATACGTCGTAGCGGTCGCGGAGACCAGGAACTTCACCCGGGCGGCCGAGCGCTGCCGTGTGGTGCAGTCGGCGCTGAGTCATCAGATCGCCGCTTTGGAGCGGGAGCTGGGCGCGCGGTTGTTCGAGCGGACCAGCCGGCGTGTGCGGCTGACGCCGGCCGGGGAGGCGTTCCTCGCCGCGGCCCGGGAGTGTCTGGAGGCCGCGGACCGCGCGCGGGCCGAGGTGGCGGCGGCCACCGGGGAGATCCGCGGGCGGCTCGCCGTCGGCACCATCCCCACGGTGGCGGCCGTCGACCTGCCGGTCGCCCTGAGGGACTATCGCCGGCGCTATCCGCGGGTGCGCATCACGCTCACCGCGGCGGGCAGCGACGAGCTGATCGAGCGGGTCCGGCAGGGCGGTGTCGACGTCGCGTTCCTCGGTCTGCCGCCGCGCGTGGGACCCAGGGGCGTCCAGAGCCGCCGCCTCGGCGGGGGTGAGCTGGTCGCCGTGGTCGCGCCCGATTACCACCGGGTGGAGCAGGAGGTGGATTTGCGGGGCCTGGCGGACGAACCGTTCATCGACTTCCGTGTCGGCGCGGCCGGTCGAGCGCAGTCGGACGAGGCCTTCGCGGCCGCGGGGGTGCGGCGTGAGGTGCCTTTCGAGGTGTCGTCCGCCGATCTCATGGTCGATCTGGTGCGGCAGGGCCTCGGGGTGGGCATGTTGCCCGCCGCGTACGCGCCGCGCTTTTCCGACCTGCGGGTCATTCGTCTTCGCGATGCTCCCACGCGGGTGGAGCACCTGATCTGGGACAACCGGCCGTCCCCGGCGGCCACGGCCTTCCTTGAGCTGATTCGTGCCGATCCTTCGGACTTCAGCGGAGTTACATGATTACAATGCAATCATGATCTTATCCTTTGACGATGTGGCCTCCGGGGCGATGATCACATGATCGTCGAGTACATCCGCTACCGGATCGACCAGCAGGACGCGGAAGAGTTCGAGGCCGCCTACAAACGTGCCGCGGTTCCCTTGGCGGCCGCGCCGCAGTGTGTGGACTACGAACTGTCCCGGTGCGTGGATGAGCCCGAGTGGTACGTGCTGCGCATCACGTGGACCTCGGCGGACGATCACCTGCAGGGTTTCCGCGGTGGCGAGCACTTCGGGGCGTTCTTCTCCGCGATCAAGCCCTACGTCCGGCAGATCGAGGAGATGCGGCACTACGAGCGCACCGCCGTGCGCGGCACCGGCTCCTCGGTCCCGAGCATGTACGACTGGGCGGGTGGCGCCGAGGCGTTGGAGCGGCTCACCGAGACGTTCTACGATCAGGTCCTCAGGGACGACCTGATCGGCCCCCTCTTCGCCCACATGGACCCGGGCCACCCCAAGTACGTCGCGATGTGGCTGGCGGAGGTCTTCGGCGGGCCGTCCCGCTACACGGACGAGCGGGGCGGCTACCACCACATGCTGGTCCAGCACCTTGGCAAGGCCATCACCGAACCTCAGCGCCGCCGCTGGGTGAATCTCCTCATGGACGCCGCCGACGTGGTCGGCCTGCCGGCGGACCCCGAGTTTCGCGCCGCCTTCGCGAGTTACATCGAGTGGGGCACCCGCCTCGCGTTCGCCAACTCCCAGCCCGGCGCCCGCCCTCCGCAGCAGGCTCCCGTCCCCCGCTGGGGCTGGGGCGTCGCCCCGCCCTACTCCCCCACGTCGTGATCTGACACGGCCGGCGGGGGTCGCCGGCCCTCGCCGGCGCCGTGCCGCGGGCGGCGGGTCACACGAGCGGCACGCCGAGCTGGGCCAGCAGCTCCAGCTGGTCGAAGTAGAGACGCAGGCTGACGATCAGCCCGTTCTCGATGGCGCAGACATAGCAGCAGCGGAGGTGCAGCGGGCGCCCCGTCGGCGGGATGACCTTGCCGCTTGGTCCCAGGTAAGGACCCGTGTGGGTGCCGATGAGCACCAGCTCGTCGGCCGTCATGTCGTCGACGTCGAACGACTCCAGGACCACCGTGTTCACGTCCGGGAAGGCGGCCCAGAACTCCCGCAGGTAGGAGCCCAGTTCCTCGTCCGTCCTCCCCTATCGGGATGGATGCCCTCGGAACGCGACGAGGTGTCCCACCCGCCGCGGTCTTTGCCGGGGGCTGTTCACAGCCATCGTCCGCCGGGGGCGTTCTCGTCTCGTACGGCGAAGCCGCCCTGGTCGTCGAAGGTCACCGTGTGGACCGCGTCGAATCCGTCCGACGGGCGTGGGCGGCGCAGGCGCTTCACGGTGGTGTGGATGCCGACCTCGGGGACCCGCGCGCGGCCGGGTCGCCGCGCGTTGCGGTCCAGGGACGTGGTGAGGTCGGGAGGGAACCAGTAGGCCACGACCCGGGCGCCGTGTTCCTTGGCCGCGACGATGAGCGGGCCCCACTCCTCCGGGGAGGGATTGGTGTTGTCCACGGCCACGTTCCGCCCCTCCTCCAGGGTCTCGGCGATGACCCGGAGCTGGCGTCGCTGCCGGTGGCGGGCGTTGGGCCAGTTGTCCTTGCTGACGTGGGCGTGCGTGGCCGCCAGGCGCTGCCGGTAGAAGGTGGTCTTGCCGGACGCCTGCAGCCCGACGAGGACGGCGACCTCCCGGCTCGTCATGGCCGCGACCTCCGCGGCGGGGTCATACCTCATCCTCCCCCGGTGACGTCCCGGTGGGGGCAGGGGGTCGCGCTCTGGTCATGTCTCGTGGTCGGCCAGGATCTCGTCGATCACGCGGAGCTGGTCGGCGGCCTGCTCCCCGTCGGTGTCGATTACCGCGGCCAGGACGATCAGTGCCTTCCACAACGCCCATCCCCTGGCCCGCGCCCACGTGGCGGAGTCCTGGCGTACGGCCGCGCGGAAGGCGTGCCTGCTCTCCCCCGCGAACATCGTCCAGGCGATGACCAGGTCGCATGCTGGGTCGCCCACACCCGAGGTCCCGAAGTCGATGACGGCGGTCAGCCGTCCGTCCCTGACGAGCAGGTTTCCGGCGGCGATGTCGCCGTGGAACCACACCGGCCTTCCCTGCCAGGTCGCCCCCAGAGCGGCGTCCCAGACGGCCGTGGCCCGCGCGGTGTCGACGCGGCCGTCGAGCGCGGCAAGCGCGCGGCGGGTCTCGTCGTCGTAGTGGGCCGGGGATGCGCCGCGGTGGAAACTGTGCGCACCGGCCCGCGGCCCGCCGGTCGCGCCGGCGCTCTGCAGGGCGAGGAGGAACTCGGCCACCGAGACGGCGAACGCGGGCAGGTCGTCGATGCGGCCGGCGAAGGCGGTCTCGCCCTCCAGCCACCTGCGGACGGACCATTCGAACGGATATCCCGCCCCCGGCGCGCCCTTGGCCAGCGGCTCGGGCACGGCGACGGGCAACGACGGCGCGAGGACCGGCAGCCACCGATGTTCCTTGTCCACCGCCGGCGCGTAGCCGGCCGCGGTCGGGAGCCGGACCGTCATCTTCTCGCCGAGGCGGTAGGTGCGGTTGTCCCAGCCGTCGACCTGGACCGGTGTCACGGGCAGGTCGCGCCACTGCGGGAACTGGTCCGCGATCAGTCGTTTCACCAGCGCCGCGTCGATTCCGGCGCGTCCGTCCAGGGGTGGATGATCGGCCACTTCGGGAGTGTCGCCGCCGCTTCCCCGGCCGTGCAACGGGATTTCCGCGCGCGTGGTCTCATACGATCACCGTCTCGTACGATCACGGCATGGCGGAGCTGGACCGGCACCATCCCGAGGGGCACGATTCGGATGGGCCGCTCCCCCACGTCAGGGAAGACTTCGATGTCGCCGCGTACGTGCGGCGCGTGAGGGGCGGCCCCTGTTTCGTCTGCGCGGTGGTGGCGGGCGACCCCGCGTACGACCTCGAACAGGTCGTGTTCGAAGACGATCATCACATCGCGTTCCTCGACCGATATCCCACGGTGCCGGGGAAGGTCCTGGTGGCGCCGAAGGCCCACGTCGAGCATGTGGTCCGCGACCTGGACGAGGAGGCGTACGTGCGGCTGATGCGGACGGTGCGCCGGGTCGCCCTGGCGGTCGAGGCGGTCGTCCCCTCGGAGCGTACGTATCTGCTGTCACTGGGCAGCGGGCAGGGCAACGCCCACCTGCACTGGCACATCGCGCCGCTGCCGCCCGGGACCGCGTACGAGCGGCAGCAGTTCCACGCGCTGATGACGGAGAACGGGGTGATCCCGTGGTCGCTGCGGCAGGCGGCCGACCTCGCGGAGAGGCTGTGCGCGGCGCTCGCCGGTCCGGCCGGAGCGTCCTTCCCCGAGGGGCGCGAGGAGGAGCTGGCCGGGGGTGGGGTCAACCGGGTCGTGCGGGTCGGGGACACGGTGCGCCGGCCGGCTCGCCGGTGGACGCCGGCGGTGCACGCCCTGCTGGACCATCTGGCGGCGGCCGGGTTCGGCGGCGCGCCGAGAGCTCACGGCTGCGACGGCGAGGGCCGGGAGGTGCTGGATTTCCTCCCGGGTGAGGTGCCCGGCTATCCCCTGCCGGCGTACGCGATGGCGGATGAGACGCTGGCCGGTGCCGGGGCGTTGCTGCGGGACTACCACGACGCGACGGTGGGCTTCGCGCCGCCAGAGGGCGCCGAGTGGTACTTCCCGCCGCGCGCTCCGGCCGAGGTCGTGTGCCATGGTGACGTGGCGCCGTACAACTGCGTCTTCCGGGAGGGGCGGCCGGTGGCGTTCATCGACTTCGACACCGCGCATCCGGGGCCGCGGGTGTGGGATGTGGCCTATGCCGCCTACCGGTTCGTGCCGTTGCATGATCCCGGCCGTGACGGGAGCGCTCCGGGCGTGGAGGAGCAGGCGCGGCGGCTGCGCGTGTTCGGCGATGCCTACCGGCTCGGCGTGGAGGACCGGGAGGCGTTGACGCGGACGGCGCGGGCGCGGCTGGAGCATCTGGTCGCCCACATGCGTGGGGAGGCCGCGGCGGGTCATGAGGCGTTCGCCGCTCATATCGCGGAGGGGCACGATCTGCTGTATCTCACCGACAGCGCGCATATCGCGCGTCATGAGGCGCTGTTCCTGGCGGCGCTTTCGTCGGAGGGGCAGGGCGGCAGGGTGGGGATGTCGGCGGGGTAGAGCGAGAGCAGCAGCCCGTACGGCTCGCCACCGGGGGGTGGGGTGCGGCCGGGAGGGGGCAGGAGGTCGCGGAGACGGGCGATGAGCGCGTGGGCCTCCTGGTGGGTGAGCCAGAGGTGGTTCAGCAGGGTGTGCTCGGCCTGGCCGGGCCGGGCGGGCAGCATCTCGGCGAGGGCGGCCCTGACGAGGAAGTCGGGGCCGGCCGCGGCCTCCTCGTGCAGCCGGAAGCCCCGGCTGACCAGGGCGAGGGTCTGCTCGGTGCCGCCGCGTACGTGCCGGGTGCCGGCGAGGTGGACGATGCCGGCTTCGCGTAGGACGCGGACGTGGTAGGCGATGGTGCCCTTGGCGGCCCGCAGTGCTGCGGCCAGTTCCCCCAGTGTCGCGGGGCGCTGGCGGAGCAGGTTGACGATGCGGTGACGGACGGGGTGGCCGAGAGCCTTGAACTGGGCGGGGGTACGTAGCTCCAGTAGGTCGGGGTCGTGCGGGGGCGTGGCGGGGCGCTCCCCCGCCGTCGTTTCTTCGTTCACCGGAGAAAGTGTCGAGGATGGTCGACGCTTTGACAAACGGGTGAGCGGGCCAGCAGAATCGCCCGGCCGGAAGCGTCGAAAGGTCTCGACGCTTGATGTGTCACATGGAGGAAGCCGATGCCTCATTCGACGGCGTACGTCGTCACCGACAGGCCCGAGCGCTACATCAAGCAGCTCGTGGCGCACATGGGTCACAAGGTGGAGACCGTGCTCGGCGGCGACGGACGGGCGGTGATCGAGCTGGGGTCCGGGCGTTGCGTGCTGCGGCCCTGCGGCGGCGGGTTCGAGATGATCGCGACCGCCGCCGGTGAGGAGCCGCTGCTCGGCGTGCGGGACGTCGTCACCCGTCACCTGCTGCGGTTCGCCTCCCAGGAGGATCTCGTGGTCGACTGGTCGCCGCCGGTCGGGGGCGACGCGGCGTGGACCCTGTCCCCCGTCGTGGACGACTACCTGCTCACGCACTGCTCGCCTGTGGACGAGGTGCTGCGTGATCTGGTGGTCAGGACGCGGGAGGAGACGGGCGGCGCGGCCGGGATGCAGGTCTCCCACGACGAGGGTGCCCTGCTGACGATGCTGACGCGGATGTCGGGCGCCCGCCTGGCCGTGGAGGTGGGGGTGTTCACCGGCTACTCCTCGATCTGCATCGCCCGGGGGCTGCCGCCGGACGGGCGGCTGCTGGCGTGTGACGTGAGCACGGAGTGGACGTCGATCGCCAGGAACTACTGGGAGCGCGCGGGGGTGGCCGACCGCATCGACCTGCGGATCGGGCCGGCGCTGGAGACGCTGCGCGCGCTTCCGGCCGAGCCGGTCGTCGGTTTCGCCTTCATCGACGCCGACAAGGTGAGCTACCCGGACTACTACGAGGAGGTGGTGACGCGGCTGAGCCCCGGCGGCCTGGTCGTGCTCGACAACGTGTTCCAGGGCGGGCGCGTGTTCGACCCGGCCTTCCAGGGGGACGCGCAGGTGGCCGTACGCCGCCTGAACGAGACGATCGCGCGGGACAGCCGGGTCGAATCGGTGATGCTGCCGGTGCGCGACGGCGTCACGATCGCCCGCCGGGTGGGCTGACCCCCAGGGGCGACGCGGATCTCGGGGACGCGCAGGGAGTTCGCGGGCCAGCGGTTCGAGGAAGAGGTCGGCGGAGCGGGAGAAACCGCCGCCGAGGACGACGACCTGCGGGTCGAGGGTGAGGACCAGGGCGGCGGTGCCGACGGCGAGGTCGCGGGTATAGCGGCGGACGGCGGTCCTGGCCGCCTTGTCTCCGGAGCGGGCGGCGTTGAACATCCAGGCGGCGGCGTCGTCGGTGTCGATGCCCGGGGGCAGGCTGGCGCAGTTCTCCAGGTGGGAGGGCGCGGTGAGCCAGCGGACGGCGCGCAGCTCGCCGATCTCGCCGCCGTAGCCGCGGCGCAGGGTGCCGTCGATGATGAGCCCGGCGCCGGTGCGCATGCCCGCCAGCAGGTAGACGATGTCGTCGGCGTCGCGGGCCGCCCCCTGCCAGCGCTCGGCGAGCGCGGCCAGTTTGCAGTCGTTCTCCACCTGGAGGGGTCGTCGACGGCGCCGAGCACGTCGTCGAAGCCGGGCAGACCGCCACGTTCGACGCCGACGCCCCGCACGCCTACCGCGCCTCGGGCACCGAAACCTGCCGCCTGATCATGACCGTCCATCTGCCGCCCGGCCCCGCCTGACGCACCGGCCGGGAGCCGGAAGGGCTGACTGTTCCATGGGGCGGGGCTTACGATCACCGCATGCCCAACATAGGTCCGTTCGAGCTGTTGGTCCTCGCCGTCATCGTGATCGCGCTTCTCGGCGTGGGGCTCGCCGCCGTGCGAGCCGGTGCCCGCCCCGCCGGGCCGCTGGCGTGGCGCAGCCCCGGCCTGCTGCCGCCGGTCTCGGCCGACCTGCAGCACCGGGTGCGGGAGCTGTACGCCGACAACAAGAAGATCGAGGCGATCAAGCTGGTCCGCGAGCAGACCGGGCTCGGGCTGAAGGAGGCCAAGGATCTGGCCGAGGCCCTGGCCTCCGGGCGGCCGCTGCCGGTGGCCCCGGGCCACGCGCGGCCGGATCTGGCCTCGCGGGTGCGGGAGCTGAAGGCGGCCGGACACGGCGAGCAGGCGGTGTTCCTGGTGCGCGGCGAGACGGGGATGGGTCAGTCGGAGGCCGAGCGGTTCGTTGACTCGATCGACGCGGAGGGCGGCGAGGCGTAGGAGACCGCCGCCGCGGCGTTTGCTGTCGGTGCGGGTCGGTACGGTGTCGATCATGCTGCCCGTACAGGTGAACAGGCTGACCGTGCAGGAGGCCGGGGACCGCTATGTGGAGCTGGTCCGGGCCAAGACGGTGACCGGTGCGCTGTCGCCCGCCACGGCCGAGGTGTACGCGCGGGACGTGGCGACGTTCGTACGGCTGGCCGGGCCGGACCGGGTGCTGGACGACCTGACCGGTGAGGACGTCAACGCGGTGCTGCTGGCGTTCGCGCGCAAGCCGGACGAGCGCAAGAAGAGCGAGGCCCAGGAGAAGGGCACGGAGAAGGGCACGGGGAAAGGCACGGGGCAGAGCGCGGCGTCGCAGGCGAGGTTCCGCCGGTCGGTGTCGGCGTTGTTCCGGCACGCCACGTCGGCGGGATGGGTGCATCTGGATCCGATGGCGGCCTCCTCGGTGCGGGCGCGGGAGCGGGGCGGGCTGCGGCCGGAGCGCCGGGCGCTGACACGGGAGCAGGCCGAGGGCCTGATCGAGGCGGCCGGCTCCCCCGCCGCGCCACCCCCGGAGGCGGCGGATTCGGGCGCGGGACGCCGCCGGCGGGCCGACCAGCGGACGGAGGTGCGTGACGCGCTGGTGGTGCTGCTGCTGACCGCGCTCGGCCCGCGGGTGTCGGAGCTGGTGCGGGCCAACGTGGAGGACTTCTACACCAACGACGGGGTGCGTTACTGGCGGATCTTCGGCAAGGGCGGGCGCACCAGGGACGTTCCGCTGCCCGATGCCGTCGCGGCGGCGCTCGACGCGTACCTGGCGGTGCGGGCGGGCGGGGACGGTGAGAAGGCGCTGTTGCTGTCGTGGCGGGGCAGGCGGCTGGCGCGGGGCGATGTGCAGGCGGTCATCGACCGGGTGCAGCGGCAGGTGGATCCCGGGCGGCGGCGGGCGGTGACCCCGCACGGGTTACGGCACACCACGGCGACGCACCTGCTGGCGGACGGCACCGACATGGACGCGGTGCGGCGGGTGCTGGGCCACAGCGATCTGTCGACGCTCGGCCGCTACCGGGACGACCTGCCCGGGGAGCTGGAGGTGGCGATGGGGTCGCATCCGCTGTTGCGCCGCCGGCGCGGCCAGGCCGGGCCCGACGGCCAGGCCGCGCCGGACGCCTAGTTCCGCGCGGTGCGTACGGGCTGGCGCAGGATGGTGCGCAGGGCCGTGGGGTCGGTCTCCTGGAGGCCGCTCAGGTAGATCTCGTGGTGGAGGCCGGCCGGGACGAGGCCGTGGGCGCGCATGAACTCGTCCATGAGCGCGAGCGACTTCGGTTCCTCGGCGAAGGAGCCGTGGTGGGTCATCTGGACGCACTGCCCGTCGGTGAAGGTGACGAGCTGGACGGCGTCGATGCCGGGGGTGGGGCGGGCGGCCTCGCGGGCCTGTTCGGCGAGGGCGGGGTCGAGGTCGTCGGGCAGGCGGAGGAACAGGTGCCAGTGCCATTCGTCCCTGGGGACGTCGAGGGGATGGCGGGTGGCGTCCTCGACCCACCAGCGGCCTTCGAGCACGGGCATGGGCAGTCCGGCGAGGCCGGTGAGGGGGTGCGCGACGGCGTACAGTGCGGTGATCGCGGCGAGGTGCGCGGGCCCGCCGGGCGCGCCGCGTCCGGTGACGCCGAGTCCCGTGACGGGGCCGAAGCCGGCGAGTTCGGGGGTGTCGGCGGCGGAATACCAGTTCATTCCTCGTCCTCCAGTCGGATCATCAGGTGGGTGACCAGCCGCTCGGGCGGGGTGGTCGCGGGGTCGGAGACGTATGCCTCGCGGAGGGAGCCCGTGGGGGCGTGCCCACGTTCCGCGCACCAGGTGAGCAGGGCGTGGGCGGTGAGCGAGATCTGGTCGTAGGGGCCGACGTGGGCGGCGGTGGCGAACGTGCCGCCGGGCAGGATCTCGGGGTCGGCGCCGGGCACCCGCGGCAGGCCGGTGCCGGTGAGGGCGACGGCGACGGGGATGGACTCGCCGTAGTCGAGCGGGAACAGCCCGACGAGGGCGGGTGCGGGCGGCTCGGCGGCCACCAGCCGGGCGACGCAGGCGGAGGTGGCGCGGCCGATGTCCTCCGGGGTGGCCGCCAGATCGCGGACGACGATCGCGGGGCGCGGGGGTTCGGCGACGAGGGTGACCTCGGCGCCGGGCAGGCCGGTGGCGAGGATGCGTTCGAGGCTCTTGAGGGTGCGCCTGCGGCGGGCGAGTTCGGCCTCCAGGTCGTCCCTGACCCGGGCGAGCGCGGCGGTTGCGGACTCCCCTCCCCGGGCGTTCCCTCCTCCGTCGCCGCCGGACAGCACGTCCGCGACGACGGGCAGCGGGACGTCGAGGGAGCGCAGCAGGCCGATGACGAGCGCGTCGCGGGCCTGGGCGGTCCGGTAGTAGCGGTAGCCGCTTGCGGGGTCGATCCAGGCGGGTTCGAGCAGGCCGAGCGTGGCGTAGTGGCGCAGTTGCTTGACGCTGAGCCGGGCGAGGCGGGCGAACTGCCCGATCGACAGGAGGTCGTCGTTCACGTGCCCCAGCATGGCCTCTCCCCCCGTGGGAGAGTCCACCGCGGGATTTCTGGGAAAGTTGTCGCGCCGGGTGTCGAGAATGCGGTGCCGGCTCCGTCCCAGGGACAGGAGCGGCCACGACGGGCCGCGCGACGAAGAAGGAGAACCACCGTGAAGTACCTGCTGCTGAAGCACTACCGAGGTGGCCCGGCCCCCGTCGTCGACTACGGGTCGTTGGACCAGTGGACGCCGGAGGAGGTCGACGCGCACGTGCAGTTCATGCGCGACTTCGCCGCACGCCTGGAGGAGACGGGCGAGTTCGTCGGCGAGCAGGCGCTGTCACCCGAGGGCACGTTCGTGCGGTACGACGGCGAGGGGCGCCCGCCGGTGACCGACGGCCCGTTCGCCGAGACGAAAGACCTCATCGCCGGCTGGATGATCATCGACGTGGAGTCGTGGGACCGCGCGGTCGAGCTGGCCGGGGAGCTGTCCGCCGCCCCCGGGCCCCGCGGCGAGCCAATCCACGAGTGGCTCGAGGTCCGGCCGTTCCTCACCGAGCCGCCCACGGTCACCGAGTGAACGAGTCGCTGGTGCGGGAGCTCGTACCCGCGGTGATCGGTGTCCTCGTCCGGCGCGGAGCCGACTTCGCGTCGGCCGAGGACGCCGTGCAGGAGGCCCTGATCCGGGCGCTGGAAACCTGGCCCGGCGATCCGCCGCGCGATCCGAAGGCGTGGCTCGTCGCGGTCGCCTGGCGCAGGTTCCTCGACGCCGCGCGTGCCGAGGCGTCGCGGCGGGGGCGGGAACTGACCGTGGAGGCCGAGCCTCCCGCCGGTCCTGCGCCCGCCACCGACGACACCCTGCGGCTGTACTTCCTGTGCGCGCACCCCACCCTGCCGCAGAGCTCGGCCGTCGCGCTGACGCTGCGCGCGGTCGGCGGCCTGACCACGCGGCAGATCGCGGCGGCCCACCTCGTCCCCGAGGCGACCATGGCCCAGCGGATCAGCCGGGCCAAGCGGAAGATCGCGGGGCTGCCGCTCGACCAGCCCGGCGATCTCGGGACGGTGCTGCGGGTGCTCTACCTCGTCTTCAACGAGGGGTACGGAGGAAACGTCGACCTGGCGGCCGAGGCGATCCGCCTGACCCGCCAGCTCGTCGCCTTGACCGGCGAGCCCGAGGTCGCCGGGCTGCTCGCGCTCATGCTGCTGCACCACGCGCGCCGCGCCTCCCGCACCGGCCCGGGAGGTCGCCTCGTGCCCCTCGCCGAGCAGGACCGGTCGCGCTGGGACACCGGCCTGATCGCCGAAGGGGTGACGATCCTGCAGGCCGCGCTGGCCCGCGACCGGCTGGGCGAATACCAGGCGCAGGCCGCGATCGCCGCCCTGCACGCCGACGCCCGCAGCGCCTGCGAGACGGACTGGGTGCAGATCGTGGAGTGGTACGACGAACTGCTGCTCCTCACCGGCAGCCCGGTCGTGCGGCTCAACCGCGCAGTGGCGGTCGGCGAGGCCGACGGGCCGCAGGCCGGCCTGGCGGCGCTGGCCGGCGTGGACCCCGGCCTGCCCCGCTACGCCGCGGTGACGGCATACCTGCACGAACGCGCCGGCGACCTCCAGCGCGCCGCCGAGCTGTACGCGGAGGCCTCCCGCGCCGCCACCAGCGTGCCGGAACGCGACCACCTCACCCGAGAGGCCGCACGGGTGCGGCAACTGCTGCGCCAGTCAGCACAGTAGTGAGCACAGTGAGGCCGCCGGGGGTGTACGGCCCCCGGCGGCCGGGTGTTCACACGCCGATACCTGTCATTCCTGCTGGTCGGTCGCGTGAACCGGCCGGAAACTTTCATCGCGGCGCGATCGGGTTGACCCTCACGCGGCGGGAGGCCGCAGGCTTGGACTCCGGAAGGGAGGAGAGCCCATGGGCTACTCGGTCGGCCAGGTCGCCCGCTTCGCGGGGATCACGGTGCGCACGCTGCACCACTACGACGAGATCGGGCTGCTGCGGCCCACCGAGCGGTCGGCCGCCGGATACCGGCGCTACAGCGAACCGGACCTCGACCGGCTGCAGCAGGTGCTGTTCTACCGGGAGCTCGGGTTCTCCCTGGAGGAGATCGCCGTCATCCTCGACGATCCGGGCGCGGACCCGGTGACCCACCTGCGCCGCCAGCACGAGT
The DNA here is from genome assembly GCF_006874435.1 of Microbispora sp. KK1-11. NCBI lineage: Bacteria > Bacillati > Actinomycetota > Actinomycetes > Streptosporangiales > Streptosporangiaceae > Microbispora > Microbispora sp. KK1-11. The sequence continues at coordinate 118,007 of NZ_VIRJ01000005.1, read as the reverse complement.
TGCTGCGGCGCAGGATCGGGCGGCTGGAGGCGATGGCGGCGGCGGTCGAACGTGTGATGGAGGCGAGGAAGATGGGCATTTCCCTCACGCCGCAGGAGCGGTTCGAGGTGTTCGGCGACTTCGATCCCGAGCAGTACGCCGAGGAGGCGGAGGAACGCTGGGGCGGCACCGACGCGTTCGAGCAGAGCCACCGCCGGACGGCCCGCTACACCAAGGACGACTGGCGGGCCATCACGGCGGAGGCCGGCGAGGTGCTGCAGGCGTTCGCGGCGGCTTTCGCCGAAGGGGCGCCCGCGGAGGGCGAGCGGGCGACGGACGTGGCCGAACGGCACCGCGCGCACATCACCCGCTGGTTCTACGACTGCACCTACGAGATCCACAAGGGTCTCGGGGAGATGTACGTGACCGATCCGCGCTTCGCCGCGAACTACGAGCGGGTCGCCGAGGGGCTGAGCCGCTATGTCCGCGACGCGATCCACGCCAACGCGGCGCGGCACGCCTGACCCCGGATGGTGGTCCGCTCGGTCTGGGCCGCTCGGTCTGGTCCGCTCAGCGGGTCACAGTACGGCGGCGAGCGAGCCGGTCATCAGGCGGCGCCATCCGCCGTCCATGATGGAGCGGGCCCGCCGCTGCATCTCGTTGCCGGGGTCGAAGCCCTCGTGGGTGAGGAACAGCCGGGTGCCGCGGCCTTCGGGTTCGAGCGTCCAGGTGATCGTCCAGTCGGCGCCGCTGAGGCCGGCGGGATCGGCGTCGCGCCAGCCCAGGCGGAGCATGCGCTCGGGCTCGAAGGCCAGCACCTCGGCCTGGACGGTGCCGGAGAACCCGGTGCCGGGCATGGCCGTCCCGCGCATCGTGTAGCGGTGTCCCACGCTCAGGCGGAAGTCTCCCGGCATGAACCACTGAGCCAGCAGGTCGGGGTCGGTCAGGGCCTGCCACACGCGGGCGGGCGGGTGCGCCAGGTATTCGTCCAGGCGCAGCACGGTCGGGTCGTCGTCGGTCATGGCCTCTCCTCGTTCTGGTCCGTCCGGTGGCCGCTGCCGCTGTCGTGCGGGTGGCCGCCGGCGCCGGTTCCGGTGTCTGTGGTTCCGGTGTCTGTGATTTCGGTGTCGTCGAGCAGGTGGCGCAGGGCGGACAGCCTGTCGCGCCAGAACCGCTCGTAGGGGTCCAGCCAGTCGCGGACGCGGACGAGCGGGACGGGCTCCAGACGGTAGAGCCGGCGCCTGCCGTCCCTGCGTTCACTGACCAGGCCCGCCTCGCGCAGCACCCGCAGGTGCTCGGAGAAGCTGGGCCGGGCCATGGAGAAGCAGGAGGCCAGCTCCTGCACGGATTGGGGGCCGCGCTCGCGGAGCAGGCGCAGCACCTCGCGCCGCACCGGGCTGGCGAGTGCGGCGAAGATCTCGTCTTCCGCCGGTGACGACTGCCGTACGGCGGTGGGGGTGACGTCCACGGCACCATAATAGGTAGGAAATTTCCTACCTGTCATCTCCGGGGACTTCACAGCCAGGAAACGCGTTGGTAACAAGGCCCAGTCAAGATGGGGACTCGTGATCAGGGCCATTCTGTTCGACCTCGACGAGACCCTTTTCGATCATCGCCGGGCGGTCGCGCACGCCGCGACCCGCTGGACCGAGTCGGTCTGCCCCGGTCACGAGCTGCTGCCGGAGACGCCGGCGCTGTGGCTCGACCTGGAGGACAAGCACGTACCCGCGTGGCAGGCCGGGGAGTGCTCGTTCGCCGAGCAGCGGCGCCGGCGGCTGCGCGAGTTCTGCCGGCGGCTCGGGCTGCCCGAGCCGTCCGACCCGGACGTGGCCTTCGCCGGCTTCCTGACCCACTACGAGTCGGCCTGGGCCGCCTTCACCGACGTGCCCGAGACGCTGGACGCGCTGGCGGCCCTCGACGACGCCCCCGTGCTGGGCGTGCTCACCAACGGTGTGGCCGTGCAGCAGGAGGCCAAACTACGCCGCATCGGGCTGATGGACCGCATGGAGGTGGTGCTGACGCCCGACACGCTCGGCGCGTTCAAGCCCGCCCCGCGGTGTTACCGCGAGGCGGCGGCGAAGCTCGGCCTGCGCCCGCAGGAGGTGCTCATGGTCGGCGACAACCTCCTGCTCGACGCGGTCGCCCCCACCCGGGCGGGCATGCAGGGGGTGTGGCTCGACCGCTACCGCGCCGAGCCGGGCGCCTCCTCCCCCGCCGTCAGGAGGATCACCACGCTGCGCGATCTGCCCGATGTGCTGACCGCGCTGAGTCCGCGCCTGCTCGGCCCGTCACGCGCCGCCTGAACCGCGAAAGTCTCAGGTGCGCAGGCCGGTGGCGGCGACGCGGCGGCGGGCGAAGCCGAGCCGTTCGTAGACGACGACGGCCGCCCGATTCCAGTCGTCCACCATCAGCGCCGCGCGGCCGTGCTCCGCAAGCAGCGCGGTCGCCACGAACCTGCACACCCGCTCCCCCAGCCCGCGTCCCCGCGCCGGCGCGGCGGTCGCGACGCCGGCGAGCAGGCCCACCGTCGGCGCGGACCACGCGTCGGCCGCGACCGCCAGCAGGGCGCCCGAGCCGTCCCGGACGCCGGCCCAGCGGCGTACGCGCGGCAGGCCTGGCACGGCGTAGGAGCCGGGGTTGGCGGCGGCGAGCAGCGCCGCCACCTCCGGGGCGGCGGAGTCCGCCAGCCAGCAGGCCGCCCCCTCGCGGCCCGTCACCTCCTGACCTGTCACCTCCTGGCGGGGCGGGGCGAGCTTCTCGGTGCCCATCCAGGAGAAGCGGACCGCCGGCTCCAGCTCCGGCACGGCCTCGACGACCTGTTCGATCAGCTCGGCGTCGCCGAGGGGCCGGTAGGACGGCCCGGCCTCGGCCAGGGCGTGCCGCACAAGCGGGACGACCTGGGCGGTCGTGCCCCGCACCATCAGGCGGTCGCGCCGGGACGCCTCGGGGCTGGCCACCGCCACCGCGTCCCCGTACGCCCAGGCGCGTACGCCGGGCCGCATGCCCTGCGCCGCCCACACGACGAGGTCGTCGTCGTCCGAGGCGGCGACGACCTCGGCCTCGCTCACCAGTTCACGCACGCGTGTCCTAAAGGATCGCGCCCGGGACGTAGGCGGCGTCGTCGGGATGGCGCGCGGTGATCTCGCCGACCCGCGCGGCCACGGCCGCCACCTGACCGGCGGCCGCGCCCGCGAAGGAGGCACGGTCGGCCAGCAGCGCGTCGAGTTCGGCCCGGCCGAGCGGGAAACGATCGTCGGCGGCCAGCCGGTCGAGCAGCTCGTTGCCCACGCCGCGCGATCGCATGGCCAGCGCCGAGGCGACCGCGTGCTCCTTGATGATCTCGTGGGCGGTCTCGCGGCCGACCCCGGCCCGCACGGCCGCCATGAGCATCTTGGTCGTGGCGAGGAACGGCAGGTAGCGGCCCAGCTCGGCCTCGATGACCGCCGGGAACGCGCCGAACTCGTCCAGCACGGTCAGCATGGTCTCCACCAGGCCGTCGAAGGCGAAGAACGCGTCGGGCAGGGCGACCCGGCGGACGACCGAGCACGACACGTCGCCCTCGTTCCACTGGTCGCCGGCGAGCTCCCCGGCCATCGAGGCGTACCCGCGCAGGATCACGGTGAGGCCGTTGACGCGCTCGCAGGAGCGGGTGTTCATCTTGTGCGGCATCGCCGACGAGCCGACCTGGCCTTCCTTGAAGCCCTCGGTGACCAGCTCGTGCCCGGCCATCAGGCGGATGGTCTTGGCCAGGGACGACGGGGCGGCGGCCAGCTGCACCAGCGCGGTCAGCACGTCGTAGTCGAGTGAGCGGGGGTAGACCTGGCCGACGCTGGTGAAGCGGCGGGCGAACCCCAGGTGCGCGGCGACGCGGTCCTCCAGCGCGGCCAGCCGCTCCTCGCCGCCGAGCAGGTCGAGCATGTCCTGCGCGGTGCCGACCGGGCCCTTGATCCCCCGCAGCGGGTAGCGCTCCAGCAGGTCCTCCAGCCGCTCGTAGGCAACCAGCAGCTCGTCGGCGGCGGTCGCGAAGCGCTTGCCGAGCGTGGTCGCCTGCGCGGCGACGTTGTGCGAGCGCCCCGCCATGACGGTCGAGGAGTGCTCGGCGGCCAGGCGGCCCAGGCGGGCCAGCAGCGCCACGACCCTGCCGCGCACCAGCAGCAGGCTGTCGCGGATCTGCAACTGCTCGACGTTCTCGGTCAGGTCGCGGGAGGTCATGCCCTTGTGGACATGCTCGTGCCCGGCCAGGGCGTTGAACTCCTCGATGCGGGCCTTCACGTCGTGCCGTGTGACCTTCTCCCGCTCGGCGATGGAGGCCAGGTCGACCTGCTCGGCCACCTTCTCGTAGTCGGCGACGGCCTGCTCGGGCACCTCGATCCCGAGGTCGGCCTGGGCCCTGAGCACGGCGAGCCAGAGCCTGCGCTCCAGCACCACCTTGTGCTCGGGAGACCACAGACGGGCCAGCTCCGGCGAAGCGTAACGGGCGGCCAGGACATTCGGGATACGCGGCTTGGCATTCACGTTGGCCCAGTCTATTGAGCCCGTACGTTCCGGCTGTCCGCAGGTGCCGGGCAGGCACGGGGGTCTCACGCCACGGCCGGCACCGGGACGAAGAACGACACCAGGCTCGCCGTCACACGACAGGCTCGGCCGCCCGGGACTCCCGAGCGCCCCGGCCGCGCAGGCGGTCCATCTCACGCCACTGCGGCAGCAGCGCGGCCAGGTTGGTGGTCAGGAAGTAGGCCGCGCCGGCCGTCAGCAGCACCGGTGCGAGCCCTGACCACGCCACCGCGGCCCCGGCGATCAGCCCGCCCAGAGGGATGCCCGCCCACGCCATCGAGTCGCCCAGCGCGTTCACCCGGCCGCGCAGGCCGTGCGGCACCCGCTCGAAGGCGATCGCCCCGAGGATCGGATTGAGGAAGCCCCCACCGGCCCCGCTCACCACGAACACCGCCAGCACCGCCCACATCGGCGCGTCGGCGGCCAGCACCAGGAACCGCGGCGCCCCGGCCAGCAGGAACCCGGCGAAGAACACGACCCGGCGCGGCATCCGGTGCGCGACGGCCGCGGCGACCAGGCTTCCGGCGACCGCCGTGGCGCTCCACACGCCGTTGCTCAATCCGATCGCCGTCGGGCCGTTGCCGGATTGCTGGGCCCACACGGGCAGCAGGACGGTGCTGAACGCCGCGTCGAGCAGGTTGGTGATCCCGACCATGACGATGATGGTGAGCAGCAGCGGCTCGCCGCGCAGGAAGGCGAAGCCCTCGCCGAAACGCCGCCAGTAGCCGGTTGCGGCAGGGGCTTCGTCGGCCGGGTGACCCATACCGCGCGGCAGGGCCAGCGAGATGATCAGCGACCCGAGGGCGAAGCACGCGGCGTTGAGCACGAGACCGGTCAGCGGGCCCAGCAACGCCACCAGGAGGCCGCCGACCGCCGGACCGATGGTCGAGGCCAGCCGCTCGGTCACGCCGGACAGGCCGGTGGCGCGCTCCAGCGGCACGCCGGCGCGCTCGGCCGCCTCCGGGACCATCACCTCCTTGGCCAGGTCGCCGGGGCCGCGAACGGCGCCGATCACCGCGACCAGGGCCAGCAGCACGGGGAAGGACAGCAGGCCCGCGGCGTGCAGGAGGGGAATCGCGCCGGCCGCGGCCGCGCTGACCGCATCGGTGCTCCAGGAGACGACCCGCGGACCGGCCCGGTCCACCAGCGGCCCGGTCAGCGCCTTGACCACCACGTACGGAGTCATCTCGCAGAAGGCCACCAGCCCGGTCTGGGTGGCGCTGCCGGTCGTGACCAGCACGAACCACGGCAGTGCGATGGCCGACACCCGGGTGCCGGTCAACGCGACCGCCATGGCCGCGAGCAGCCCGCCCAGCGGCCGTAGCCTGCGCGCGCGGGAAGAACCGCCGGCGGCGCCGTCCTCTACCGTCATCGGGCGTCGTCTTCCTGGGCGGTGGGCGCGTCCGGTTCGGGCAGGATGTGCGCGATCACCGTCACCCGCTCGGCATCCTCCGGGGCGCCGGCCGCCTCCGGGCTGTCCCTGGGGTATCGCGTGACGACCGCCCACAGCTCCTCCCGCAGGGCGGTGGCCTCCTGCGGGGTCAGCCGCAGCGCCCAGTCGCTCATGTCGACGGCGTTGCGCCACGCGGGTGGCATCGTCTGGAGCTCGTTGATCGCCCGTTGGACGCGCAGGGTGTGGGTGGCGGCGACCGACTGCAGGTACGCCATCGTCGCCTCGGGCTCCCGCTCGATCAGGTCCGGATCGTTGAGCCAGGTCGACCGGTGGACCGCGCGCCACCAGCGTTCCCGTGCGTTCCCGCGCGCGGTGTCCTCCTCGACGAAGCCCGCGGCGGCGAGCCGGCGCAGGTGGTAGCTGGCCGCGCCGGAGTTGATGGTGAGCAGCTCGGCGAGCCGGGTGGCCGTCGACGGGCCGTGCTTGCGCAGCAGGCCCACCACCTGGACGCGCACCGGATGTGCGAGGGCACGAAGGCCCTTGGCGTCCAGGACGACCGCGTCCTCCGCCGCCGGAGAGTACGGCGTTTCGCCATGATCGGTCATGGCCCCAACCATAAACCGCAAACAGTTCTTCGCAAAGATTTCTTCGCGAAGAACTGTTCGCATTTGTATCTGTGTGGCGGCCGGGCTCACTTGGCCGGTTCGAGGGCCTCCTTGCCGTACACGGTCAGGTCACCGTCCCCGTCGCCCGAGGCGGGCTGCTTCGGCGTACGGCGCATGCGCTCCTTGAGCCGCTCCACCATCGTGTAGAGCGTCGGCACCAGCACCAGCGTGAGCAGCGTCGAGGAGATCAGGCCGCCGATCACGACGATGGCCAGCGGCTGGGAGATGAACCCGCCCGAACCGGTCACGCCCAGCGCCATCGGAGTGAGCGCGCAGATCGTCGCGATCGCGGTCATCAGGATCGGGCGAAGCCGCCGCCGGCCGCCCTCCATGACCGCCTCCACCACGCCCAGCCCCTGCTCGCGGTACTGGTTGATCAGGTCGATCAGCACGATCGCGTTGGTGACGACGATGCCGATCAGCATCAGCATGCCGATCAGCGCGGGCACGCCGAGCGCCGTGTCGGTGACCAGCAGCAGCCCGATCGCGCCGGTCGCCGCGAACGGAATCGACACCAGCAGGATCAGCGGCTGCACCAGGCTGCGGAACGTCGCCACCATGATCATGAAGACGATCGCCACCGCGAGCAGCATGGCCATCCCCAGGTCGGCGAACGCGTCCTGCTGGTCGGAGCTCGCACCGCCGATCTTGTACGTCACCCCGGCCGGCAGCGTCAGCGTCTTCAGCTTGTCGGTGACCTTCGTGGTGATCGCACCCAGGTTGGACGCGTCGGCGGTGCCCGACACCGTCGCGGTGCGGTCGCCGTCCTGCCGGGTGATCTGGATCGGGCCGTCGGCCTTCACCACGTCGGCGACGTCGCCGAGCTTCACCATGCCCGTCGCCGTGGGGATCGCGAGCTTCCTGATCGCCGCGATGTCGTCGGGCGCGTCACCGCCGGCGCGCAGGATCACGTCGCTGGAGCGGCCGTCGACGTCGATCGAGCCGAGCGGCGCGCCGCGGAACGCCTGCGCGACCAGCTGCCCGATCCCGGCCTCGGTCAGGCCCCTGGCGGCGGCCTTCTCCCGGTCCACGTGCACCTCGACCCGCGGGACGCTGTCTTCGAGGTTGGAGGCGACGTCCCGCAGCCCGTCGATCCCGGCCATGGTGTCGCGCACCGTGGTGGCGGCCGTCTTCAGCGCGGCCTGGTCCGAGCCCTGCACGATGACCTGCACCTGGTCGGAGTTGAACCCGCCGCCGCTGCCGCCGACCGTGACGTCGCCGATTCCCGTCAGGCCCTTCAGCCTGTCCCGCAGCCGGTCCTCCAGGGCGGAGGTCTCCACGCCCTCCTTCAGCGTGACCGAGAACGACGCGTGGTCGGAGCCGCCGCCCACCCCGCCGAGGAAGCGGTTCCCGCCGCCGACCGTCACCTGGTAGGACTTCACGCCCCCGTCGGCCGCGAGCACCGCCTCGACCTTCTTGGCCGCCGCGTCGGTGGTCGCCAGGTCGGTCCCGGCCGGCATCCGCTGGCTGATCTGCGTGGTGTCGTTGCCCGAGTTGTCGAGGAAGTTCGTCTTCAGGTTGGGCGCCAGCGCCATCGTGGCGACGAACACCACCACCCCGATCAGCACAGTGATCAGGCGCCGCCTCGTCGCGAACCGCAGCACCGGCAGGTAGATCCGCTGCAGCGGGCTGCGCAGCTCCCTGCGCTCGGCGTCCTCGCGTACGGCCTGCGCCTCCTGCGGCGTGAGCGCCGGCGCCTTGAGGAACCAGTACGCCAGCACCGGGATGACGGTCAGCGCCACCAGCAGCGACGCAAGCAGCGCCACGGTCACCGTGATCGCGAACGGGCTGAACAGCTGCCCCACCATCCCGCCGACGAAGGCGATCGGCAGGAACACCGCGACCGTCGTGAGCGTCGAGGCCGTCACCGCGCCGGACACCTCGCGCACCGCGCCCAGGATCGCCCGCCGCTTCTCCTCGCCGTAGGCGAGATGGCGCTTGATGTTCTCCAGCACCACGATCGAGTCGTCGACCACCCGGCCCACGGCGATCGTCAGCGCCCCCAGCGTCAGCAGGTTCAGCGAGTAGTCGCCGATCCACAGCGCGATCAGCGCGATCACCACCGACAGGGGGATCGACACGGCCGTGACCAGGGTCGAGCGGACCGACAGCAGGAACACCAGGATCACGAGCACGGCGAACGCCAGGCCCAGCAGGCCCTCGGTGGTGAGGTCCTCGATGGACCGCTCGACGTACGGCGCCTGGTCGAACACCACGGTCAGCTCGGCGCTGTCGCCGAGGGCGCGGGTCAGGTCCGGCAGGGCGTCGTTCACGTCGTGGGAGATCTGCACGGCGTTGCCGTCGGGCACCATCGTGATCGACACGCCGAGGCTCGGGGTGCCGTTGGTGCGGGTGAGCGTGGCCGCGGAGGCGTCCTCGACCTTGATGGCGGCCACGTCGCCGAGCTTGACCGGCTTCGGCCGGGCCGCTGCGGCCCGCGCCTGCGCCGCCGCCGGCGCCGCGCTCTGCCCGGCGGCAGCGCCCTGCCCCGCGCCCTGTCCTGAGCCCTGTCCTGCGCTCGCGCCGCCGCGCTGTCCGGCCGCGGCGCCCTGACCGGCCGCGGGCGCGGCGGGGGCAAGGTAGAGGTTCTCCAGGTCCTTGACCGTACGCACCGGGTCGCCGATCTGCACGGTCAGCGACTTGCCGTCCTCGGTCAGCGTGCCGGCCGGGATGGACACCCCGTTGGCCCGCAGGAGGTCGGGGATGGCCGCGGCCGACAGCCCCCGCAGGGCGAGCCTGCCCTGGTCGGGGGTGATGACGACCTGTTCCTCACTGGCGCCGCTGACGGTGACGTCACGGACGCCCTCGATCGACTGCAGCTCCGGCACCATGATCTTCTCGATCTTGTCGAGCATGGCGTGCTGGTCGCCGCCGTCGCCGACCGCGATCGCCATCACCGGGATGTCGTCGGTGCTGCCCGCGACCACCTGCGGATCGACGTCGGCCGGAAGCTGCGCCTTGATCCGGCTCACGGCCTGCTGCATCTTCCCGATCATCTGGTCGATGTCGGTGCCGTACTCATAGGCCACCTGCACCTGGGACATCCCCTCCCGCGAGGTGGAGGTGATGTCGGTGACACCGGCGATACCCTGGAACGCGCTCTCGATCGGCTTGGTGACCTGCTCCTCCACGATCTCAGGAGCGGCACCCGGATAACTCGCCACCGTGAACGCCGCCGGGAACTCCAGCGACGGGAAAAGCTGTTGCTTCAGCGAGGGAATCGCGAACAAGCCCAAACCCGCGAGCACCAGCGTGATCATGATCACGAGAGTGCGGTTGGCAAGGCTCAGCCTGGCCAAGGAGGTCATCCGAGCTCCTGACATCGGGGAAAAGTATTTGCCTAAGCCTAACACTTCGCCTTGTCCGAACATTCAGCTGTCGCATTAACGGCTGGTAACCTCTTGACCCGAGAGGTGACAGTGAACGACAGCCCAGCCGAGCGCCGCGCCGCAACCGGCGCGGCGGCCGACCCCCGCCCGCAGGACGACCCCGCCACCCTCAGGGAGATCGGAGAGGACCCCGAGCGCGGGTGCCTCATCTCCCGCCTCGCGGAGCTGCAGCGCAGCATGGGCCGATTCTTCGCCCGCGACCGCTCGATGCCGCTGCTGGCCTCCACTCTCACCATGCAGCAGCTCAAGGTCGTCATGTTCCTGTCGTTCGCCGGCTCCACCTCCGGGCAGGAACTCGCCCGCCACCTCGGCGTCGGCCTGGCCACCGTCACCGGCATCGTCGACCGCGTGGTCGCCCAGGGCCTGGCCAGCCGTCACGAGGATCCCCACGACCGCCGCGTACGCCGCGTCCAGCTCACCGAGGCCGGCCGGCGGCTCACCAGCGAGATCATCGAAGCCGGCACCGGCGGCTACATCCGCCTCCTGCGGCGCCTCGACACCGAGACGCTGCGCACCATGGAGACGGTGATGCGCAGGATCGAGGACGTGATGCGCGAGATGCACGCCGAAGACGCCGATACCGCCTGACCCGGCCGCCGGGCCCGCCCCGGCCTGCTGCTACCTTCCGGCGATATGCCGATCTACACCGAGGAACTCTTCTCCCTCACCGGCCGCGTCGCCCTGGTCACCGGAGGCAGCTCCGGCATCGGATACGCCGTCGCCGAGGCCCTCGGACGCGCCGGGGCGGCCGTGGTCCTGGTCGCCCGGCGGCGCAAGGAACTGGCCGAGGCCGTCGGCAGACTCGAAGGCCACGGCGTGCGCGCGGCCGCGATCAGCGCCGACCTCGGCGAGCGCGCCGACGTCGCCCGCGTGTGCGAGGAGGCGGAGGACTTCTTCGGCGAGATCGACATCCTCGTCAACGACGCCGCCAACAACATCCGAAGGCCCATGGCCGAGCTGACCGTCGACGACTACGACCAGACCATCGCCGTCAACCTCACGGCGCCGTTCCTGCTCGGGCAGCACTTCGGTCCCCGCATGGCCGCCCGGGGCCGGGGGCGGATCATCAACATCGGCTCCCAGCAGTCGATCAGCGCCTTCGGCGACAGCGGCGTCTACGGCGCGGCCAAGGCCGCCGTCTGCGGCCTGACCCGCTCCCAGGCCGAGGCGTGGTCGGCGCACGGGGTCACCAGCAACACGATCATCCCCGGCTTCGTCCTGACCCCGCTGACCGCGCCCGCCCAGGCCGTCCCCGGGCGGGTGGAGCAACTGGCCGCCCGGTCCATGACCGGGCGCAACGGCGTTCCCGACGACTTCCGCGGCGTGGCCGTCTTCCTCGCCTCCGACGCCTCGTCGTACGTCACCGGTCAGGCCATCTGCGTCGACGGCGGCTTCAGCGTGCACTAGCGGCGACGGCGCCGCTCGTCCGCGACCCCAGCGGCATCACCCCGACAGCGCACTCGAGCGTGTCCAGCCGATCCAGCAGTCGCACCTCTCCGGTCTGCCTGCGGGTTTCCGGCGCCGTGGACGATAGCTGATCGCTACTTGGCCCCGCGCCGCAGCTACGGAGTTCCAGGCCCGGGTATGAGGGTCACATCCCGGCGGAACAGGACGAGCGACAGCGAACGCCGGGTCAGGAACAGGAAGGCGCATACCGAGATGTCCCGCTCCCGCGCGCGCGACCCGCGCGACACCAAGGCCCCCGCGATGGGCCTGTCGATCCGGCGGCTGGCCGTGGCCGCGATCGTGATCGTGGCGGGGGTCGTGGTCGCGCAGCCCGCGATCGCCCGCGTCGCCCCGCATCACCCGCGTGAGCGGCTCACCGCTCTCCGCAGCCCCGGCCCGGGCGGAGGCGGCGGCCAGATGATCAGAAGAGGGCGCGCGGGCGGCGGTCAGGTGATCAAAGGGGGGCGCGCGGGCGCTGGCCAGGGGCAGTCCGGCGCGGGCCGTTTCAACCAGAACCTGACCGGCGTCATCAGTCCCACCTTCGTCCGGGGAAAGGCGCAGCAGGCCATCACCGACCAAGGCGCGTTCGAGGTGCAGTCCGCCTTCTGCGGATCCCAGCCGGACGCCTGCTGGCTCGGGCAGAACATGCCGGTCCGCCACGGGTCGTGACGCCGCGGCGACCATGACGGCCCTCCGCTTCCGCCGGCCCGAGGAACCCCGCTGATCCTGCGTTGTGAGATCGAACGGGATCCGGCGTCAACCCCGCCCTGCCGCACCGGCCGGGCCCGACCCGCTGACCTGCATAGACCCGTGAACGCCGGATCTCGTTCCGAATCACCCCGACCCCCGGTCACTCGGCCACCGTGAAGTAGGCGGCCGGATCAAGGGAGTTGAGCGCGATCCAGCGCTGCGCCGTCGCTTCGGCGGGCGCTTGGCCGCCGCCCGCCGAAGCGCGGAAGAAGCCCTGCACGTCGAGAGCGATGCGGGGATCGTCGTCGATGCGCCGCGCCATGTCGTAGTAGACGGCAAGCTCATGGACGCACCGCGGGGTGGCGGCCGGGCAGGAGCAGTCGACGCTGTCGAGGACCGGCGCGAGCGGATGGCCCGCGTCGGCGATCGCGCGGTACAGATCGTCGGTGAGCAGGGGCTGAATGCCGCTCAGCTGACGGGAGGTCTCGGCCGTCGCCCCCGCGGACATCGGCGCGACCTTGATCGTTACCACCGAGGTGCCGCGACCTCGGTGCACGACGGCGCGCACGGTCCGGCCGTCGAACGTGATCTGCACCTTCCCGTCGCGTGCCATGCGCCGCGCGCTCGGCAGCTGGGGATCGGGACGGGTCTGGCGCAACGACTCGGCGAACCGGACCCAGTCCTTGCCCCACTTCGTGTAACCGTAGTCGTGGTCGGCCATGGTCAGTTGACTCGCTTCCGGCGCAGGACCTCGATGAGACGGTCGTCGTCCAGGCGGGTCAGCTCGGCGACGCTCGACATGTCGGTGATGTCCGACAGCGCGGATTTGCGGTTGTGCATGGCCGCGATGTGCTCCTCGATGGTGGTTCCAGTGGTCAGGGTGGTGACGGTGACCGTGCGGGTCTGACCGATCCGGTGGACCCGGTCGGACGCTTGGGCCTCCACGGCCGGGTTCCACCACCGGTCGAAGTGGATGACGTCGGCCGCGCGCGTGAGCGTGAGCCCGGTGCCCCCGGCCTTCAGGCTGAGGACGAGCACCTTCGGACCGTCGTCGGACTGGAACCGGCGGACGATGTCGGCCCGTTGCTCCTGGTTCAGGCCGCCGTGGAAGAACGGCGTACTCACCGCGAACTGTTCGGCGAAGTGCCGGACCAGCAGCTCACCGGTCTGCCGGTACTGGGTGAAGACGAGGGTCGGAGAGTCGTTCTCCAAGTTGTTGGCCACGATGTCGGTGCACAGGTCGAGCTTTCCCGACCGGCCCGACAGCTCACCGATGTCGTCCGTGATCAGGCCCGGATGGTTGCAGACCTGCTTGAGCGAGGTCAGGACCGCGAGCACCTTGGTCTGCCGCTGAGCGCCACTGCCGAAGCCGTCGTCGATGACCTGCTCCAGCAGCCGGTCGTACAGCCTCTCCTGCTCCTCGGTGAGGTCGCAGATGAGATCGGTGTGGATCTTGGGCGGGAGCGACCCCGCGACCTGGGACTTCTTCCGCATCAGCACGATCGGCTCGATGGCCCCGCGCAGCCTGGCGGAAGCGGCCGGGGAGCCGTCCGCGATCTGCCGCACGAAACGGCGGCGGAACTGCGTCCGGTTCCCGAACAGGTGCGGTGCGACCAGATTGAGCAGGGCCCACAGCTCGTCGAGGTGATTCTCGACGGGCGTCCCGGTCAGGGCGATCCGCGCGTCGGCCGCGATGGTGCGCGCGGCCTTCGACACCTGCGTACGGGGGTTCTTCAGGTTCTGCGCCTCGTCGAAGACCGCGGTGCTCCACTGGATCCCCGCCAGGGCCGGGCTGTGCGTGCGCAGCGTGGGGTATCCGGTGAGCACCACCGTGCCGTTGTCCACCTCGGGCAGCGGCCCGCCGCGCCAGGTCGTCGCCTGCAGGCCGGGGGCGAACCGCGCGATCTCGTGTGCCCAGTTCCCCACCAACGACGTGGGACAGACCACCAGTTGCGGCCCCTTCCCGGCCCGTCCGGCGACACAGCCGATGGTCTGCAGGGTCTTGCCGAGTCCCATCTCGTCGGCCAGCACCGCGCCGCCGTGCGTCTCGATGGCCTCGCGCAGCCAGCTCACCCCGCGCACCTGATACGGGCGCAGCTTGGCGGTGAGCGCCGTGCGCATCTCGGCCCCCACCAAGGTGGTGCGGCGGAAGACGCCGCTCGCGTGTTCCGCCGTGGTGACGGCGACGCCCGTGGCGTCGGGGACCGCGTGCGCGGCGATAGGCAGAGCCGGCTCGCCGCCCGCGATCCACGACCGCCAGGCGTCCACCGACCGGCCGGGTGAGTCGAGGGGCACGGTCACGAGCCGGTCCGGCTCGATCAGCACGCAATCGACGTCGGACACCTTGAGGCCGCCGAGGTCCGGCGTCGGAACGACCAGGGGGATGGTCTGGACGTCGTCGACCGGCGGGGCCGCCCCCACGGCGCCGTCGGACCAGGTCCACAGAGCGAACATGTGCCGGTCGGGCAGGTACGTGGCCTGACTGTCCGACCGCGCCTCGGGGAGTTTCTGCATGGTTCCCATGGCGTCAGCGGGCCCCCACGCCGGCGCCCTCGCGGGGGGTCAGGTCTTCGACCCCAGACCGGGGGGCCGTCTCGTCCGCGGTCGGGCCGCCGTCCCGCGCGGGCTCCGGCGCGCCCCCGGCAGCCGCGGGCTTGCGGACCGCGCGCAGAGCGATCGGCTGCCCCGCGTCCCCCGCATACGCCGCCCACACCGAGGACGCGGCGAAGACCACCAGGCCCGCCGCGAGCACGACCCGGTGGCCGAAGCGGTCGCCCAGCGCACCCGCGGTGAACATCAAGGTGGCGAAGGCCAGCGTGTACGAGCCGGTGGCCCACTGCAGCTCGGCCGGGCTGGCGTTCAGCCCACGGACCGGGTCCGCGAGGGTCTCCAGGGTGGTACTCAGGACGGTGTTGTCCAGCCAGATCAGCAGTGAACACACCATGAGAACGGCAAGAATCAACTGCTGCCTGGCGTTCGGAAACGTGGATGTAGTCATGAATCCTTCGGATGCGGTCTGGAAAAGCCGACGAGCGGACCGTAGACAACCATCGAGCATATGTCAATTCCCGGGCGGCCGGTAACGGTCGGCGATTTTCCGGCGCCTCCGAGGGCATGCCGCCAAGTGTTCTGTCAACTCTTGAAGATGTGAGCGGGCCGGCGGTTTAGTGTGCTTCCGTAGGCATGCCGCCAAGCGCTCTGTCAATTTCTGATCCTGTTGTTTGACTTCGCGTGAATTCCGTGCCCCACCCCGTGTTCTGCCTCTGCTCCGCGCCCTGTCCCGCCCCGTGTGGTAGTGGCCACTGCGGCCGCTCCCCGGGCCCGTCCTGGGCGCCTGGAGCGGCAGAGCGCCCAAGACGGCCACCCCGTGCGAGCGGTCCTTTCGGTCTGCCGGTTCAGCATGCCGAACGTTCTTCCCCGCGAATTTTGAATGGGAGAGTTGGAATTCACCCGGATCGGCGGAACAGAATTCGCCGGGGTATGCACAGAGAGGCAGGAGGACGGAGCTGATCGCATTCCCGCTATGTGAGACCGAGAATGGAGATGGGGCATTCGAAGTGGTCGCGGGCCCAGCGGGTGGCGATCTCAATCGGTGAAAGGAATTGACCTTGCGAGTGGCTCGACTTCTTGAAGAAGGAGCTCTATGAACACTTCCCCAGGCGTTTTGAACCCCAATGAAGCACGGGGCCGGTTCGTTGAGTTCATCAGCTATACGTAGCGGCTCGCCGTAGCTGTAGGAGTTCCAGGCCGTCGGGGTGACCGAGGGGGCGGGATCGGTCAGGCTGCGGGACCGAGGTCGAGGTGACGGCCCATGTCGATGTCGATGTCGATGGGAAGTCTCCATACTCTGCCTGCACCTGCTGCAGTCCACGCTGGTGTTCATCAATACCCTGCTCGTCCAGTCCGTTCTGAAGGACCCCGCCTGGCAGCCCTGCCCGCAGCCGGTGTCGCGGTGTTCGCCTTTGGGCCGTCTTCAACACCTTGTTCATGGCCCCGCAGCAGGCACGCCTGGTGGAGGTGCTGCCCGAGCAGCGCGGCATCCTGCTGGCCCTGAACGCCTCGGCCCTGTACCTGGGCTTGAGCCCGGGCAGCCTGCTGGGCAGCCCTGCTGCCCGCCCTGGGCGGGCGCTGGCTCCCGGCCCTGGGGCTGCCGCCGACTTCGCCTCCATCGACCAGATCCGCGCCCTGGCCGACCGGGACCGGCTGGACGTACTGGTTCAACAACGCCGGGTTCGGCGTCGAGACGACCCCCCTGCGCAGCGCCGACGGCCTGGAGCTGACCTTCCAGGTCGACTACCTGGCCACCTACATGCTCAGTTGCCTGCTCACCCCGCTGCTGGTCCGCACCGCCGCCACGCGTTCGACCACGACGCACCCGGCCCCCGCCAGGATCGTCAACGTCAGCTCCGCCGGACAGTCACCCCTGGACTTCGACCACGTGCTGCTGGAGCGCCACTGGACGGTGTGCAGGCCTACTGCCAGGCCAAACTCCGCCCAGATCATGCTCACTTTCGACCACGCGGAACTGCTGCGCGGCCACGGCGTCACCGGCGTGCCCTTCCCCGCCACACCACTGCGGGCCGCCTGACCCTTCGATGCGGGCCTGGCGAGCGTGTCATGCCGGGCGTGTCAGCACGCCAGGCCCAGGCCGTGCAGGCCGAGGTGATGAAGGTGTGCGAGGCGGTCTTCGGCAAGCTGCTGGGCCCCGACGCCGACACCGTGTGGGCCAGGCAGGTCTACCTTGCGCTGCTGGGGGAGGCCGCGCACTCCGCGCTCCCGGGCTCCGGCCCCGGCGCGCTGGCCACGAAGGTGATCGACACCCTCATGCACGGCGTCTCGGGTCGTACCTGACAGTCCTGCCGGGCTGTCGGCGACACCGGTACCTCTGGTCGGGGCTACTCGCGTCCGGTGAACATGTCGATCAGGCGGTGAGGTGCGTCGTCGCCGAACATGATGCCGAGTTCGGCGCCGTCGTACATGGCCAGGTTGGCGCCTTCGCCGGACGGGGGCATGAAGTGGGCGTCGTCGCCGAGCAGGGTCACCCCCTACTCAGGGGTGATCGTGCGCGAACCGCACGGTGATGGACAGGCCGCCTTCGGGGCGTGCGCTGGTGGTGAGGGTGGCGTGGTGGGCTTGGGTGACGGCGGCGACGATGGCCAGGCCGAGGCCGTAGCCGTCGCGGCGGCCGTGACGTTCTGGCGCCAGTTTCTGGAAGGGGTGGAAGAGGCGCTGGATCTGGTCGCCGGGGACGACTGGCCCGCTGTTGGCGACCGTAAGGGCCGCCTGCGTGCCCGAGGTCTGCGTGATTACCTTCACGTGCCCGTCCGCGTGGTTGTGGCGGATGGCGTTGTCGATGAGGTTGGCGACGAGGCTTTCGATCAGTCTCGGGTCCCCGGTCGTCACCGCGGGCGTCAGGTGCTCGGCGACGTCGACACCTGCCTCCTTCGCGTGGTCGCGGCGGGAGGCGAGCACTCCTTCGACGACGTGGGCGAGGTCGAGGGTCTCCCAGCGGGTGACGCCGCGCTCGCTGGTGGCCAGGGCGAGCAGTGCGTGTACGAGCCGCTCCTGGTGCCCGCCCAGAGCGAGAGCCTCCTGACAGGCCGAGCGCAGGGTGTCGGCGTCGGCGTCGGGGTCGGCGAGGGTGACTTCAAGGAGGGTACGCAGGCCTGCGAGAGGAGTGCGCAGCTCGTGGGAGGCGTTGGCGACGAAGTGGCGCTGGGCGTCGAAGGAGGCTTCAAGGCGGGCGAACAGGTCGTCCAGGGTGTGGCCGAGTTCGGTCAGCTCGTCCGTGGGCTCGCCGAGGTCGAGGCGCCGGTGGAGGTTTCCGGCGGAGATCATCCTGGCGGTGGCGGTGATGGCGCGCAGCGGGTGCAGGAACCGGCCGGCGACGTACCAGCCGAGAGCCAGGGCGACGGGAATCAGAACGACCAGGGCGACGGCGGATCCCGCGAGGAGCTGGGGCAGGCTGATCCCGGGCCCGGTATCGGTGATCGCACTCGATGAGTGGTGGCCCCCGGGTCTGGCTGCCTGGACGCTGGCGAGCGGGAGGTCGACGAATACGAGCACCAAGGCCCCGGCCGCGTAGATGCCCGCCGCGTAGGCGAGCGCGAGCCGCTTCTGTAAGGACCTTCTGGCGAGTTGCGGGGAGGTCATGACGGTCCGATGCGGTAGCCGCCTTCGCGGATCGTCTCGATGACGGGCGGGTCGCCGAGCTTGGCCCGCAACCGGTGCATGGTGTGCTTGACGGCGCTGCTGAAGGGGTCGGCGGCCTCGTCCCAGACGCGCTCGAGCAGTTCTTCGGCGGAGATGACCAGGCCGGGCACGGCGAGCAGGCATTCGAGCAGGGCGAACTCCCGCGGGCTCAGCTCGAGGCGCCGGCCGGCCCGGAACGCGAGACGGCGGGCGGGATCGAGGGTGATGTCCCCGCACGCCAGGGTGGGCGGTAGCGGCGGGGTGGCGCGGCGAGCCAGGGCGCGGACGCGCGCGACCAGTTCGGCGAACGCGAAAGGCTTGGGCAGGTAGTCGTCGGCGCCGAGGCTGAGCCCGTCGACACGGTCTTCGATCGTGCCGGAGGCGGTGAGCATCAGTACGCGGGTCTGGCAGCGGCCGTGGGCGAGTCGCCGGCAGATCTCGTCCCCGTGGACGCCGGGCAGGTCGCGGTCGAGGATCACCACGTCGTAGCGGGTGACGGCCAGGCGGTCCAGGGCGGCGGTTCCGTCCAGGACGACGTCGACCGCCATGCCCTCGCGGCGCAGCCCGGTTCCGATGGAGCGGGCGAGGACCTCGAAGTCCTCGACGACGAGGACCCTCACCGCCGCTCACCGCCGGCCGTCGTGCGGGCGGGGCGGCCGGGTTCAGGTGCCATGTCCGCCACAATGTCAGATCCCCGGTCGCAGCCGGGTCGCAGCCGCTGCGACCGGGCTGAAACCGGGCGCCCCCTACAACCGTCGGCATGAATCCATTCACGCCTCATCGATCCGGCCGACCGGCCGGGCAGGACGGCTTCCGCCGAGTGCTGCACGCGGAGTGGACCAGGTTCCGCACCGCGCGCGGCCGGGTGCTCGCCGTGGCGGCCTCCGTGCTGGTCGCCGTGTCGCTCGGACTGCTGATCGCCGGCGGCGTACGCAGCACGTGCGTTACCGGGAAGGGCGAGGGCCCCTGCCCCGCGCCCCTGGTGGGACCCGACGGCACGGCGGTCAGGGACAGGTACTACTTCGTGCACCAGCCGCTCAAGGGGAACGGCAGCATCACCGCCCGTGTGTCGGACATGACCGGGCAGATCCGGCGGCCGGACGCCGTGCCCGGGGTGCGCAACATCGAGAAGGGGGTGGTGCCGTGGGCGAAGGCTGGACTCCTCGTCAGGCAGAGCCTCAAGCAGGGCACACCGTACGCCGCCGTCATGCTCACCGGGTATCACGGCGTGCGGATGCAGCACAACTACATCCACGACGTGGCCGGCGGTCCTCACAACGGCCCGCAGTGGCTTCGGCTGACCAGGTCGGGCGACACCGTCACCGGCGAGGAGTCGGACGACGGCAGGACGTGGACCGAGGTCGGCACGGTCACACTGACCGGGCTGCCGGAGACGGTCGAGATCGGGCTGTTCGCCACCTCGCCAGGCGTGTTGTGGGACATGGCGAAAGCCTTCTCCCAGGTCACCGCCACCTTCGACCGGATAACGCTGCAGGGCGCGAACGGTTCGTGGCGCCGCGACGACGTCGGCGTCGGCATGGAGTCCGACGGCAGGACCCCACACCACCCCGGCGGGGTAGTCGAGTCCGGCGACAAGCTCATCGTGACCGGGAACGGCGACATCGGGCCCGCCACGATGGAGGGCGGCATACGCGCCGACCTCCTGCTGATCGGCGGGGCCGTGGGGCTGATCCCGATGCTCGTGGTGGCGGTCACGTTCTTCACAACCGGACAACGGCGCGCTCTGACCAGGACCGGCCCGGCCGCGCCGCGTCCGGCGCGGCTGCTGGCGGCCAAGGCCATGGTGGTCGGCGCGGTCGCGGGCGCGGCGGGGCTGGTGACCTCGGGGGTCGTGGTCCCCGTCGGCCTGGCGATACTGCGTGCCGATCAGAACCCGGTCCAGCCGATCACCCCGGGTACCGAGCTCCGGGTGATCGTCGGCTTCGCGGCGCTGGCCGCGGCCGCCGCCGTGCTGGCTCTGGGCCTCGCCGCGCTGGTCAAGCGGGCCGTCCTCGCCGTCGGCATGGCCGTCGCGCTGGTCGTCGTGCCCTACCTGCTGGCGACCGCGGGCTGGGCGTCATGGCTGCTGACGATCACCCCTGCCGCCGGGTTCGCGATTACGCAGAGCGTCCCCACGTTCGCACATGTCGACGTCGGCCCGTCACTGCTCGGGGGCTACTACCCGCTTCCGCCCTGGGCGGGGCTGACCGTGACCTGCGGATACGCCGCCCTCGCCCTCGTGGCGGCGACAGCCGTACACGCCCGGCCGGCTCATCCGGAATCCGGGTGAGCCGCCCTGAGTTCCCGGCGCAGCCGGGCCGGGTCGAGTTCGTTCACGGCCGACTTCCCACGCGTAGGCCTTCTCCAGCGCCTCCTCCGCGCCGGCCGGGTCACCCGTCTCCAGGCGGAGCGAGGCCCGTACGCTGCCGATTACGACCGCCTGCTGACGCCCCTCGCCGAGGCGGGCACGGAGCTGATCCTCATCGAGCCGTTCCTCCTGCCGATCCGCGGCCTCGTCGAGGTCGGCGACGTGCACGTCGGTGTAGAGGAGCGGAAGGAGTGGCGCGCCGACCTGGACCCGAAAATCCAGGTCGTGCGCGAACTCGCCGGCACGTACGGCGTGCACCCGACACTGGCCGGGCACGCCGCACTCGCGGCCGCCTGGCTGCGCCTGGTCACGTGATCCCGGCCGCGCCCGCCCGCTGTGGCATTCTGGATGAAAGTTGCACGACCCGCCTAACTCTGCCGCAGCTCAGGGCCCCGACGGGGGGCTTCTGCTTGACCGCTCCATACGTCCTGATCACCATCACCGGGGCAAGATCCTCCAGAAAAGGGACGTAATGAGCACCCTGCGCATCGCCAGGCCGGCCATCGCACTCCTCACGGGCGCAGCGGTGGCCGCCCAGGTCCTCACCGGCGTACCCGCCGCCACCGCCGACACCGCGCCTGTCAACGTCACCGTCAACACCCGCGCGGGCCTGGCCGCCGCGTCCGACACGGCTGTGGGCGCCAACCATGCGATCTGGGACAGCAATCTCGGCACGAACGAGACCGCCGACCTTCTCAAGGCCGCCGGTGTGAAGATGCTGCGCTATCCGGGCGGGTCGTACGCCGACATCTACCACTGGAAGACCCACACGGCCCCGGGCGGCTACGTCGCCCCCGGCACCGACTTCGACACCTTCATGCACGCGGCGCAGCGCACCGGCGCACAGCCTCTGGTCATCGCCAACTACGGCACCGGCAGCGCCGAGGAGGCCGCCGGCTGGGTCGAGTACGCCAACGTCACCAAGAAGTACGGCGTGAAGTACTGGGAGATCGGCAACGAGAACTACGGCAACGGCCACTACGGGGCCGACTGGGAGGCCGACGACCACGCCGACAAGAGCCCCGCCGAGTACGCCAGGAACCTCGTGCAGTACGCGGACGCCATGAAGGCCGTCGACCCGACCATCAAGATCGGCGCGGTGCTGACCACCCCGGCCAACTGGCCCGACGGCATCGTCGCCGACGGCGACCAGGCCACCTGGAACGACACCGTCCTGTCGGTCGCCGCCTCGAAGATCGACTTCGTCATCCTGCACTGGTATCCCGCGCACAACGACGTGGCCGACGTCCTCACCAAGACCGCCCACATCCCCGACATGCTCTACCTGGTCCGCAAGCAGATCGCCAAGCACGCGGGCGCCCGCGCCGGCGACATCGGCATCGCGATGACCGAGATCAACAGCGGGATCGCGCCGAACACCCAGCCGGGCGCGCTGTTCGCCGCCGACGCCTACGCCGGCCTCATGGAGCAGGGCGTGTTCACCGTCGACTGGTGGAACGTCCACAACGGCATCGGCACCGTCAGCACCGTCGCCGGTCAGACCGACTACGGCGACTTCGGCATGCTGTCCAGCGGCGCTTGCTCGGGCGACACCTGCGAACCCCCGCTGAACACGCCCTTCGCTCCGTACCACGCGCTTTCCATGATCAGCGCGTTCGCACGCCCCGGCGACCGGTTCGTCCGCGCGGCCACCGACGAACCGCTGGTCGCCGCGCACGCCGCCCGCCGCCCCAACGGCGACCTCGCCGTCCTGCTGATCAACCGCGACCCGGACGGCGAACACCAGGTGAAGATCGACTACGACGGGTTCACCCCCGCCGGCGAAGCGCCCACGGTGCAGACCCTCACCAACGGCGCCACCTCGGTCAGCACCGGCCACGGCGGCACCGCCACCACCCAGACCCTCCCGCCGTACTCGCTGACCACGCTGGTGCTGCACCCCGCCACCGCCACCACGGGCGCTCCCGCCGCCCCCGGGCAGCCCACCGCGAGCGACGTCACCGACAAGACCGCCACCATCTCCTGGCCCGCCGCCGCCCCCAGCGCGAGCCCCATCGCCAAGTACGAGATCCACCGTCAGAACGGCGCCGTCACCGAACAGCTCGGCGAAACCTCCGGCACCTCCTTCACGGTCCGCAACCTCGTCCCCGGCACCCGTTACACGGTCAACGTCATCGCCCGCGACACCGCCGGCCGCGTCTCCTGGGCCTCCGCGCCGCTCACCTTCACCACCGGCACCCCCGGCAAGAGCTCCTGCGCGGTACGCCTGAAGGACACCAGCGACTGGGGCAGCGGGTTCGTCGCCACCGTGGACGTCACCAACACCGGCACGGCCGCCGTCGACGGCTGGACGCTCCACTTCACCTGGCCCACCGGGTGGCAGAGCGTCAGCAGCGGATGGAGCGCCAACTGGACGCAGAATGGGACCGCGGTGACCGTCACCAGCACCCCGGACAACGGTAAGCTCGCACCCGGCGCGAGCACCTCCATCGGCTTCGTCGGCGCCTACAGCGGCCCCAACGTGTTGCCGACCGCCTTCACCCTGAACGGCACCCTGTGCACCGCCCAATGAGCCACGCCCGATGGTCTCGAACTTGACTTAGAGCGCGCTCTAACTCCCAGACTGGTCCCCATGGACGAGGGCATGACCATCGCGCAGGTAGCGCAGCGTACCGGCCTCACCGCCCACACGCTGCGCTACTACGAACGCACCGGCCTCATGCTGGAGCCGCCGCCGCGCGGCGACAACGGCCACCGGCGCTACACCGAGCGGGACGCCGACTGGATCGGGCTGCTCACCCGCCTGCGGGCGAGCGGCATGCCCATCGCCGCGATGCGCCGATACGCCGAACTCGTCCGAAGGGGCCGGGACACCTACGTGGCCCGCAAGGAGCTGCTCGAGGCCCACCGGGCCGACGTGATCGCCAAGATCGAGCAGCTCCGCGGCGATCTCGAGATCGTCGACTACAAAATCGACCTCTACAGCCGCAGAATCATGGGAGAAGAATGAAGCAGCACACGCTCGGCCAGGGCCTTCGTACCTCGGCGCTCGGCCTGGGCTGCATGGGGATGAGCGACTTCTACGGTCCGGGCGACGAGTCCGAGTCGATCCGGACCCTTCACCGCGCGCTCGACCTGGGGATCACCCTCCTCGACACCTCCGACATGTATGGACCGTTCACCAACGAAAGGCTTGTCGGCAAGGCCGTCGCCGACCGGCGCGACCAGGTGGTGCTGGCGACCAAGTTCGGCATCGAGCGCCTGCCCGACGGCACCCGTGTGGGCGTCAACGGCCACCCCGACTACGTGCGCCGCTGCTGCGACGCCTCACTGCAACGGCTCGGGGTGGACCACATCGACCTGTACTACCAGCACCGTGTCGACCCCGGCGTCCCCGTCGAGGAGACCTGGGGCGCCATGAAGGAACTGGTCGAGGCCGGGAAGGTCCGCCACCTCGGCATCTCCGAGGCCGCGCCCGCCACCGTGCGCCGGGCTCACGCCGTCCACCCCGTCACCGCGGGACAGTACGAGTACTCCCTGTTCACCCGGGACATCGAGAACGAGCTGCTGCCCACGCTCCGGGAGCTCGGCGTCGGCCTGGTCGCCTACAGCCCCCTCGGCCGCGGCCTCCTGACCGGTGCGATCGCGAACACCGGGGAGCTGTCCGGTGACGACTTCCGTCACCACAACCCCCGCTGGCAGGGCGACAACTTCGCCGCGAACCAGGCCTTGGTGGCCAAGGTCGGCGAGATCGCCGCCGCGCTCGGCGCGACCCCGGCGCAGGTGGCCCTCGCCTGGGTGCTGACCAGAGGCGGGGACGACGTCGTGCCGATCCCCGGCACCAAGCGGGTCACCCGGCTGGAGGAGAACGCCGCCGCCCTCGAGATCAAGTTCGAGCCGGAGCACCTCGACGCGCTCGACTCCCTCGCCGGTCAGGTCGCAGGCGACCGGTACAACCCGGCCGGGATGAGCACCGTCAACCACTGAACGGGCCCGGGAGCCCGGCACGAACCTCGTGCCGGGCTCCGCCGCTTCGCGGCGGTCCGCCTGATCCTCGGAAAGCCGCCCTCACTGCACGGCTATCCGGCACCAGGTATGGGTGTTACGGCCTCCACTGCTCCGCCGGCGACACACCCGGCAGCGGCTTGCCGATGAGAGCCAGGGGGAGGAAGAAGCAGACCTGGCCGATGGCCATGATGAGCGTGGCGAGCGCCTTGTCGTCGTACCGACCGGCTGGCACAGCTCAACCTCACCCATCTGGAGCCGTGACACGCCACTCAGCTCAGCCGCCTCGAAGGCCTCCTCTAAGATCGTCAGGGCTCGGCGGCGAGGACGGTCACCGGGTCGCCGACCTGGATCTCGCCGTAGTCGCGAGGGACGAAGCGAACACCGAACCAGGTCTTGCCGTCCCAGCGGCGGTGGCGTGCCAGGGCGCGGAGGGGTTCCTTGCCCTTCTCCAAGGTGGTGGGGTCGTAGGTGGGCACAGCGCAGCGGTCGCAGAGCTCGGACATGCGGAAGCGGAGCGCGCCGATGCGGATCTCGCGCCAGGTGTCCTCGGCGTAGGGGGCGAAGCCGTCCACGACGAGGTTGGGGCGGAAGCGGGCCATGTCGAGGGGGCCGGGGACCTCCTCCTGACGTTCGAGGGCGCCCTCGGTGATCCAGTCGTCGAGCCGGCGGAGGGAGGAACGGGAGGTCAGCAGGAAGGGGGCGTCCCCGGCCAGGCTGACGACGTCGCCGGGGAGGCCGCCGTGGGAGGCCGGGACGGCGCAGCGGCGGGGGTCGTCGAGCCAGACGAGGCGGGCCGGTTTCCCCAATAGGCGGGTGAACCAGGCGTGGGCCTCCGGATGGGCGAGGACCACCGTGTCCACTTCCACGAAGTGGACGGGGACGTGCTCACCGGTGGCCGGGGGGACCTTCAGCTGCGGCAGACCGGGAGCCTCAAGCAGGAGGCCGCCCTCGGCGGTGGGGGCGGCCACGACGGAGAGCAGCCGCGGATTCTCCCCGACCCAGTGCAGGTTGCCCGATTCGTCCACCACGGCCCACCGGCGATCCCCCGCCAGCCCCCACGGCTCCACGACGGCCGAATCAACAATCACCCCAGAGACCGACTTGACCGGATATCTACGGATCTCGGCCAGCTCCATTTCGCCAGCGTACGTCCGAGAATCACTCCTCGAAAGCCGTGAGCTCCGGCCGTTGCGCCGTCACATCGCCCTCCCGGCGACGTGCCGCGCAGCCACCACCTCAGCCACGGCCCGAAATGCTCCCGCGGCCACGCCGCGTCCTCCCGAAGACGGCGCTCGGCCTCGACTTCACGGAGATCACGGTGCGGACCGAGTTGGGCGACGCGCCCGCATGGTACGTGCCCGCGCGCGGCGACACCTGGGCGATCACCGTGCACGGCAGCAACGCCTACCGCAACTCCAGCCTGCACGCCATCGCCACCATGCACCGGGTCGGCATGCCGGTGCTCGACATCACCTACCGCAACGACCTTGGCGCGCCCGCGTCCCGGACGGATTCCTGCACCAGGGCGAGTCGGAGTGGCGTGACCTGGAGGCCGCGATACGCACGGCGCGGTCCATGGGCGCCAGCCATATCGTGCTCTACGGAGGCTCGATGGGCGGCGCGATCGTCGAACAGCTGCTCACCCGCTCTCCCCTGGCGGACCTGGCCTCGGCCGCCGTGCTGGAGAACCCGGAGATCAGCAGCCGGCGTACCGGCGAGTTCGCCGCTGCCCAGATGCACATGCCGTCGTTCATGCTGCCGATCATGGAGCAGGTCATCGACTGGCGCGGCGGCTTCGACATCGCCGCGATCGACCTGCTCGGCCACCCGCCGCGGGTGAAGCCGCCCACGCTGCTGCTCATGGGCGACGCCGACAAGGAGCACCCGGTGGAGACGGCGCGTGAGCTGGCCAAGGCGTCGAACGCGATGAACTGGCCGATCCAGTACGAGGAGTTTCCCGGCGCCGGCCATTCCGAGATCTGGAACACCGACCGCGAGCGCTACGACCGCACGCTGGCCGCCTTCCTCACCCGCACCTTGAGGTGATTCAGGTCGTGGGCCGGAAACCGGCGGCCGCGAGTGTGCGGACGTCATGTCGCCGCGCCGCTTGACCCTGACGCTGGGTCAATCTCCCAGCATGGCGGCATGACCACGAAAACCAGTGCGGGCGAGCACGACGAAGAGGGAGAGCGGACCGGGAGAGGCGACAGGACGATGCGGCACTTCACGATCCACCACGACGGCGTCACGATCCCGGTGTCTCGCGACGGCCAGGGACCACCGCTGGTCCTGTGCCCGGGGCTCAACTCGACACAGGCCGGCCTACACGAGCTCACCGAGCTGCTGCGGCGCGACTACGACGTGGTGACCTTCGACCTCCGGGGACACGGCCTCGCCTCGGCCGCCGACCGGTACTCCTTCGAGGCCTTCCTCGGCGACCTCGTCGCGGTGATGGCCGAGCTGGGAAACCTCGGCCTGCCCGCGGCCCCCGCGCTGGTGGGCTACTCGCTGGGCGCCGACCTGGCCGTGCACTATGCCTCCGAGCATCCTGACACCATCGCCGAGCTTGTTCTCATCGACGGGGCGAACCCGGTGCCCGAACCGTTCATCACCAAGGCCGTCCTGCCGGAGTTCCGCGCCATGTGGGAAAATCTGGCGGCGCGGCAGGAGGACGAGCGGGGCACCGCGCGTCAGGTGTTGCTCACCGGCCAGGAGATTCTCGACCTGAACCTCGAGATCGATGTGGTTCGGTCCGAGATCCTCGATCGGTACAGAAGAATCAACCGGCCCATCAGAATGATCATGTCGGCCTCGATGGCCGGCGACAGCGGCGAAGGGCACGCGCCGCAGTTCAACCAGACCTGGCGTGCCGGCGTCGAGCGGCTCGTCCGCGAGCACCCGGACATCACCACCACATGGCTCGACGCCGACCACCAGCTGGTCTTCACCCACGCCCCGGAAATCGCCCAGATCATTCATGGTGCAGAAGGCCCAGCCCGCCGGGCGACCTCGTGAGCAACTCCTGGAGACTGGTCTGATGCTGACCATCGGCGAGCTGGCGTCCTACGCCGGAGTGACGGTGCGCGCGGTGCGGCACTACCACGCCAAGGGGCTGCTGCCGGAGCCGGAGCGGGACCACTCCGGCTACCGCAGATACGACGCGGGCGCCGTGATCGAGCTGATCAAAATCCGAACCCTCGCCGAGGCCGGCGTCCCGCTGGCGCGGGTGCGAGAGCTGCTGCGGGCCGGCGAGGCGGAGTTCGCCGCGGCGGTCGCGGACATCGACAGTCGGCTGCGGGCGGAGATCCGGGAACGGCAGCGGCACCGCGAGCGAATCGCCCGCCTCGCCTCCGGGGACAGCCTGGCGCTGCCTCCGGAGGTGGTCGAGTATCTCGACCGGCTGCGGGCGCTCGGGGTCGACGAGCGGATCGTCCAGGCCGAGCGGGACGGCTGGATCCCGCTGGCCGCGCACTCACCCGCACGAGTTCCGGAGTGGATGGCGCGCAAGCGGGAGCAGATCGACGACCCGCGGCTCGTCGACTTCTACCTCACCCTGAGCCAGGCTCTCGACCGGGCCGACGACGACCCGCGGCTGGTCGAGCTGGCCGACAAGCTGGCCGCCTACATCACGCGTATGGCCGACGAGCGGGGCGAGGACTATGTCGACGACACCGATATCGAGGCACCGCTTGTCATGCTGATGGACAGGCTGGTGTTCGACACTGTGCCGCCGGCGCGTCGGCTGATCGAGCTGCTGAAGCAGCGAGGCTGGACGGGCTGG
Organism: Microbispora sp. KK1-11; assembly: GCF_006874435.1. NCBI lineage: Bacteria > Bacillati > Actinomycetota > Actinomycetes > Streptosporangiales > Streptosporangiaceae > Microbispora > Microbispora sp. KK1-11. The sequence continues at coordinate 89,581 of NZ_VIRJ01000005.1, read as the reverse complement.
ACCAAGCTCGTACGCGTATCCCCAGACCCGGTTCGGCTCCCCGGTAGTGCCAGTGCGGGCAGGAAGACACCGTGCTAACGCCACTGGCCGTTCGGTTGCCGCTCCGCCACCCGGGTGCTCGCGCTCTCGTCGCTGTGCACCGGCTCTGCGGCCGGTACGTGGCTCGTCGGCCTATTGGCCGGGAGAGCGATGGCGGGGATGACCGCGGCGATGGCGATGCCGATCGCCCACCAGAACGCGCACTGGAAGGCACCGGTGGCGCCGTGGCCGAGGAGCGACTGCAGGACGACGGCCACGATCGCGGTGCCGAACGAGGCGCCCACCTGCTGGACGATGCGGGTGTTCATGGTGGCGTGCGGGATGCCCGCCGGTTGGATGTCCTGGTAGGCGATGGACATCGGCGGGATCAGCACCGCCCCGATACCCAGACCGCGAACCAGCAGCACGGCTCCCAGCCACCACAGGCTCGTGCCCGGCCCGGCAAGCGCGAACGGGACGGTGGCGACGGCGGCGAGCAGGAAGGCGGCGATCGTCACGGCGCGCGCCCCGAACCGGTCGACCAGCTTGCCGATCACGAAGCGCGAGGCGAGCGCTCCCATACCCTGCGGGATCATCAGCAGCCCGGCATCCAGCACGCTGTCGCCCCGCAGTTGCTGGTAGTACAGCGGCAGCAGGAACATGCCGGCGTACATCGCCGCGCCTGCGGTGAACAGGACCGCGGAGGCACTGCCGAGCGAGCGCACGCGCAGCAGCCGCACGTCGACGATCGGCTCGCGCCCGCCAGGCCGTGACGCCCAGGCGACGAACGCGGCCAGCAGGGCGACCCCGGCCGACAGCGGCACCAGCACCCCGGCGTGGCCGATCCCGCCGTCCTCGGACAACTCCGAGAGCCCGAGCAGGATCCCCGTCAGCGCCGGCGCGAGCAGCGCCAGGCCGATCCAGTCCAGGCGCCCGCGCCCGGCCGAGGAGCCGGGGCGCTCGGCGGGCAGGAACCGCCACGCCAGCAGCAGCCCGACGGCGATCACGGGCACGTTGATGAGGAACAGCCAGCGCCAGCTCAGCCAGTTCAGGATCACGCCGCCGATCACCGGGCCGAGGATCGGGCCAAGCGCGATCGGCAGGCTGACGGCCGCCATCAGCCGGCTGCCGACACGCCCGCCCGCAGCTCTCACCGCGAGCGTCTGCATCAGCGGGAAGATCAGCCCCGCACCGAAGCCCTGCAGCACCCGGAAGCCGATCAGGCTTGCGTCGTTCCACGCCACCGCGCACAGCACCGAGGCGAGCACGAACAGCACCAGCGCGGCCATCCAGACCCGCTTGCCGCCCCAGCGGCGCTCAGCCCACCCGGTGACCGGGATCGCGACGGCCATCGCCAGCAGGAAGCCGGTGGTGACCCACTGAATCGTGTCGGCGGTCGAGTGCAGCTTCACCACCAGCGTGTGGATCGCCAGCGTCACCATCGTCGAGTCGAGGATCGCTGCGATCCCGCCCACGACCAGCGCGATCAGCGCGTTCTTCACCTGCGGCGAGAGCTTCGCCCCGGTGGTCTCTGTCATCGCCCTGCCCCCACAATAAGAGTGGAATCCATCTCTTAGGAGAGTAGGACGCCTTGCTAGGGAATGCAAACCTTCCTTATAGTGGGGCCGTGACCCCATCCGCCGCCGAGCCCTCTCGCCGACGCCGACGCGGGCCCGAGCTCGAGGCCGCGTTGCTGGACGCAGCCTGGGACGAGCTGGTCGAGGTCGGCTTCGCGAAGCTGACAATGGAGTCCGTCGCCTCCCGCGCCGGCACCGGCATCGCCGTGCTGTACCGCCGCTGGGCCAACAAGGACCAGCTCGTGCTCGCTGCACTCGAGCACTACCGGAACAGCCACCCGGTCGACGTCCCCGACACCGGCACCCTGCGCGGCGACCTGCTCGCCGCACTGACCGGCATGGGCGAGGCCCGCGCCGCCTTCTTCGCCATCGCTGCGGCCACCGCGTTCTCGGGGTTACTGGCCGACACCGGGCTCACCCCCTCCCAGGTGCGCGACCGCGTCCTGGGCGACCAACCGCTTTCGCGCGTCCGGACCATCTACCAGCGCGCCCACGACCGCGGCGAGATCGACCTGGAACGGATCCCTCCCGCGGTGCTCGCCATGCCGTTCGACCTGGTGCGCCACGACCTGCTCATGGACCTCGAACCCCTGAAGCCCGCACGCATCCAGTCGATCATCGACGAGCTCTTCCTCCCCCTCGCCCGGATCGAACGGCACCGGCGTACGACGTGACCCGTAGCGCGTTGCTACTTGTCGCGCGGCGGACCGCTTGGTGATCTCGGCCTTGACCGTCTCGTGCAGCTCGTCCGAAGTGAAGCCGAGGTTGCGCAGGACCTGCGCGCCCGGACTCTCCTCGGCACGGATATGGAGCTATGCAGCAGGCCGGGGCAGACAGCGGCGTGCTGCGAGGCAGCGTTGGGTCATCCGTACCGCATGGGGAGCCTGCCCGGGTTGCCTCGGCGCTTTGCTTTTATGGCTTCATATTTGATCTTGCACCGATTCGGCGCCTTTACAAAGTAGATCAGGAAAGGAACTCGGTCAGCAGGCGGGTGACCTCGGCGGGGCGCTCCAGGCTCGGCAGGTGACCGGCCCAGTCGAGGTCGAGCAGTGTCGCGTCCGGAAGCGCCTCCGCTATGTGACGCCCGCTCTCCCGGAAGTACGCCAGGTCGTGGCCGCCCGTGACCACCAGCGTGGGCGCGGTGACCACCGCCAGGTCGATCGCTTCCCTCCGCCGCTCCGGCTGCGGATCGGCGGCCAGTTGCACCTCGAACGCGTGCCGCTGCATCGCCGCCAGCCGCACCCTGGCCGCCTCGTCCGCCTCCGGACCCAGCCACGTGCGGACGTTGAGGTCCACCGCTCCCCCGACGTCGCCCGCCTCGATCAGCCGGTCCTCCTCTCCCCCGAACTCCTCAAGGTCGGGGGTCGAAGGCAGGCCGCAGCCCGCGTTCAGCAGTACGAGCCGCGAGACGAGGTCGGGATGGCCGGTCGCGAGCTCCAGCGCGACACGCCCGCCGTACGACGATCCGACGAGCCCGACCCGGCGCAGCCCGAGCGCCGCGAGCAGGTCGGCGACGTCGCCGGCGTCCGAGTACGGCCCCTCCGCGGCGAACGGCGTGCGACCGTGCCCCCGGAAGTCGAGCCGGATGACGCGGAACCGCTCCCCCAGCGGCTCCCACTGGGGATCCCACATGCCCGAGTCTGCGACGCTGGAATGCAGCAGGACGACGGGCTCACCGGAGCCCCGTTCCTCGTGCCGGATCGTCATCGGGCCTCCAGCGCGACGCGGACGCCGAGGGCGACCAGGACCGTCCCCGACACCTGTTCCAGACGGCGGCGGACCGCGGGTCTGCCGAGCACGGCGCCGGCCCGGCCGATCAGCCAGATCACCCCGACATACCAGACAACGTCCACGACCACCCAGATCGCCGCGAGCATCGTCAGCGTCAACGGCACGTGGGCGCCCTGGGGCACGAACTGCGGCAGGAACGACATCGCGAACACGGCGGCCTTGGGGTTGGCGCCGCACGTGGCGAGCCCCAGACCGTACGAGCGGCGCCATCCGCCCGCGGTCCGCACCTCGCCCCCGTCGTAGGGCAATGACGTGTCGAGGGCCGCGGGCGCGCGCCGGGCCTTCCACAGCGACTGGACGCCCATCACGATCAGGAGCGCCGCGCCCACCGCCTTCATCGCGCCGTAGGCCACCTCCGAGGCCAGGACCAGCGCGGACAGGCCGAACACGGCGGCCATCGCCCACAGGAAAATGCCGGTTTCGTTGCCGAGGAGGGCGGCAACTCCGGATGAGCGCCCGGCCCTGAGCGTCTGCCGCAGGATCACCGCGGTGCTGACACCCGGGATCATCGCGAGCAGGAGACAGGAACCGACGAAAGCTAGCCAGATCACGCGCTCATCGTCCCGGCCCGGATCCGAGCGCCGCAACTCGTTTCCCCACCACGTGCACCGCTCTGACGCGGGCTAAGGGTGACGGGGCGGCGGGAGGGCTGTCCGTCCGCAGCGGGCGATGCGGGGAAAATAGGTTCCCCACTCCCCTCCACTCTCAACGTATAGCGGACGGGGGGGCTTGCGGCAAGACCCCGGTCGTGCCGCAAAATCGTCGGCCGGAAGCAGCGCCTGCGGAAAATGGGGGACGCGACGTGCGTGTGGTGTCGACGTATGGGTCAGGCGGGCAGCGTTGCCCGTCATGGCCACCGGGTCGTGACGGCGGTTCGGGCGCCTTGGTGCGCGTAATGGTCGCGAGCGACCCAGATCGGAGCTGATGACGTGAACCCGCTGCCCACCAGCGCGTTCGACCTTCCCGACCGCCTTTCCCACAAGGCCGATCCGCGGCTGATCGCCGGCGATGAGCAGCACTTCGCAGCCATCGCGGAAAGCCTCGAACAGTCGATAGCCGACCTTGCCAACCGCCTCGACGCCGAGCTCAAGGCGCCCGGCGGCAAAGGCCGGCAGGCGATGGACCGGGACCTGGAGGTCCATCGGCTGACCGCTCGCCTGCGCGTGCTGCGTCGTTTCGGTCTGGACCTGTGCCTCGGACACATGGTCGGCGAGGACAACCCCGAGCCCGTGTACATCGGACGGCTCGGCCTCACCGACAGCGCGGGCCGCCGGCTGCTGCTCGACTGGCGCTCCCCCGCGGCCGAGCCGTTCTTCGGAGCCACCCACGCCAACCCGATGGGTCTGACGAGCCGCCGCAGGTATCGCTGGAGCCGCGGCCGGATCAGCGACTACTGGGACGAGGTGTTCACCCCGGACGGATTCGAGGGGCACGCGGCGCTCGACGACCAGTCCGCTTTCATCGCCAGCCTGGGCAGCAGCCGTTCGCCGCGGATGCGCGACGTACTCGGCACCATCCAGGCCGACCAGGACGCCATCATCCGCGCGGGATCCCAGGGCGCTCTCGTCGTCGACGGCGGTCCGGGCACGGGGAAGACCGTCGTCGCCCTGCATCGCTCCGCCTATCTCCTCTACTCCGATCCTCGCCTCGGTCACCACCGTGGCGGCGTGCTGTTCGTCGGCCCGCACCAGCCCTACCTGGCGTACGTCGCCGACGTTCTGCCCAGCCTCGGCGAGGAGGGCGTGCAGACCTGCACCCTGCGGGATCTCGTCCCCGAGGGAGCCGCGGCGGCGATCGAGACCGACCCGGAGGTGGCCCGCCTGAAGTCGTCCGCCGATCTGGTGAAGGCGATCGAGCCGGCCGTCAGGTTCTACGAGAATCCGCCCACCAAGGGGATGACGGTCACGACCCCCTGGTCCGACCTCTATCTGAGCGCCGAGGATTGGGCCGAGGCGTTCGAAGCACCCGACCCGGGCACCCCGCACAACGAGGCACGCGACCAGATCTGGGAGGAGCTGCTCACCATCCTGGTGGACAAGTACGACGGCGACACGCCTGCCGACCTGCTCCGCAAGTCGCTGCTGCGCGACAGGGAGTTGCTCACGACCTTCAACCGCGCGTGGCCACTGATCGAACCGACCGATCTCGTCGGAGACCTCTGGTCGGTGCCCGCCTACCTGCGGCTGTGCGCGCCCTGGCTCAGCCCGGAGGAGATTCGGAAGCTGCAACGCGCGGACGCCCAGGCCTGGACGGTGTCCGACCTGCCGCTCCTGGACGCGGCACGACAGCGGCTCGGCGACCCGGAGGCGTCACGGCACAAGCGCCGGCGGGACGCCGCTCTCGCCGCCCAGCGCGAGCAGATGGCCCAGGTCGTCGACAACCTGATCGAGGCCGATGACGACGGTGAAGGCCTCGTGACGCAGCTGCGCCGAGAGGACCTCCAGCGGAATCTGGTCGACGAGTCCGAGCTGCCCTCTCTCGACCCGGACGTGCTCGCCGGCCCGTTCGCGCACATCGTCGTGGACGAGGCTCAGGAGCTCACCGACGCGGAGTGGCAGATGCTGCTGCTCCGATGCCCGTCCCGGAGCTTCACCATCGTCGGGGACCGCGCCCAGGCCAGGCACGGGTTCACCGAGTCGTGGCAGGAACGGCTCAAGCGGATCGGGCTCGACCGGATCGAACTCGCCTCCCTGAGCATCAACTACCGGACGCCGGAAGAGGTCATGGCCGAAGCCGAGCCGGTCATCCGGGCCGCGCTCCCCGACGCCAACGTGCCCACCTCCATCCGCAGCGGCGGCGTCCCCGTCGTACACGGATCCGTTTCGGAGCTGAGCGCGATCCTCGACACCTGGCTCGCCGAGCACGCCGAAGGCACCGCCTGCGTCATCGGCGATCCCGCGTTCGAGGAGACCTCCCGCGTCCGGTCGCTGACCCCGGAGCTGTCGAAGGGGCTCGAGTTCGACCTGGTCGTCCTCGTCGACCCGGAGAGGTTCGGCGAGGGCATCGAAGGAGCGGTCGACCGCTATGTCGCCATGACCCGGGCGACCCAGCGACTCGTCATCCTTTCGAGCTCCTGACGCCGGCCGGGGCGACGCCTCTGTCCGGCTCGCGGCGGGGCACCGGCTCGGATCCCGCGACCCGGTGCCCCTGCTTCCTTGGAGGCGATCGCCAGGTCACCAGGCGACGGGACCGAGGCGGTCGGTGAAGATCCCGGTCGGCCCGTCGGCGTCGATCATCGCGAGTGCGACGATCGAGTCACTGCCCTCGGTGACCGTCAGCTGACCGGTGTGATTGTTCATGTCGGTGGCGGTGAACGTGCGGTTCGCGACTTCTCCGGGAGTGGTGGCGTTGAACTTGATCTTCGGGAGCGCCTGGGCGTACCGGACGGTGATCATGTTCAGCGCCGCTTTCGACGAGCTGTAGGCGAGCTCGTGCATTTTCGAGACGGGCTGCTCCGGATCGGTCACGACCGCGAAGGAGCCGCCGGCGCTGGACACCATCACCACCCGCGGATGGTCGGCCGCCTGCAGCAGGGGAAGGAACGCGTGCGTGACCCTGATCGGTCCGTACACGTTGGTTTCGTAGACGGAATGGATCTCGTCCACCGTCGCGTCCGCAGGCGCGACGACCTTTCCCGGCGCGCCGGCGTTGTTGATCAGGACATCCAGCCGGTCGGTGTGCTCCCGGACGAGCCGTACGGCGCCGGCCACCGACTCGTCCGAGGTCACGTCCAGCGGGACCATCACCACGTTGACGCCATCCGCGGTCAGCTTGTCGGCGGCCGCCCGTCCCCGGCCCTCGTCACGCGAGCCGAGAAAGATAGTCCACCCCTCTGTTCCGAGCCGCCGGGCCGTCTCGAAACCGAGTCCCTTGTTGCCTCCGGTGATCAGCACCGAGGTCTGCTCAGAGTTCGTCATCCGTCCTCACTCCGTGGAGTCGTGTGCCGCGCGGATCGTCGGCGCGGCGTCCTGACGAACATGAGATGCCGGTGCCCTCCTCCCTGTGACAGCACGGTTGTGTGACGTATGCCACCGGCCACCGGAGTCACACAGCCGCGAGAACCGGCATCTTGTGCGTGTGGCCATATATCTGTGGCACGGTCGAGAGCGATCAGGCAGGAGCCGGTGATGAGCGAGGGACAGGTGGACGCAGCCGCGCCGCTTGCTTGTGGGGAACCCGTGGACTCCCCCATGGACGCGGCCACGGAGGCGTTCGTCGCCCATCGGAACCTGTTGTTCACCGTCGCCTACGAGATGCTCGGCTCTGCCGCCGACGCCGAGGACGTGCTGCAGGAGACCTGGCTGCGCTGGGCGGGCGTCGACCTCGGCACGGTGCGGGATCAGCGTGCCTACCTGGTGCGGATCGTCACCCGCCAGGCGCTGATCCGGCTGCGCGCGCTCGGCCGGCGCAGGGAGTCGTACGTCGGGCCGTGGCTGCCCGAGCCGTTGCTGACCGCGCCGGACGTGGCCGAGGACGTCGAGCTGGCCGACAGCGTCTCGATGGCGATGCTGCTGGTGCTGGAGACGCTCACCCCGACCGAGCGGGCGGTGTTCGTGCTGCGCGAGGTGTTCGATCTGGACTACGACGAGATCTCCGACGCCGTCGGCAAGAGTCAGGCCGCCGTACGCCAGATCGCCCACCGGGCGCGCTCACACGTCTCCGCCCGCCGCCCCCGCGACGTCGTCTCACCGGCCGAAACCCGCGACGCCCTCCAGGCCTTCCAGCAGGCGGTCGAAACCGGCGACCTGCAACGCCTCCTCGACATCCTCGCCCCCGACGTCGTCCTCCTGAGCGACGGCGGCGGAATCAAGAAGGCCCTGGCCCAGCCCGTCGTGGGGGCCGCCAAGGTGGCTCGTCTCCTGGCCGCAGGCCTGGACAGGTTCGGCACCGAGGTGTCGGTCGAACCGGTGCAGGTCAACGGCCACCCGGGCCTCGTCATGCGGATCCACGGGGAGATCGACGGCGTCGTGGCGATGCGAATCGAGGACGGCCTCGTCGCCGGGGTCTACTTCGTACGCAATCCCGACAAGCTGTCGGGTGTGGAACGCGAGACCGCACTGAGCCGCTGAGCAGCGGAATGATCCGGCAGTCCGCGCCGGACCCGGCGTGATCAGACAGCCCCGCCCCGGCTGACGATGGCCCGACGCGATGCAGCACGACAGTGTCGCGGCGACCGCCGCCGCGGCATCGTGGCGAAGATCAGCTTTCGTGGGCGGTGCCGGGCTCGCCCTCGGGGACCGCGCCGTACATGCGGGACAGGTCCGCGACGGCCTCGGCCATCAGCGCACGGAGATCGGCCGGCTCAAGCACCTCGACGAGGACGCCCATGCGCAGGAACAGCCACCGGGCGTGTGTCAGGGACTCGATCGGCAGCGTCAGCCGGGTCCAGCCGCCGGGCTCCGGCTGCCCGTCGGCCAGCGCCTTGTCGACCACGTCTCCTCCGAGGGTGTATCGGAGCAGGTCCTCCGCGCCCGGCGCGAGCCGCACCACCGCCTCGGCCGTGTACATGCGTGAGGCGAACTCCGCGGCGAAACCGCGCCAGAATTCGGCGAGATCGAAGTCCTGCGGCCGTTCGAAGCGCTCCGGCAGCACCTCGGCCTCGATGATCCGGCTCACCCGGTAGGTCCGCACCGTGCCCGAGCAGGCGGCGGCGAGATACCAGGAACCGCCCTTGAGAACCAGCCCGTAGGGATGCACCAGCCGTTCCACCTCGGCCGGCCCCCACCGGCGGTAGCGCAACCGGAGGACCCGCTCCTCCCACACCGCCTCGGCGACCTCCATGAGGGACGGCGCCTCGTCGGTGCCGCGATACCAGCCCGGCACGTCGAGGTGGAACCTCTCCCGCATCCTTGCCGCATGGGAACGCGGCTCGGGCGGCAGCGCGGCCAGCAGCTTCAGCTCCGCCGCCGCGGCGAAGTCGGCGAGCCCGAGTTCGGCGGCCGGGCCGGGCAGGCCGGCCAGGAACAGCGAGGACGCCTCCTCCACGGTGAGCCCGTTCAGGCGGGTACGGTAGCCGTCGAGCAGCTGGTATCCGCCGAGCGGCCCACGGTCGGCGTAGACGGGCACGCCGGCGGCCGACAGGGCTTCGACGTCCCTGTAGACGGTGCGGACCGACACCTCCAGCTCTTCGGCGATCTCCGTGGCGGTCATCCTGCCGCGCGTCTGCAGGAGGAGCAGCAGGGACAGCAACCGGCTCGCACGCATGTGACCAGTCTGCCACCTTTACAAAGTAGATTTATTTGCTTTCGCACATAAGCTGTGTTCAAATGCACGCATGGAAAGTGCCGACCGGATCCGGGCCATCATGAACGCGCTGCGCACGTCCGACAGCGTCTCCGTGGCCGAACTGGCGCTGGCATACGGCGTCTCGGAAATGACCATCCGGCGTGACCTGGACGAACTCGCCCAGCAAGGGGTGGTGCGGCGCGTTCGCGGCGGTGCCCTGAGCCTGCTGTTGCGTGGCGAGGAGCCGCCCTTCGGCGTGCGGGAGCGAGAGGCGATCGACGCCAAGCGCCGCATCGGCGCCGAGGTCGCCGGTCTGCTGGCCGACGGCGAGGCCGTGCTGCTCGACGGCGGCACGACGGCGCTCGAAGTCGCCAGAGCCGTGCACGAGCGCCGCCTGACCATCCTGCCGCTGGCGCTGCAGGCGGCACAGGAACTGGCGGCCGCACCCCGCATCCGCCTGGTCCTGCCCGGCGGCGAGGTGCGGCACGGGGAGATGAACTTCGTGGGGCCGCTCACCGAGACGTCGATCAAGGCCCTCCGGTTCGACACCGCGGTGATCGGCTGCTGCGGCCTGTCGGCCGAACACGGCCTGACCGCGCACGACCTGCCCGAGGTGGCCATCAAACAGGCCGCGATCGCCTCGGCCCGCCGCGTCGTCGTCGCGTGCGACTCGGGCAAGTTCACCCGTACGGCGTTCGGCGCGGTCTGCGGGCTCGACCGGCTCGACGTGGTCGTCACCGACGAGAACATCCCCCGGGACCAGCACGACGCTCTCACCGCCGCCGGCGTCGCCGTACGCACCGTCCCCGCCTCCGTTCCGGTCAGCTGAGCATCGCCTCTCCCCTGTGGGAACCGGCACCGTCGGGGGTCGTCCGGGCCGCGTCGGTCGGGGGTGGCAGGGGTGCCGCTGTGCAGGGATCGCGCCCGCGTCCGATCTCGGGCCGGACGGATGCGCGAGGCCGGAACACGCCTCCAGATCCTGCCCCCGGAGTCCCACCCGAGCCCCGTCGGGCGGCCGCCAGGCCGGGCGTCCTCCGCGCGCTGGAGGCGCGAACACCTCCCCTGATCGTTCGCACAGCTCGACGGCTCAACCGCTTCACCCAGCCCGTCCAGACAGCCCGTCCAATCCGCTCTCCATCGCACGCCCCGCTCGCACCCGAGCGGACCTGCGCAGGAACGCACGGGACCGATGCCCCGCGACCCCACACCGGTCACCCGTCTCTCCGGCCGCCCTCCGCGCCACCAGTCGCGACGACACTCCGCGAAAACACCCCCGCGACAACACCCCGCGACAACACAGACGAACCTTCCGGTACGAACCCTCCCAGCGCCCCGAGGAGCACCACATGGCCCTGTCCGTCCCCGCACGCCCAGCGCTTCTGCGCGCTCGCGTGGCCGTCTACGGACTGTTCCTGCTGTCCGGCATGGCCATCGGCACGTGGACGAGCCGGATCCCCTCCATCAAGGCGGACCTGCGGCTGAGCGACGGCGCGCTCAGCCTGGGACTGCTCGGCATCGCGGCCGGCGCCATCACCGGCATGCAGGTCGTCGGCCGGTTGGTGGACCGCTACGGCAGCTACCGGACCATGCTGCCGGTGGCCATCGCCCTGGGCCTCGTCCTCGTGGTTCCCGCCTACATGCCGAACCTGCCGGCGCTCGCGCTCTCCCTGTTCGCGTTCGGCGCGGTCAACGGCACGCTCGACGTCGCGATGAACGCCAACGCCGTGGTGGTCGAGCGGACGTCCGGGAAATCGATGATGTCGTCCTTCCATGCGGTGTTCAGCGTCGGAGGGTTCGCGGGGGCGTCCGCCGGCGGCGTGTTCGCCCACGCGGGGATGAGCCCCGGCGTCACCTTCGCGGCGATGGGCGCGGCGATCCTGCTCATCGCCCTGCTGAGCGCCCGCTGGGCGATGCGCGACGACCCGGCGCGGGAGGCGGCGCAGGCGGGCTCCCCCGAAGCCGGACCCGGCCGCCGGCGCGTCGGCGGCACTGTGCTGCTCCTCGGCGTCCTCGCGTTCTGCTGCATGATCGGCGAAGGCGCCGCGGCCGACTGGAGCTCGGTCTACCTGCGTGACAACCTCGGCTCCTCCCCCGGCTTCGCCGCGGCCGCGTACGCCGCGTTCTCGATCATGATGACGGCCGGCCGGTTCGCCGGGGACCGCCTCGCCGCCTGGCTGGGGCCGGTCACGCTGGTGCGCTGCTGCGGAATTCTCGCCGGGGTCGGTCTCGCGGCCGGGATCGTCGCCGGCGATCCGGTCGCCGGGGTCGTCGGATTCGGCCTGTTCGGCGCGGGCCTGTCGTGCATCATCCCGCAGGTGTTCTCGGCCGCCGGGCACCGTGACCCGGCTCAGTCGGGCCGCGCGCTCGCCGCCGTGGCGAGCCTCGGCTACACCGGCTTCCTCGCCGGTCCCGTTCTCATCGGCGGCCTGGCCGAGGCCGTCACCCTTCCGCACGCGCTGCTGGTGCCCGCCGTGCTCGCGTTGTTCGTGGCCCTCACCGCTCCGGCGATGCGCTCGCCCCGTCCCGAACCCGCGACCGATCGCCACGCCGAGCCCGCCCGCGACTGAGGTGTGCGCGGCGCATAGGCCGAGGGTTGGACCGGGCGGGGCCGGGCAGTGGTGGGGCGTGGCCGTCACCAACGATTCCGAGGAGCCGGTCCCCGCGTACCGGCGGCTCGCGGCGATGCTCCGCGAGCAGATAGTCCACGGCCGGATCGAGCCCGATCGCCCCCTGCCGTCCGAGGAGCGCCTCGTGCGTGAGCACGGGTTCGCCCCCGAGGACGTACGCCGCGCGATCGAGGTGCTCAGCGGCGAGGGCCTCGTCTACACGATCGAGGGACAGGGGGCGTACGTGTCCACCCGGGCCGAGGAGACGGGCGGCGGCTGAGCGGTCAGCCGGCCGTCCCGTCCCCACCGGTACGGCGGCTATCCGGCCTGCGCGGACGAGCGGGGCTCGCGCCACATGGGGTACATGACCGGGCCGTCGGGCAGCCGGAGCAGCTCGGGCATGTCGACGTAGCCGTGGCGGAGATAGAGCCGGCGGCTCGCCTCGCTGCTCGCCTCCAGGTAGGCCGGGATCCCTTCGGCGTCGAGCCTGCGGTGATGCTCCTCCAACAGGAGGCTGCCGAGGCCGCGGCCGGTCCTCCCCCGCTCCAAGGCGATGAACGCCAGATAGTGGTGCGGCTCCCGGGGGTGGAGCTTGTCCGTCAGCTCCCCGAACAAGCGGTAGCGTTCTGCGTTGTCTCCGGCGAAGGACGTGATCGCCTCCTGCTCCCCGGGGACCTCGGGGAACGGCGCGGCGAACCAGACCGCCACCCCGGCCAGCTCGCCCGACTCGTGGATGCCGTACACGTCGCCGTGCTCAAGCGCGTGCCCGGCCCACATGGTGAAGAACCGCCGCTGCATCGGCAGCCGGTCCTCCGCCCGCGGGATCAGCCATCTGGTGATCTCGTCGGTGTGGAAGGTCTCGGCGATGAGTCCGCCGGCCGCGTCGGCGTCCGTCATCCGGGTGATCTCTGCTGTCACTTGACGCCTCCGCCGACGGCCTGGGCGCCGAGGCCGATGTTCGCGTACACCTCGGGCCGGATCGACTTCAGCACGCGGCCCCAGAGGAGGCCGAAGACGATCGCGACGACGAAGATGCCGGGCAGGATCCAGCGGAGGACCGAGTCGGGCTCGACTCCGAGGACCGTGTCGAAGTTGATCAGGGTGAGAGCGATGATCACGCAGAGCGCCAGGATCGCCAGGGCCGGCGCTATGCGGGTGCGCCAGGTCGTCTCCCCCCGCGGATCACGGGCGAAGAACACGATCACCGAGATCGAGGTGACGGTGAGCAGGGTCAGCAGGCCGAGACCGCCGAACGTGCCGAAGATGAAGAACATCTTGGTGACCGGGTCGAGGCCGGAGACCGCGTAAACGACGATCACGATCAGCCCGAGCACCGTCTGCAGCAGGGACCCGGCGATCGGAGCGGCGGTGCGGGCCGAGGTGCGGCCGAAGATCGAGGGCAGGACGTTCTCCCGGCCCAGGGCGAAGATGTAGCGGGCCGTGGTGTTGTGGAAGGCGATCATGCAGGCGATGCTGCTGGTCACGAACAGCACCGAGCCGATCGTCGAGACGGCGGTGCCCAGGTGGAGTGCGGCCTGGTTGAAGATGAGCTCGGTTCCCTGCTGCGCGGCGACCGTGACGATCCTGTCCGGCCCGGTCGGCACCGTCTGCGCCCAGGCGGAGAAGGAGTACAGCACGGCGATGATCGCGATGCCCAGGTAGGTGGCGATGGGCACGGTCCTGTGGCGGTCCTTGGACTCCTCGGCGAAGACCACCGACGACTCGATGCCGGCGAACCCGGCGACGACGGTGGCGAGCGCGGCGCCCACGCCGGGCACGAACAGCGCGCCGGGGGTGAAGCCCTCGAAGCTGATACCTTCCGGGGCGGCGTGGGTCACGTCGCCGAGGTCGAACAGCAGCACGATGGCGATCTCACTGACCAGCAGGATGGACAGGATCTTTCCGTTGACGTCCACCCGTAGCAGGCCGAGCACGCCGGTCAGCGCCCAGGCCACGAGCGCGATCACCCACCACGGGGGCGAGCCGCCGAACCAGTCGACGAGCAGCGGCTCGGCCGCCGAGCCGATGATTCCGTAGAGGCCGAGCTGCAGCGCGTTGTACGCGAGCAGCGCCACCCAGGCGGTCGCGACTCCCTGGGTCCGGCCGAGCCCCTGGGCGGCATAGGCATAAAAGGCGCCCGCGTTCACCACGTGCCTGGCCATCGTCACGTATCCGACGGCGAATAGCGCGAAAATGGCGCCCAGCATCAGGAATGCGAACGGGACGCCGATGACGCCCGTCACCGTGTACGCCGTCGGGACCGAACCCGCGACGACCATGAGCGGCGCCGCCGCGGAGATGACGAAGAACACGATGGACGGCACGCCGAGCCGGTCCTCGGCCAGTGCGGCGGTGACGGCACTGGGCCGTTGCTGTGTGAGGGACACCTGGAACTCCGTGTGAGGGGGGTTGGAGGTCACCGGCGGCTGATGACGGCCTGGCCGACGGCGACCTTGGTCTGGGCGATGAGTCTCCGCAGGGGCATGGGAAGCATGGCGGTCGCGGCGGCCACGAACCGGGGATCGTGCTCGGACAGGACCCGCTGGGCGCAGCCGGCCGCGACCAGGAGCCCCAGGAGGACGCAGTCCCGCTCCACCGGTGGCCTGCGCCGCTGGATGGCGAGATTCAGGCGGGCGAGCGGCCACGCGGCCGTGTTCATGTCCGCAGGGGCCGGGGGCTGCTGCTTCAGCAGGTGCCTGACCGGCGGCTTGAGCAGCTTCGCGGCGATCATCCTGGCGGTGACGTCGGCGTAGATCGTCCGGGCGAAGAAGAGGAGCCACGTGCCGATCGGGTGGTGCGGTTCGGCGATGACGTGCCCGAGAACCGCACGGGTGAGCGGATCGCCGGCGATCTCTCCGTTCGTCGCGTAGAGGCGTTCCGGGTTCGCCCCGAAGTCGAGCGCCACGCGCTCGGCGAGCATCAGTTCACCGAGGACCCCGCCGGCCAGCGCCAGCCCCGTGAGCCGGGAATGCAGCAACGGATGACCCGTCACATTGTCGTGCAGGACAAAGTACAGGTCATCGACAAGGGACGGGCTCGAAAGATCGCTTTCAGCCACGGTCGGCGATGATATAGGCGAAATGTTCAATCTGTCATCGCGCAAATTCCGGCCGAGCGACCTGTGCGCGGAATACGAGAATTGTGCCAACCGGAACGCACTTTTCGGCTAATGCGATTACGGCCCGTCTCATATCTCGTCACAACGGGCGACGGAAATCAGGCAGCCGCGGCGAATGCCGGCGATCGGGCCGGGAGGCCGGAGGCGGTGCACCATCCGTGATGAGCCCGCCGGGCCTCTCATCGCAGCAGGGCGTTGGCCAGGACGGTGAGCAGGATCGACGCGACGATCGAGATGATGATCATCAGGAGGCAGCCCGCCGCTCCCCCGAGTGGCCGAATCTTGATATTTCCGGGCATGGCATCCTCCCCCATGGCTGCTCCATATGCGCCTACCCCCGCCCCTCCTACCGAAGCGAGCCCGGTTTGTCCGTTTTACGGCCGGGCATCGTCGGCCTATGACCACCCAGGACGACAGGGGCGCGGCGGCCCTGGCCCGCGCCCACGGGCTCTTCAACATCGCGGGCGGCCTGTGGCCGCTGCTGCACATGCCCAGCTTCGAGAAGGTGTTCGGCGCGAAGACCGACCGCTGGCTGGAGCGCACCGTCGCCGGGCTGCTCGTGGGGATCGGATGGACGCAGATCCGGGCCGCTTCCACTCCCGGCGGCGCCGACCACGCGCGCCGTCTCGGCATGGCCACGGCGGCGACGCTGCTCGCCGTCGACCTGGTCTACGTGCCCACGGGCCGCATCCGGCCCACCTATCTCCTCGACGCGGCGGCCGAGGCGATGTGGCTGCGCGCCTGGCGGGCCCGGACCGTACGGCCGGAGCCTCCGGCCACCCGCGCCGGCTCGGTGTTCGCCGCGGCGGCGGCGCTGGCCGCCGGATGCGTCACGGGCGGCGTGCTGGCCGGACGGATGCTGCGGCGGCGGCGACGGGCGGAGCCGGACGAGTCCGAGCTCACCCGGGCCCGGTACATCCGCCATCCCGCGGCGCGGTGAGCGCAGGTTACGGACCACGACGACGGGTAGAGCGAACGGCAGTTCGACAATGGAGGAGTCATGGACCGAGGACCTGTGGAGAAGGACCCCGAGGAGTGGGCGACCGGGGACGAGCCGATGACCGCGCCGCAGGAGTCCTACCTGCGCACGCTGGCCAGGGAGGCCGGGCGGGAGGTGCCGGAGGGGCTCAGCAAGGCCGAGGCCTCCAAGCTGATCGACGAGCTGCAGGACCAGAGCCGCCGCCTCAACGAGAACGGATGAAGAAAGCCCAGGGCCGCCCGGGGAAGACCCCGGGCGGCCCTGTGACGTCGACCCGTGGCATCGGCCCGTGGCATCGGCCGGCGCCGTCATCCGGGCAGCGTCTCACCGCCGATCGGGGCGAGGACCTCACCCGTGTAGTACGACGACAGCCGGTTGGCGGCGAAGAACACGTACGAGGGAGCGATCTCGTCCGGGTCGGCCGGCCGGCCCATCGGGACCTGCTGGCCGAACTTCTCCACCTTCTCCTCCGGGAACGTGGACGGGATGAGCGGCGTCCAGACCGGGCCGGGGGCCACGGCGTTGATCCTGATCCCCCGATCGACCAGCACCTGGGCCATGGAGTAGGTGAACGCGTTGATCGCGCCCTTGGTCGCGGAGTAGTCGATCAGGGTCTTGTTGCCGCGCAGCCCGTTGATCGACGAGGTGTTGACGATCGAGCCGCCCTCGGGCATGTGCCGCAGCGCGGCCTTGGTCACCCAGAAGTAGCTGTGGATGTTCACCGCGAAGGTGCGCTCCCACTGCTCGTTCGACAGCTCTTCCAACGACTGCACCGGGGACTGCGTGGCCACGTTGTTCACGAGCACGTCGATCCCGCCGAGTTCGCGGACCGTGCGTTCCACGACCTCCTCGCAGTGGCGAGGATCGGCGAGGTCACCCGGGATGATCACGCAGCGGCGGCCCTCCTGCTCCACCAGCTTCCTGGTGTGCTCGGCGTCCTCGTGCTCGGTGAGGTACGCGATCGCGACGTCCGCCCCCTCCTTGGCGAACGCCACGGCGACGGCCCGACCGATGCCGGAGTCGCCGCCGGTGACGAGGGCCCGCTTGCCCGCCAGCAGATCGCGTCCGGTGTAGTCGCGCATCTCGTCCCTGGGCTCGGGCGTCATCTCGCCCGTCCGGCCGGGGTACGGCTGCGTCTGCGGTGGCGGTGTGGAGTTCGACTGGTCAGACATGCACGTCGGGTACCCCTGCCCGTCCAGGGCAAACGGTCAGCGCGCCGCGCGGCGGCGATCGCCCGACGGATACACACTGTTACCTATCCATCACGCTTTAACGTCCGGAGATGGGACATCGGGTATGACGTTGCCATGACACCCCGGTCGCGGATCGCTCCGCTCGACGTGGTCTGGAGAACGTGCGACGCCGTGCCCGAGTGCCTCGGCGTCGCCCACGAGCCGTACGGCAGATGCCTGGCGCACCTCACTCCGGCCGAGGCGGCCGAGTTCCTGCGGGGCCTGACGCCCGGCCAGCCCCTCGATCTGCGTGGCACCCTCCTGCCGGAGGACCTGCTCGCGCGGGTCCTCGACGGCGTGGAGCGCCGCGTGGGCAGGGCGAGGTTCGACCGCGCGGTCTTCACCGGCCCGGCCCGCTTCGGCGAGGTCGTCTTCGCCGGTGACGCGACCTTCGACCACACGAGGTTCGACCGCCTCGCCTCGTTCTACGGCGCCCGGTTCCTCCGCAACGTCTCCTTCCGCGAGGCCCGGTTCCTTCGCGAGTTCTCCCTGCACGACGCGCGGGTGTGCGGCCACGCGACGTTCGACCACGTCACGGTGCGCGGCGACGCCCTGTTCGGCGCGGCGCGGTTCGGCGCCCCGCCGCCCGGGGTGACAGGGAACGCCTCCTCCCAGAAAGTGCCGTCCCAGAAGGCGTCGTTTCAAAAAGCGTCGTTCCAGAAGGCACAGTTCCACGGATTCGCCGCGTTCGACGCGGCCGTCTTCCACGGGGACGCCTGCTTCCGCGGCGCCCGGTTCCACCGGGCCGTCTCCTTCCGCGGCTCGGACTGCGGGGCGAGCGCCGAGTTCCAGGGCGCACGCTTCGAGGGAGCGGCCTACCTCGGCCCGATGCGGATCGTGCGGCGCCTGTCGCTCGCGGGCGTACGGGCCTGCGCGCCGCTGCACATCGACACCGGCGGGTGCCGTGTGGTGCTTCGCGCGGCGGCCGTCCTCGGACGGCTCGCCGCACGGCTGTCCGACGCCGAGATCGACCTGCGGGACGCGACGCTCGCCGGGCTGTCCGCCGTCACCCGCCGCTCCGGGCGGCTGCGCGTGACCTCGCTCGACGGCCTCGACGCGGACGCGCTCACGCTGACCGGGGCGGACCTGCGGGGATGCGGGCTCGACGGGCTGCGCCGTCCCGAGGGTCTGCGGCTGCGGGAGTGCGTGTTCGCCGCGCCCCCGGGCGGGCTCGGGCTGCGCCTGGGATGGCCGCCCGTACGGTGGTGGAGCCGCCGGCGGGTCATCGCCGACGAGCACCTGTGGCGGGGATGGGCGGCGCAGGGCGCCGACGAGCACGCCGCCGGTCCGGCCGGCGAGCGAGCGCTCGACCCGGCGCGCCTGGCGGTTCTGTACGAGCGGCTGCGGCCGGGCGTCGACGACACCCGCGTGGCGGCCGACTTCGCGTTCGGCGCCATGGAGATGCGGCGGCTCGGCAGCCCGCGCGGCCGGATCAGGCTGCTGCTGTCGCTGTACTGGCTCGCCTGCGGGTACGGCCTGCGCGCGGGGCGGGCCCTCGGATGGCTCGCGCTGGTGGCGGCCGTCGCCGCGGGCGCGGTGTGCTGGGCCGCCGGGGCGCGCCCGGAGGGCAAGCCCGCCGTCCACCGTCCCCGGGTCGCGGTCGTACGGCCCGCGGCGTCGGCCTCCCGCCCGGCGCAGGGACTCGGGGGCTGATGAACACGGGATGCGGCGGGTGGTGCCGGAGAAGCCGCGGTCGATGTGATCCGGCCCTGGGGGACGCCGAGGACCAGGAGCTGCTCGGTCCGAGACCCTCGTCAGGTGCGGGGCAGGCCGGTAGCTCGGGCGATGAGGGCGTCGAAGGCCCGGTCGGGCAGCAGCCAGCGGATGAAGATGAGGGGCTTGGCGCCAAACCCGGCGGTGTAGCGGGTCTTGGGGCGGCGGGCGGTGACGGCGTTGGCGATGGCATCGGCGATGGCGCGGGGTGGGGAGTTGCGGCGCGCGTTGGCGGGCGAGGACAGTGACGTGGCGACGGCGGCGGCCTGGGTGGCGTAGGAGCCGGAGCCGGAGGCGTCCTTGAGCTTGTCGGCGGCGATGCCGCCCCATTCGGTGGCGATGCCGCCGGGTTCGACGACCACGACGTCGATGCCGAACGGCTTGACCTCCAGGCGCAGGCAGTCGCTGAGGGCTTCCAGGGCGAACTTGGTGCCGTGGTACCAGCCGCCCAGCGGGGTGTAGATCTTGCCGCCCATGGAGGTGACGTTCACGATCGTCCCCGACCGCTGGGCGCGCATGTGCGGCAGGACCAGGCGGATCAGCTCAGCGGCCCCGAACACGTTCACCTCGAACTGGGCGCGCGCTTCGTTCATCGCGACGTCCTCGATCGCCCCGTAGGAGCCGTAGCCGGCGTTGTTGACCAGTACGTCGATCCGCCCAGTCTCGCCGATGATCTTTTTCACGCCGGCGCGCAGGGATTCGGTGTCGGTGACGTCCATCTCCAGGGGGCGTACGCCGCGGTCGGCGAGCGCCTTCAGCCGGTCGACGCGGCGGGCGGCGCCGTAGACGGTGTAGCCGAGATCGTGCAGCTTCACGGCGGTGGCCTCGCCGATCCCCGAGGACGCCCCGGTCACCAGCGCGGTCCTGTCTGTCACGGTGTTGGTGGTCATGGTCGCGCCCTCCAGTAAGGTGAATGGTGCTTCACCGTCTATAGTGAAGCATAGTTCACCCTTGTGCCAAGTCGCTCCCCGGAGTACTCCATGACCTCTCCACGACCGCCGCGCGCCGACGCCATCCGCAACCGCGCCAGGATCATGGCCGCGGCCCACGAACAGATCACCGCGCACGGGCCGACTGTGTCGATGGAGCAGATCGCCGCCCAGGCCGGCGTCGCGGTCGGCACCCTGTACAAGCACTTCCCGACCAAGACCGACCTGGTCGCCGCCGTCGTCGCCGCCTCGATCGCTGCGGTCGCCGACGATGCCGAGACGGCCCTGCGGCGGGCCGGTGAAGGCTCCTCCGCCCTGGAAGAGATCACCGGCTTCCTCACGCGCGTGGTGGACGCCGCCGCCCACGATCACGCTGTCAAAGCCGCCGCCCGCGCCCTGAACGCCGCCGACCCGGCCGCTCGGCAGGATGAAGCCCGCGCTACCCGTGCCCTCGACCAGCTCATCCGCACCGCACAGACACAAGGAGAGCTACGCGACGACCTCACCGTCGACGACCTGTACCTGCTGTTCGCCACCGCCCCCACCGACCAGTCCCCGGCTGTCCGCGCCCGCTGGCTCACCCTTCTGCTCACCGGCCTGACCAGCCGCTGACCGAGCGGCAACGGGCAGGGCGAACGACGTCTGAAGAGCTTCGTGCTCGGCTCTCACGCACGTACGCAGTGATCGGGCCAGGTCACGTACTTGGCCGTGTGCCCCCGCCCGACCTGTCGCAGCCCCCTCGAACCCGCCCGGTCACCGAACACCACGGGAGTGAGCCCTTGGTTCGTACCGCGGAAGGAGAGGGTCGTGATCCCGCGGGCCGGCAGGGCCGAGGCCTGCGACGTCGTCTCCGCCGAAGCCGCGGCGGCGGCGACGAGAACGGCCAGAATGGCGACGGCGGACAAAGCGGCCAGAGCGGGAGATCTCGTCTTCATGCTCCGAACGTGACGATCACAACGTGCGGGCCGATCGGAACCGCCTGCGCCGCACCCGACGCAGGAGCATCGAAGACTTCGATGCTGAGAACCACAAGCGTTCACGATTGTTACGGCCGTTACCTCCTGTCGCCAGCATAAGCTCAATCGTTCGCAAAACAGGAGGTTCCATGGCAAAGCGCCTATATGTGGCCATAGTCGGCGCGCTGGTCGTGTCGGCGCTCGCCGGCGGCTGCGGGCGTTCGTCGTCGGGGGCCGCCGCGGGCGAGAACGCGGCGGCGACGACGGGCAAGACCGCGAAGGACCTGGTTCCCGAGGACGTGCGCAAGGCGGGCACGCTGCGGGTCGCCACGTCGGAGGGCTACCCGCCGATGGAGATGTACAAGAAGGGCACCCAGGAGCTCACCGGTGTCGACCCCGACCTCGGCGCCGCCATCGCGGCCAAGCTCCGGCTGAAGTTCTCGATCACCAACGCGGCCTTCGACGGGCTCATCCCCGGTCTCCAGGGCGGGCGCTGGGACATCGTGATGTCCTCGATGAGCGACACCGAGGAGCGGCGCGCGGCGGTCGACTTCATCGACTACTTCAACGCCGGCGGCGCCATCATGGTGAAGAAGGGCAACCCGGAGGGCATCAAGACCCTCGAGGACCTGTGCGGCCGCACGGTGGTGCTGGCCAAGGGCAGCTCCAACCTCGCCATCGGCGAGAAGCAGAACGAGAAGTGCGCCACGAAGATGAAGATCATGCAGAGCGAGGACGCGCCCACCGGCCTGCTCTCGATCGACTCCGGGCGCGCGGTGGCCACGATCGTGGACTACCCCGTCGCCGTCATGTACGCCAAGGACACCGGCAAGTACGACGTGCTGCCCGAGCAGTACGAGGCCGGTCCGTGGGGCATCGCCGTCGACAAGCGCAAGACGGCGCTGCGCGACGCGGTCGCCAAGGCGATGGAGGAGCTCCAGGCCGACGGCGGCTACACGTCCGTGCTGGACAAGTACGGCGTGACGGCCAACGCCGTCGACGGCGTGCTGGTCAACACCCAGCCGTGGAAGTGACCGGGGAGAAGACGGCCGGCGTCGAACTGCCGATCGAGGCCGTGCGTCCCGTACGGCCCGGCCGGTGGCTGGGGGCGGCCGTCGCCCTCCTCTTCCTCGTCTGGCTGGCCTACACGGTCATCGTCAACGAGAACCTGCACTGGGACGTCATCGTCGCCTACCTGGCCGACGGCAGGATCCTCGGTGGTCTGTGGGTCACGATCCAGCTCACCGTGCTGTCCATGGCCATCGGCCTGGCGCTTGGCGTGCTGGCCGCCGTCATGCAGCTGTCGGACAATCCCGTGCTGCGCGGCACCTCCGCTCTCTACACGTGGTTCTTCCGCGGCACGCCGCTGCTGGTGCAGCTGATCTTCTGGTTCAACATCGGGCTGGTCTTCCCCACCTTCGCGATCGGCGTGCCGTTCGGCGGCCCCAAGCTGATCGAGTGGCAGGCGAACTCGGTCATCACGCCGTTCACCGCCGCGCTGCTCGGCCTGGCCATCAACGAGGGCGCGTACATGGCGGAGATCGTCCGCGCGGGCATCCGCTCGGTCGACCCGGGCCAGCGGGAGGCGGCCGAGTCGCTCGGCATGTCGCACCGGCAGGTGCTGCGCCGCGTGGTGCTGCCGCAGGCCATGCGGGTGATCATCCCGCCGACCGGCAACCAGTTCATCTCGATGCTGAAGACCACCTCGATGGTCTCCGTGATCGCCGGGGCCGAGCTGCTGACCGTGGCGCAGCGTATCTACCTCGGCAACTTCGAGGTCATCGCGATGCTCGTGGTCGCCTCGATCTGGTACGTCGTGCTCACCACGATCGCGAGCATCGGGCAGCACTTCATCGAGAAGCGGTTCGAGCGCGGGCATGTGCGGCTGTCCTCCCGGGTGCGCCGCAACCTGTCTCCGCTGCCGTCCAAGGAGCCCCTGCCGTCCAAGGAGCCCCTGTCGTCGAAGGAGTCCCTGTCGTCGAAGGAGTCCCTGTCGTCGAAGGAGTCCTCGTGAACGCGCAGGACCAGCCGATGGTGCGGATCCGCTCCGTACGCAAGCGCTTCGGGTCGCTGGAAGTGCTCAAGGGCATCGACCTCGACGTCCCCGCCGGCGAGGTGGTGTGCGTCGTGGGCCCGTCGGGGTCGGGCAAGTCGACCCTGCTGCGCTGCGTCAACCGCCTCGAAACCATCGACTCGGGCCGGATCTGGGTGAACGGCGAGCTGATGGGCTACGCCGAGCGCGGCGGCCGGCTCCACGCGCTGCGCCCCCACGAGCTGTCCCGGCAGCGGCGCGGCATCGGCATGGTGTTCCAGCGCTTCCACCTGTTCCCGCACCGCACCGCGATCGAGAACGTGATGGAGGGGCCGGTCACCGTGCTGGGCACGTCCGCCGCCCAGGCCAGGCGCCAGGCGAAGGAGCTGCTCGATCGGGTCGGCCTGGGCGACCGGGCCCACCACTACCCGGCCCAGCTGTCCGGCGGCCAGCAGCAGCGGGTGGCCATCGCCCGCAGCCTGGCCATGCGGCCCAGCCTGATGCTGTTCGACGAACCGACCAGCGCGCTCGACCCCGAGCTCGTGCAGGAGGTGCTGGCCGTCATGCGGGACCTCGCGGCGACCGGCATGACCATGATGGTCGTCACCCACGAGATGAACTTCGCCCGTGAGGTCGGCGACCAGCTCGTGTTCATGGACGACGGCGTCATCGTCGAGCGCGGCAACCCGCGCGAGGTGCTCGCGGCGCCCCGCCACGAGCGGCTGCGCACCTTCCTCGGGCAGGTCCAGTGAGCGGGTTCGATCTGCTCATCCGGGGCGGCCTGCTGGTGGACGGCACCGGCCGCCCCGGCAGGCCCGCCGACGTCGGGGTCTCCGCCGGACGGCTGACCGTGCTGGCCCCGGGCGAGAGCCCGCGTACGGGCGCGGCCGAGGTGATCGACGCGCGCGAACGCGTGGTCGCCCCCGGATTCGTCGACGTGCACACGCACTCCGACGGCGTCACGCTGCTCGGCCCGTCCGGCGGCCGCTCCGCGCTGGTGCGGGCGTCGGTCCTGCAGGGCGTGACCACCGAGATCTGCGGCAACTGCGGGTCCAGCCTCTTCCCCGCGCTGCCGGAGCGGCTGCCCGCCATGCGCGCCGAGACGCGGATCACCTTCGGCGGCGACGTCGGCGCGTACGCCGACTTCGCGGGCTTCGCCGCCGCGCACGCCGAGGTGCCCCGGGCCAACCACCTGGCCTCGCTCGTCGGCCACGGCACGCTCCGGGCGGGCGTGCTCGGCCCCGTGGACCGGCCCGCCCGGCCCGATGAGCTGCGCACGATGTGCGCACTGCTCGACGCCTCCCTGGCGCAGGGCGCGGCCGGGCTGTCCACCGGCCTGATCTACACCCCGGGCTCGTACGCGGGCACCGACGAGGTGGTGGCGCTGGCGGCGGTGGCCGCCCGGCACGGCAAGCCGTACGTCACCCACCTGCGGGACGAGATGTCGCGCGTCGAGGAGGCGCTGGAGGAGGCGATCGAGATCTCCCGGCGCAGCGGCGCGGCGCTGCACGTCTCGCACCACAAGACCGCGGGCCGGTACGCCTGGGGCCGCACCGAGCGCACCCTGCCGCGCATCGCCGCGCTGCGCGACGAGGGCATGGACGTCACCTGTGACGTCTACCCCTACACGGCGGGCAGCACGGCCCTGGCCGCCATGCTGCCGCCCTGGGCGAACGACGGCGGCCTGGAGGCGCTCACCGGGCGGCTCGGCGATCCCGCCCAGCGCGACCGCATGCGCCGCGCCATCGCGGAGGGCGTGCCCGGCTGGGAGAACACGGTCGGCAACGGCGGCTGGGACCGGATCTCGGTCGCGTGCGCGCCCCGCCACCCGCAGGTCGAGGGCAGGACCATCGCCGACCTCGCGGCGTCGGCGGGCGCCGACCCCCTCGACGTGGCCGCCGATCTGCTGGTGGCGGAGGCCGGCGAGGTGACGATCATCAGTCACTCGATGGTCGAGGAGGACGTGCGGAGGGTGCTGGCCGCGCCGTACGCGATGATCGGCTCTGACGGCGTGCCGAAGCCGGGCGGGCGCCCGCACCCGCGGTGGGCCGGGACGTTCCCCCGGGTGCTCGGCCGGTACGTCCGGGAGCTGGGGCTGCTGCGGTTCGAGGAGGCGGTGCACAAGATGACCGGGATGGCCGCGGCGCGCTTCGGGCTGACCGGGCGCGGCGTGGTCCGCGACGGCGCGCACGCCGACCTGGTGGTCTTCGACCCCGCTACGGTGGCCGACCGGGCGACGTTCACCGAGCCGCTGCTGCCGCCCGCCGGGATCGACGCGGTCGTCGCGGGCGGTGAGGTCGTGGTGCGCGACGGCGAGGAGACCGGCGCCCTGCCGGGAAGGGTACTGGCCCTGTGAGGGGGACGACGTCATGAGCGGAAAGGCCACCGGCGGCGTGGGCGACACGGACGCCCGCGCGCGGGGGGCGGTGCGGCTGGAGGAGGTGGCGGCCGCCTGTCCGGGCACGCTGGCCGTCTGCGTGCCCGGGGCGCTCGGCCTGAACGAGGACGTGGTGCTGCCGCTGGCCAGCACCGGCAAGGTGCTGCTGCTCGCGGCCCTCGCGCAGGACGTGGCGGCGGGCGTCGTGGACCCGGACGAGCGCGTGACGCTGCTCGACGAGGACTACGCGAGCGGGTCGGGCCTGCTGACCGGCCTGTCGGCCCGCGATTGGACGGCCGGCGACCTCGCGCTGCTCACCGCCGCCGTCAGCGACAACACCGCCACCAACGCGCTGCTGCGGCGGCTCGGGCTCGGCCGGGTGGACGCGGCCGCCGCCGCGCTCGGGCTGGCCAGGACCCGGATCCACGACAGGATCCGCGAGCCACGGCTCCCCGAGCATCCGCCGTCCTTCGCCACCGGGACGGCGCGCGAACTGGCGGGTCTCATGCGGTCGCTGGCGTACGGGCGCGAGCCGTGGCAGCGGCTGATGCTCGGCTGGATGGCGCACAACACCGACCGCGCGCTGGTGCCCGCGCTGCTCCCGAACGAGCCCGAGGACCGCGACCCGCCGGCGGCCCTGCCGTACGCCGCCGGGGTCTGGGTGGCGAACAAGACCGGCACGGACGCCGGGACACGGGCCGACGTGGGCGTCATGGCCGGGGCGCGGTGGGAGGGCTACGCCGTGCTCGCGCACGGGCCGGCGGGCCGCGAGCACGCCCTGGTCCAGGCGATCCGGCAGGCGGGTCTCGCCATAGCGGAAACCGTCCTCCCCAGAGAGGACGACCCGGCGCGCTGACCAGGTCCGATACTGGGTCGCCGATACTGGGGGAATGCTCAGCAGCCACCGCCTCAAGGTGCTCCTGGAGGTCTTCAGAACCGGGAGCATCGCCGGAGCCGCCAAGTCCCTGCGGCTGTCGCCCTCCGCCGTCTCCCACCAGCTCGCCCGGCTGGAGGAGGAGGCGGGGGTCGGGCTGGTGGAGCGGGCCCCGCACAGCCTGCGGCTGACCGCGGCGGGCCACCGCCTGGCCGGGCGGGCCCAGGAGGTGCTCGACCTCATCGAATCCGCCGAGAAGGACCTGCTCGCCCAGGCGCGGGCGGACGCCGGGCAGCTGCGCATCGGGTTCTTCGCCTCGGCCGGCTACCGCCTGCTGCCGATGGCGTTGTCGTCCTTCACCGCGCGCCACCCGGGCGTCGAGCTCGATCTGGTGCTCGGGCAGCCGCACGAGCTGCTGCCCGACGTGGAACGCGGCGAGCTGGACGTGCTGGTCGTGTTCGAGCACGCGCTCGATCCCTGGAAGGCGCCGAAGGGCGTCGAGGTCGTCCACCTGTTCGACGAACCGCAGCTCCTCGTCATGCCGCTCGGCCATCCCGCGGGGCACCGGCCCCGTGTGCGGCTGACCGACCTGGCCGACGAGCCGTGGATCACCACGTTCGGCACCGAGACCCCGGTGTCGGTGCTGGAGCGGGCCAGTGCACTGGAAGGGATCACGCCCACCATCCGCTGCCGCAGCGACCACTACGAGGTGACGCTCGGCCTGGTCCGGGCCGGGCTCGGCGTGGCCCTCGTGCCGAGCCTCGGCGTGCAGGGCGCGGCGGGCATCCAGGTGTGCCAGGTGGAGGGGCCCAAGCTCTACCGGCGGGTGGGCGCCGCCCTGCGCCCGACCAATCCCAATCCCGCGCTGCGCGCGTTCGTCGACTACCTCAGGGACGCCTCTGCCCGTCTCAGCGTCACCCTCCGATAGGTTGAGCGTGCGGAAGATCCGGACGAAACGGGAGGGTGAGGGACGTGCGGTGCACGGTAGTCGGAGCCGGCGCCTGGGGACTGTCCGCCGCGGCCGAGCTGTCCGCGCGGGGTCATCGGGTCACGCTGGTGGAGCGCCACGGGATCGGCAACGCGCTGTCCTCCTCTCGTGGCCCGACGCGATTGTGGCGGCTGGCCGACCCTGACCCGCTGAAGATCCGGCTGTCCCTGCGCGCCCGGGACGCGATGCGGCGGCTGGAGCGCCTGACGGCGGCGACGCTGCACCTGCGCAGGGGGCTGCTGTGGCGGGACACGGAGTCGCTGGCCCGTCTGGCGGCCGCGCTGCGCGCCGCGGACGTGCCCTTCACCGAGGTGGAGGCGGCCGACGTCGATCGATTCTTCCCGGGCCTGGCGGGCGACGGCCGCGACGCGGTGTTCCAGGCGGACGCCGGGGTGGTGCTCGCCGAGGCATACCTGGCCGCTCAGGCGGAGCGGTTCCGGGCGAACGGCGGACTCCTGATCACAGGGGAGGTGGTCGCCGTGGACGCCGCCGCCCGGCAGCCGGAGGTTCGCCTGGCCGACGGCACGACGCTGACCGGTGACGCGGCCGTGGTCGCCGCGGGCCCCGGCGCCGGCCCGCTGCTGCCCTCTATGGGCGTGACGATGACGCTCAGGCCGTACCTCGAACAGGTGGTCCACTACGCGGGCATCGAGCCGTCGGCGCAGGTGCCCGGCCTGATCGACGGTCCTGTCCAGGACGGCCCGGCCGTGTACGCCATGCCCACCCCGGGCGTCGGCTACAAGGCCGGGCTGGACGCTCCGCTGCGGCCGCTCGAGCCGGGGGACGACGACCGCACTCCGGACCCGGGGCGGACGGCCGAGCTGACCCGCCGCATCGCGGCCATGTTCCCTGGCGTGACGCCGAGGGTCGTGGACGAGCAGGTGTGCAGCTGGACCGACTCGCCGGACGGCCGCTTCGTCATCGACAGGGTCGGCCACTCGACGGTGCTGGCCTGCGGCGACAGCGGCGAGGGCTTCAAGTACGCCGCGCTCGTCGGCGACGTGCTCGCCGACCTGGCGGAGGGCCGGTCACCGGACGACGACATCGCGGCCCTCTCACTCGCGCGCCTGCGCGCGCTCGCGGACGATCCCGGCCGGGCGCCGACCGCCCTCGGACGGACGTCCGTCCCGGACGTTTAGACGCGACACCCGGCCCACCCCGGAAGGTGGGCCGGGCGTCCGTTCGTCACCAGTTGCCGAGCCTGCGCGCGCTCCGCTCGCCCCGCTCGTGCCGGCGGAACGCCTGCGCCATCGCCAGCGCGGCGGCTCCCAGCGCGAGGATCACGATGCCGATCGCGACGTTGTTCCAAATTGTCGTCGTTGTGGCCTCACGTCCCGCGCGCAGCACAAACGGCGAGACGATCGCCCACACGCCGAGCAGCGGGAGAAGCCACCCCATGCCGTAGGTGCGCCCGAAGGCGGACGCGAGCCCCAGGGCGAGGGCGCTGACCACGAGGCCCGTGATCAGGTTGTTCACGGTCATGCCCCGGAATCCGAAGAACCCGACGATCCACGGCGAGAGGGCCAGATACAGGCCGGCCAGGAAGGCTAGCCCCTCCAATACCTGGGCGGGGGCCGTCGAGCCCGCCCGATCGTACGTCTGGCGCAGTTCATTGACATCGGGATGACGCTCGAGGCCGGTGGGTCCAACCATGTCTGGTTCCGCCTTTCCTGCTGCGTGCGTTTGTGCCGACGGCCATACCCCCCAAAATCTCGGCATTCTCGATTTTGATTAATATTCCTGTATTTATTCGGCCATTGCCAGATAAATACGTTTCGGAGCGTCCAGGGCGACATGCGGCGGGCATGGCCGGGGAGGGTACCGATAAGGGCCTGCGAGGGATGGCCCGCAACGAGAGACCGGAGACGGGGCGCTGGGGGGTCATGATCGCTGTTGTCCTGGCGTTGCTCGCCGCGGCGGCCAACGCCGTCGCGTCCGTACTGCAGCGCCGGGCCGCCCGCAGCGCCCCGGCCGACGAGGCGTTCCGGCCCGGCCTGATCTGGGACCTCGTGCGGCGGCCCGCCTGGCTGGGCGGCATCGCCGCGCTCATCGCGGGCTTCCTGCTGCAGGCGGCCGCCCTGACGTCGGGAGGGCTCGCGCTCGTCCAGCCCCTGCTCGTCGCGGAGCTGCCGATCACGATGCTCTTGGCGGGCCGGATGTTCCGGGTGCGCATCACGCCGCAGACGTGGCTGGCCGTCGGCGCGCTGACGGCAGGCCTGGCCACATTCCTCGTGGCGGCCTCACCCACCCCAGGTCACCGGCTTCCCGGCCTGCTGACCTGGGTGGTCTCGGCGGGCGTGACCGCCGGGCTCCTCGCCTGCTGTGTGGCCGTCGCGGTCGCCAGCGGCGGGCCCGCCCGCGCGGTGCTGCTCGGGGTCGCCGCGGGCCTCGGCTTCGCCTACACCGCCGTCCTCATGAAGCGCACGGTGGAGGAGCTGCCGGGGGGCGCGCGGACGCTCGTCGGCTCCTGGTCGCTGTGGGCCATGGTCGCCGCCGGCCTGTGCAGCCTGTTCCTGCTGCAGAACGCCCTGCACAGCGGTCCGCTCGTCGCCGTGCAGCCCGCGCTGACCGTGACCGACCCCGTGGCGAGCACGGCGTACGGCGTGGCGATGTTCGGCGAGGACATCCGCACCGGCCCGTGGGTGCTGCCCGAGCTGACCGGCATGGCCCTCATCCTGTACGGCAGCGTGCTGCTGTCGAGGCACGCGCCGCTCAGGGAGCAGGCTCGCATCGCCGGGGTACGGCATCACCGGGGAGCAGGAGGTCCGGGAGGAGAAGGGACTCGGCCGGCGCCGAGGTGAACAGGGCGGCCGCCCGCGCGGTGAGTGCGGCCCGCCCGGGCAGGCCCGGTTCGAGCCGGTCGAGCTCCCTCAGCAGGTCCGCGCGGCGGCGCGCGTGGACGCTCACCCCGGCGCGTGCCATCGCGAGCACACCGTCCCTGCCGTGCCCCGCGATGGGCCGGTAGGTGACGACCGGCACTCCCGCCGCGAACGCCTCCCTGCAGGTGAGCCCGCCCGCGTTGTCGACCAGCGCGTAGGCGGAGGCGAGCAGGTCCGCCAGGTCGTCCCGCCAGCCGAGAGCGGCCCCCGCTCCGGCGCGGCCGAGCAGGCGCCCGAGGCGGCGGCGCAGCCGCTCGTTGCGCCCGCACAGCACAACGGGCGCGTACCGGCCCGAGCGGGCCAGCAGCAGGGCGGTCGCCGCGACCCGGCCGACCCCCCAGGACCCGGCGCAGACGAGCACGATCCGGTCGCCGTCCCGCAGGCCGATGCGGGCGCGGACCTCCGCCGCACCGGCACCCTGCATCGCACCCTGGGCCGCGAACCCGGGGCGGACGATCGGGGCGCAGCGGAAGGCCGGGCGGCCGACGGCGGCCGTCACGGCGAGGGCGGTGGCCGTGTCCGGGCACAGGTAGCGGTCGTTGCCGGGGTGCAGCCAGAGGCGGTGCACGGCGAAGTCGGTCAGCACAACCACGCTCGGCACGCCCAGCCGCCCCCGCGCCCGCAGGTGCCCGGCGGCCTGCGCGGCCACGTGGAAGACCGGCACCACCAGGGCGGGCCGGACGCGGCGCACCACCCGGGCCAGCCCGGCCGCGGCCACGACCGTCAGCGGCGAGGTGGAGGGGGCGCGGCGGGAGACGAAGAAGACGCGGTAGACCAGCGCGTACAGCCACGGCGCCCGCAGCATGACCCCGCGATACCACCACCGCAGGAGCGCGCCCAGCCGCAGCGGCAGCAGGGCGAGCACGTCCACGACCTCCGCGCGCACGCCGGAGGCGGCCAGCCGGCGGGCCAGTTCCGCGGCCACCGCGTCGTGGCCCGCTCCCATCGAGGCGCTGACGATCAATGCCCGGTCCCTCATGACCCTCCTTCCCGGGCGGGGGGCGGCGTGGCGGACACTGGAACGCGATGAGACCTCACGCGCTCGTCGTCGCCGGGCCGGCCCTGCTGGCCGCTCTGGTGCATGCCGGGCCGGGGGCCACCTGGCTGCCTCCGGTCCGCCGCCTGCTGCCGTCCCTCGCGGGCGAGGGCGATCCCGGGCACGTGGCGCTGACCTTCGACGACGGGCCCGACCCGCGGTCGACCCCGCGGTTCCTCGACGAACTGGACCGGCTCGGGTGCCGGGCGACCTTCTTCCTCCTCGGCGAGATGCTCGACCGCCACCCCGAGGTCGGGCGGAGCATCGCGCGGGCCGGACACGAGGTCGCCGTGCACGGCTGGCGGCACGACAACGCCCTGCTCACCCGGCCGGGCAGGGTCGCGGCGGAGATGGGCAGGGCCGCGCGCCTCGTCGCCGCCGTCACCGGCGCACGCCCCTCGTGGTATCGCCCGCCGTACGGCGTGCTGAGCGCAGAGGCGCTGCTCGCGGCCCGATGGCACGGCCTGCGGCCGGTGCTGTGGACGGCCTGGGGCGAGGACTGGACGGAACGGGCCACGCCCGGCTCGGTGCTGCGCACCCTGGAGCCCGGCCTGCGCGGCGGGGCGACGCTGCTGCTGCACGACTGCGACCACACCTCCGCCCCGGGTTCCTGGCGTGCGGCGCTGGGCGCGCTCGCCGGCGTGGTCGGCCGCTGCCGCGCCGCGGGGCTCCGTGTCGGACCGCTCGGCGCCCACGGCGTGGGTGTACCCGGCGGCGCGCGGCCCCACCGGCTCCCTGTCCCGGCAAGCTTTTACCTGCGGCCGGAAGCATAAAAACCCGGGAAAAGGGCCACTCGCTCTCGGCGTCATTCTCGACCACGTTTTTGCGGTTTTTTCCTGACATCGCCCGGCCGCGTACGCCGCTTTTCCCGTGGGGTTGCCCACGTAAAAGCGCCTGCCAGGCCTGTCGGGTTTTGTGGTGAATTGCGGTGGAGATTCTTCAGGCATGTCCGCAGCGGACGTTCGCGACGCCGCGCGCCGGGAGAACTTCCCGGTGGCCTCCCGCCTGCTTCCGCGCGCGTACCGCCTCGACCTGATGGCGGTGTACTGCTTCGCCCGCTACGTGGACGACGTCGGCGACGAGGCGGACCCGGCGGAGCGGCCCGCCCTGCTCGACGCGGTGGAGGCCGATCTCGGCCGCCTGTACGCCGGGGGGAGCCCGCGGCTGCCCGCCGTACGCGCGCTGGCGCCGCTGGTGACCGGGCGGGGCGTGCCGAGGACGCCCTTCCTCCACCTCGTGGAGGCCAACCGGCGCGACCAGGTGGTGCGGCGCTACGACACCTTCGGGCAGTTGCTGGCCTACTGCGAGCTGTCCGCCAACCCGGTCGGCCGGATCGTCCTGCACGTCTTCGGCGTGGCCACCCCGGAGCGGGCGCGGCTGTCGGACCGCATCTGCTCGGCGCTGCAGGTGATCGAGCACTGTCAGGACGTGGGCGAGGACCACGCCCGCGGCCGCGTCTACCTCCCCGCCGAGGACCTGCGCAGATTCGGCTGCCGTGAGTCCGACCTGGACGGGCCGCGCACCTCGCCGCGGCTGCGCCGGGCCGTCGCGCTGCAGGCCCGTCGCGCCGCCACCCTGCTGGACGAGGGAATGCCGCTGCTGGAGACGCTGAGCGGGTTCGCGCGTACGGCGGTCGCCGGGTACGTCGCGGGCGGCCGGGCGGCGCTCGCGGCGCTGGAGCGAGGCCGGCACGACGTCCTCGGCGGGGCGGTCCGCGCGCGCCGCCGCGCGGTGCTGAGCGAGTGGGTGCGCGTGCTGAAGGAGGTGAACGGTGACGGTTCCCGGCGCGATTCCTGATCCCGTTCCCGATCGCCCGCCCGGCCCCGCCCCGCTTCGCATGGGCGACGACACGCCCGGCCCCGCGCTGCGCCCCGTCACGCCCATATCCGTGCCGGTGCCCGTGGCCTACCGGTACTGCGAGCGGATCGTCCGCACCCGGGCCCGCAACTTCGCCTACGGCATCCGCCTGCTCGCCCCGCCCAAGCGCCGTGCCCTCAGCGCGCTCTACGCCTTCGCCCGGCGGATCGACGACATCGGCGACGCGGCCGGGCCGGTGGACGCGCGCCTGTCGGCCCTGGAGGAGGCGCGGGCGGGACTGCGTGCTCCGCGGCCGAATCCCGCCGACCCCGTCCTCGTGGCCCTGCGCGACACCGCCACGCGTTTCCCCGTCCCGCTGGACGCGTTCGAGGAGCTCATCGACGGGTGCGCCGCCGACGTCGCGGGCGCGCGCTACCAGTCCTACGAGGACCTGGTCGGCTACTGCCGGGAGGTCGCCGGGTCGATCGGGCGGCTGTCGCTGGGCGTGTTCGGCCTCGCCGACGAGGCGGCGCGCGATGACGGGGCGCTGCGGCGGGCGGCGCGGCTCGCGGACTCCCTGGGGGTGGCGCTCCAGCTCACCAACGTGCTCAGGGACCTGCGCGAGGACCGGTGCGCGGGCCGCGTGTACCTGCCCGCCGACGACCTGCGCAGGTTCGGCTGCACGCTCGATCTGGACGCGTCGGGGGCGTTCACCGACCCGCCGGAGCGGCTGGCGCGGCTCATCCGGTACGAGGCCGGGCGGGCGCTCGGCTGGTACGCCGAGGGGGTGAGCCTGATCCCGCTGCTCGACCGGCGCAGCGCGGCCTGCACCGCGGCGATGGCGGGCATCTACCGCCGACTGCTCGCCCGCATCGCCGCCGACCCCGGCCGGGCGCTGGCCGAGCGCGTGTCGCTCACGCCGTGGGCGAAGGCGACGGTGGCGGCGCGGGCGATCATGGGAGCGGCCAGATGAACGGCCGGACGAACGGCACGCGGAGCGTCGGAGAGGGCGCGACGGTCCCGCCCGTGGCCGTGGTGGGCGGCGGCCTCGCCGGCATCACCGCGGCCCTCGCGCTCGCGGAGGCCGGGTGGCCGGTGACCCTGTACGAGGCCAGGCCCCGGCTCGGCGGGGCCACCCACTCCTTCGCCCGCGGCGGCCTGACGGCCGACAACGGGCAGCACGTCTTCCTGCGCTGCTGCACGGCCTACCGGGGGCTGCTGGACCGGCTCGGCGGCACCGGGCGGGTGCGCCTGCAGGAACGCTTCGACGTGTGCGTGCTCACCCCGCACGGCGGGCGGGGACGGCTGCGCCGGGCCGCGCTGCCCGGGCCGTTCCACCTGCTGCCCGCGCTCGCGGGCTATCGCCTGCTGTCCCCCGCCGACCGGCTGCGCGCGGTGCGCGGCGCGCTCGCGCTGCGCGGGCTCGACCCGGCGGAGCCCGCCCTCGACCGGGCCGCGCTCGGCGGCTGGCTGGCGGAAAACGGCCAGCGGGAGGCCGTGCGGCGGGCGCTGTGGGACCTGTTCGCGGTGGCCGCGCTCAACATCCCGTCCGACGAGGCGGCGCTGGGGCCGGCGGCGATGGTCTTCAGGACGGCCCTGCTCGGCCGCGCCGACGCCGCCGACATCGGCGTGCCGTCCGTCCCGCTCGGCGACCTGCACGGCGGCGCCGCGCTTTCCGCGATCGCCCGGCTGGGCGGCGAGGTGCGGCTGGCGGCGAAGGTCGACAGGGTGCTGCCGTGTCTGCCGGGCCTGAGCGGGCCTTCGATCCTCGTGGGCGGCGCGCGGGTCGGCGCGTCGGCCGTCGTCGTCGCCACCCCGCACGGCCAGGCCGCGCGGCTCGTGCCGGCGGAGGCCGCGCCGGACCGGGACGCCTGGGCGGGCCTCGGCGCGAGCCCGATCGTCAACGTGCACGTCGTCTACGACCGGCCCGTCACCCGGCTGCCGTTCGCCGCCGTCGTCGGCTCGCCGGTTCAGTGGATCTTCGACAGGACCGCCTCTGGCGGACTCACCCGGGGCCAGTACCTGACGGTCTCGGTGTCGGCGGCGCGGCACTGGATCGACGTGCCCACGGCCGTGCTGCGGGAGGTGTTCCTGCCCGAGCTGGAGCGGCTGCTCCCGGCCGCGCGGGCGGCACGGGTCGTGGACCTGTTCATCACCAGGGAACGGCGGGCGACCTTCCGGCAGGTCCCGGGCAGCGGGGGGTTGCGTCCCGGCGCGGCCACCCGGTGGCCCGGGCTGTTCCTCGCCGGCGCGTGGACCGACACGGGCTGGCCCGACACCATGGAGGGAGCCGTGCGCAGCGGACTCCAGGCGGCCCGCCTCGCCAGGCGGCATCTCGAACGGGAGCAGGCGCGGTGACCGGCGTCACCACCGGCGTCACCACCGGCGTCACCACTGGGGTCGCCACCAGCGCCGCCCGCGCCGCGACCGCCCTGAAGGCGGCCCGCGACCACCTGCTCGGCCTGCAGGCGCCCGAGGGGTGGTGGAAGGGCGAACTGCAGACCAACGTGACCATGGACGCCGAGGACCTCCTGCTGCGCGAGTTCCTGGGCGTGCGTACCGAGGAGGAGACCGCCGAGGCAGCCCGGTGGATCAGGTCCCAGCAACGCCCGGACGGCACGTGGGCCAACTTCCACGACGGGCCCGCCGACCTGTCCACGACGATCGAGGCGTACGCCGCGCTGCGGCTCGCGGGCGACCCGCCCTCGGCTCCGCACATGCGCGCCGCGGCGGCCTACGTGCGCGGGGCCGGCGGCATCGAGTCGGCCCGGGTCTTCACCCGCATCTGGCTCGCCCTGTTCGGCCAGTGGCGGTGGGAGGACCTGCCGGTCATCCCACCGGAGATCATGTTCCTGCCGCCGTGGTGCCCGCTGAACGTGTACGACTGGGCCTGCTGGGCGCGGCAGACGATCGTCCCGCTCACGATCGTGACCGCGCACCGGCCGGTCCGGCCCCTGCCGTTCGGCCTGCCCGAACTGCGCACAGGAAGGCCCGCGCGGCGGGCGCCGCGCACCGGCTGGGACGCGGCGTTCGCGGCCCTCGACCGCGCCCTGCACCGCTACGAACGGCGGCCGGTCGCCGGGCTGCGCCGCGCCGCGCTGAGGCGGGCCGCCGAGTGGGTCGTGGCCCGGCAGGAGGCCGACGGCTCGTGGGGCGGCATCCAGCCCCCCTGGGTCTACTCGCTGATCGCGTTGCACCTGACCGGGTACGGCATCGGCCATCCCGTCATGCGCGCCGGCCTGGCCGGACTGGACAGGTTCACCATCAGGGAGGACGGCACGCGCAGGCTGGAGGCGTGCCAGTCGCCGGTCTGGGACACCGCGCTCGCGATGACCGCCCTCCTGGACGCCGGACTGCCCCGCGACCATGCCGCCCTGGCGCGGGCGGGTGAGTGGCTGCTGCGCGAGGAGATCCGGGGACCGGGCGACTGGATGGTGCGGCGCCCCGGTCTCGCGCCGGGCGGCTGGGCGTTCGAGTTCGACAACGACGGCTATCCCGACGTCGACGACACGGCCGAGGTGATCCTCGCGCTGCGCCGGTTGGGCCGGCCCGAAGCCCGGCCTGCGCTGGAGCGAGGGCTGCGGTGGATGGCCGGGATGGCCTCCCGCGACGGCGGTTTCGCCGCCTTCGACGCCGACAACACCCGCGAGCTGTGCCTGCGGCTGCCGTTCTGCGACTTCGGCGCGGTCATCGCCCCGCCGTCGGCCGACGTGACCGCGCACGTGGTCGAGGCGCTCGCCGTCGAGGGCATGGC
The DNA here is from genome assembly GCF_006874435.1 of Microbispora sp. KK1-11. Taxonomy (NCBI): domain Bacteria; kingdom Bacillati; phylum Actinomycetota; class Actinomycetes; order Streptosporangiales; family Streptosporangiaceae; genus Microbispora; species Microbispora sp. KK1-11. The sequence goes on along the minus strand of NZ_VIRJ01000005.1, from coordinate 52,700 downwards.
CCGCTCCCCCGCCGTACGGCGGGCCGTGGTGTGGCTGCTGCGGGCGCAGGAGCCCGACGGCTCGTGGTTCGGCCGGTGGGGGGCCAACCACGTGTACGGCACCGGGGCGGTGCTGCCCGCCCTCGCGGCGGCCGGGGTGCGGCCGGGAGCCCCCTGCGTACGGCGGGCCGTGGCGTGGCTGGAGGCGCACCAGCATCCCTGCGGCGGCTGGGGCGAGGACATGCGCTCCTACCGCGACCCCGCCTGGATCGGGCGGGGCGAGCCGACCGCCTCGCAGACGGCCTGGGCCCTCATCGGCCTGCTCGCGGCCGGGGAGCGAGGACCGTCGGTGGACAGGGGGGTGGCCTGGCTGGCCGACAGCCAGCGCCCCGACGGCACCTGGGACGAGCCGCACTACACCGGGACGGGCTTCCCCGGCGACTTCTTCATCAACTACCACCTCTACCGCCTCGTCTTCCCGCTCAGCGCGCTCGGCCGCTACCTGCGCCTGCACGAGACGGCCGGACCGGAGGCGACGCCATGACCGATCTGATCGTGTGCACCGCGCTGGGGATGGAGGCCCGGGCCGTCGCCCGCGGCCTGCGGACTCGGCCGGATCTCGGGAGCGGCCATCCGCGTGTCCGGGTCGTGCGGATCGGGATGGGGCCCGACCGGGCGGCGCGCGCGGCGGCCCTGCTCCCGCCCGCCGCCGCCCTCGCCGTCACCGGGTTCGGCGGGGCCCTCCACGACGGGCTGCGCCCCGGGGACGTGCTCGTCGCCACCGAGGTCCGCTCCGGCGACCGGGTCTGGCCGTGCCCGTCGGCCCCGCTGCTCGCCGGAGAACTGGTCCGCGCCGGACTGCCGGCCCGCTTGGGCCCGCTCGTCACCTCCCCTCGCGTCGTCACGGGCCGCGGCCGCCACGCGCCGGCCCGCGAGGGCGCGTACGCCGTCGACATGGAGAGCGCGCCGCTGGCCGAGGCCGCGGGAGCCCGGCCGTTCGCGGCCGTGCGGGTCATCGTGGACACCCCCGACGCGCCCCTGCTGAACCTCGCCACGATGGGCGGCGCGGTCGCCGCGCGGCGCACGCTCGCCCGGATAGGCCCGGTGCTGGCGCGGTGGGCGGCGGCCACGGGCCCGCGGCGGGTCCTGCTGGCCTCGCCCCGCTCGTTCTGCGCCGGGGTCGATCGGGCCATCGAGATCGTGGAGCGCGCGCTGGACCGGTTCGGCGCGCCCGTGTACGTGCGCAAGCAGATCGTGCACAACATCCACGTCGTACGCGACCTGGAGCGGCGCGGCGCGGTGTTCGTCGACGACCTGGCCGAGGTGCCGGAGGGCGCGCTCACGGTCTTCTCCGCGCACGGGGTCGCGCCCGCCGTGCGGGAGGAGGCGCGGCGGCGCGGGCTGCGCGTCGTCGACGCGACGTGCCCGCTGGTCGCGAAGGTCCACGCGGAGGCCCGCAGGTTCGCCGCGCGGGGCGACCTCGTCGTGCTGATCGGCCACGCCGGGCACGAGGAGGTCGAGGGCGTGCTCGGGGAGGTGCCCGGCGCGGGCGTGCTGGTCGAGGACGAGGCCGGGGTGGCGGACGTGGTGGAGAACGTGCCGCGGGGGCGCGGGGTCGCCTACCTGACCCAGACCACGCTGGCGGCCGACGAGGCCGGGCGGGTCGCGGCGGCGATACGGCGGCGCTTCCCGGACGCCGAGGGCCCGCGCGGCGACGACATCTGCTACGCGACGACCAACCGGCAGCACGCGGTGCGGGCCGTCGCCGCGGAGGCCGACCTGGTGCTGGTCGTCGGCTCGGCCAACTCCTCCAACGCCCTGCGCCTCACCGAGGTCGCCGCCCGCTCCGATCACGACGGCGCCCCGCTCGCCCGCCTGGTCGACGGCCCCGGCGACGTCGCGCTCGACTGGCTGCGGGGAGCGCGGACGGTCGGACTGACCGCCGGGGCGTCCACCCCCGGCGCGATGGTGGCCGCCGTCGTGGCCGCCCTCGGCGGGCTCGGCCCGCTGGAGGTGGAGGAACGGCGGGTGACCGAGGAGAACGTCGAGTTCACGTTGCCGAAGGAGGTGCGGCCCTGATGCCGATGCCCGTACGCCAGAGTCTGCGCGTCGGCGCGTACATCCTGGCCCAGCGGCTGCGCCGGCGGGAGAGGTTCCCGCTGCTGGTCGAGCTTGAGCCGTTGTTCGCGTGCAACCTGAAGTGCGCGGGCTGCGGGAAGATCCAGCACCCGGCCGGCGTGCTGAAGCAGCGCATGCCGGTCGAGCAGGCGGTGGCCGCCGTCGAGGAGTGCGGCGCCCCGATGGTGTCGATCGCCGGCGGGGAACCGCTCATGCACCCCCAGATCGGGGAGATGGTCGAGGAGCTGGTGGCGCGCAGGAAGTACGTCTTCCTGTGCACCAACGCGCTGCTGATCCCGCGCAAGATCGACCGGTTCGCGCCGTCGCCGTACTTCGCCTGGGCGGTCCACATCGACGGCCTGCGCGAGCGGCACGACGCGTCGGTGTGCAAGGAGGGCGTGTTCGACGAGGCGGTCGCGGCGGTGCGCGAGTGCCGGCGGCGCGGCTTCCGCGTCACCACCAACACCACGTTCTTCGCCGGGGACAGCCCGCGCACCGTGATCGAGGTGCTCGACTTCCTCAACGACGACCTGTGCGTCGACCAGATGATGATCTCGCCGGGGTACGCGTACGAGAAGGCGCCCGACCAGGACTGCTTCCTGGGGGTGCGGCAGACGCGGGAGCTGTTCCGCGCCGCGTTCGCGGGCGGCAACCGCAAGCGCTGGCGGTTCAACCACTCGCCGCTGTTCCTCGACTTCCTGGAGGGGAAGACCGACTTCCCCTGCACGGCCTGGGCGATCCCGTCCTACTCGGTGTTCGGCTGGCAGCGGCCCTGCTACCTGATGGCCGACGGGTACGCGCAGACCTACCGGGAGCTGGTCGAGGAGACCGACTGGAGCTCCTACGGCCGGGGGCGGGACCCGCGCTGCGCCAACTGCATGGCGCACTGCGGCTACGAGCCGACGGCGGTCTTCGCCACCCTCGGCTCGCTGCGCGAGTCCCTGCGCGCGCTGCGCGGCACCTGAGTCTCAGGGCCGGCCGAAGCGGCGGGCGAGGACGCGGAACGCACCGGGCGCGGCCCCGTGCAGGCGGGCGGGCAGCCGCAGCCAGGCCGGGACGTACACCTCGGCGCGGTCGCGCTCGACGGCGACCGCGATGGCCCGGGCCACCCGCTCCGGCGGGACGGGCGCCGGTCTGCGGCGCGTGTACGGCCTGCCGCGCCGGGCGAAGAACGGCGTGTCGACCACCCCGGGCACCACGGCCGTCACGCCGACCCCGTTTTCCTTGACGGCGCGCAGCTCGTACCGCAGGCTCTCGGCGAAGGCCAGCAGGCCCGCCTTGGTCGCGGCGTACACCGCCTCCTCCCGCACGCCCACCACGCCGGCGATCGACGCGACGTAGACGAGGTGACCCCGGCCACGCTCCAGCATCCCGGGCAGCAGCAGCCGGGTGAGCTGCACGTGCGCCGTCAGGTTGACCGCGATCATGCGTTCGGCCGTGCCGCCGGACATCCGCACGAGCGGCCCGCTCCAGCCCTCGCCCGCGCACGCCACCAGCATGTCCACCCGCCCGGCGCGTACGGCGAGGTCGGCCGAGGGGTCGGACAGGTCGGCGGGCACGACCTGTCCGCCGGTCCTGGCGGCGACGCCTGCGAGCGCCTCCTGGTCTCGCCCGGACAGCACCAGCCGCGCGCCGCGCGCCGACAGCTCCAGCGCCGTGGCCGCGCCGATGCCCGACGACGCCCCCGTGACGAGCACCCGCGCCCCCGCGAGCCGCATGGGCCCCACCCCCTCGCCCCGGGTTGTACCCCGTGGTCTGCCGCGAAGTGGTTTCCGCGAACCGGTGGACCGCCGACGGTATGACTGGGTAACCTCCTGAGTATGACCAAGAAGATTACGATCTCCTTGCCGGACGAACTCGCCGACGAGGCGCAGGCGTCCGGCAACGCCTCGGCGTACATCGCCGCGGCGCTGCGGGAGCGGCGGCGCATCCAGGGCGACCTGGCCATCATGGCCGATTTATGGGGGCCGGGCTGGCAGGACGGGATCACCGATGACGACAGCGCCCGCGCGGCGCGCCTTATGACCGGCGACGCCAAGGCGGACGCCGCGTGACCGACCCCGTCCCACCGGCCGGCGTCCTGTCCGGCCACGTGCTGGACCTCGACGCCGTCGTCCACCTGATCGAGGGCAAGAGCATGTACGGCAGGGCCGTCGTGCGGCAGTCCTCGGCCCACGGCGTCACCCTCCTCGTCCCCGCGCTCGCCGTCCAGGTGCTGTCGCTGGGCCCCATCCAGCCCCGGCTCGAACGCTTCCTGCGCATGTCGATGGTGGTCACCGGCGCGCTCTCCCCCGACGACGCCGTCGAAGGCGGGCCGTACGCGCAGGCGATCATGACGAGCCTGCGGCGCCACCGGCCGTCCGCCGCCGACGCGCTCCTGCCCGACGTCCTGGTGGCCGCCCACGCGGCCGTGCACGCCACCCGCCGCAACTGGCGGATCATCACCGCGACCCCCTACCTGTACGAGGGCCTCGACGTCCGCCTGGAGATCCTTCCTTAGATGAGCCCTCGCTCCATGGCCACGACGACGGCCGCGGCCCTGCTGTCGACACCGAGCTTGGCGAAGACGTGCTTGAGATGCGTCTTCACCGTCGTCTCGCTGATCAGCAGGGTCCTGGCGATCTCCTTGTTCGCCGAGCCCCGCGCCACCAGGCGGAGCACCTCCAGCTCGCGCGGGCTCGGCTCCTGGGCCGTGGGCCTGCTCATCAGAGCGGACGCGACCGACGGCGCCAGGACCGCTCCGCCGGCGGCGGCCGTACGGACCGCTCTGTGCAGTTCCTCGCGTGGCGCGTCCTTCAGCAGGTAGCCCGCCACCCCGGCGGCCATGGCCCGCGCCACGTCCGCATCCGTGTCGTACGTGGTCAGCACGACCACCTTGATCTCCGGGTGGTCGGCCCGGAGCCGCTGGATCGCCCCGACGCCGTCCAGGCCGGGCATGCGAAGGTCCATCAGCACCACATGCGGCCGCGCCCTCCTGGCCATCGCCAGCGCCTCGAACCCGTCGGACGCCTCCGCCACCACCTCGATGTCCGCCACGTGGTCGAACATGCCGCGCAGTCCGTCGCGGACCACCGGATGGTCGTCGACGATCATCAATTTGAGGGGATCCGCAGGCACAGCGCCGTCCCCTCTCCCGGAGCCGACTCCACGGTCAGCGTTCCCCCGACGCCGCCGGCCCGCTCCCGCATGGCCGCCAGCCCGTAACCCGCACCGCGCACGTCCGGATCGAAACCCGCCCCGTCGTCGAACACGTCGAGCGTCACCTCGTCGTCCATGTAGGTCAGCGTGATCGCGACCCTGCCCGCCCCGGCGTGCTTGGCCACGTTCGACAGCCCTTCCTGCGCCGCCCGCAGCAGCGTCGTTCCCACCTCACCGGACAGCGGCCGGGGCGTCCCCTCCACCGACACGGTCGCCGCCACCCCCGACGTCCGCGACCACCGGGCGGCCACCTCCGCGAGCGCCGCCCCGAGACCCGCGCCGGCGAGAGGACCCGGCCGCAGCGCGTCGACCGAGCGCCGCGCCTCCTGCAGGTTGTCGCGCGCCAGCTCCTTGGCCAGCGCGATCCTCTTCTGTACGGCGCTCAGGTCGGGCATCGCCTGCTCGGCCGCCTCCAGCTGGGTGACGATCCCGCTCAACCCCTGCGCGAGGGTGTCGTGGATCTCCCTGGCCAGCCGCGCCCGCTCCTCCAGCACCCCGACCGTCCGGTTCTGCGCGCTCTGCCGTGACACGTAGTCCACGAACAGTCCGATCGCCACGACGAGGCCGGAACTCCCGACGAGCCGCCACAGGGCGTTGGGATCGTCCAGATAGCCTCTGGCGGCGAACGTGCTGAGGACCGTCGCCACCGCCCCCACATAGGACCAGGGGCGCGGCAGCAGCAGATACGGCTGGGGCATCAGCCCGAAGACGACCACGTCGAAGGACCGGTCCCGCATCACCAGCGCGATGTAGAGCGCGCAGACGACCGCCAGGTGGAACGCCATCGGGTTCGCCCGCCCGAGCAGATGCGGCCGCCGTGCGACGAAGAAGCCGTGCCAGCCGGCCATGAGCGCGGCGATTCCCAGCGTCAGCGGGCCAGGAGCCGTGTGCTCGCCCGTGCCCTCGCCCGTGCCCTCGCCGGACGAGAGGATCAGCCCGAGCGCCAGGCAGGCGTAGTACAACATGTGGAAGGCGCGCAACCAGCGCGCCTCCCAGACATTCACCGTCCTCACTCCCATCGGAACAGCGCGGCGCCGGCGGCCGTGGCCGCCACGATTATCCCGGCCAGGATCAGCAGGGGGAAGACCGCCGCGGTGCCGGACCAGGCGTCCCCCAGGGCCTCCACGGCCGGGGTCAGGGGCAGGAAGTCGCCGATCTGACGCAGCGAGCCGGGCAGGGCCTTCCTGGGCACGGCCGCGCCCGACAGGAAGATCATGGGGAACATGACCAGCATGCCGATCAGGCTCGCGCCCCTGGTGTTGCGCACGACCGCGGCGATCACGAAGCCCAGCGTGCAGGTCATCACCGAGCAGAGCAGGAAGGCGGCGGCCAGCATGGGGACGTCGCCGGGCGCCCGCGCGCCGAACACCGCGATCGTCACGACCACCAGCAGCACGGAGCCCGCCAGGCCCGCGGCGACCTGTGCCACCAGCTGGGCGCCGAGCAGCAGAACCGGGGAGATCGGCGTGGTGGCCAGGCGCTTGAGCACCTTGCGCTCGCGGTATGAGGCCAGCAGGCCCGGCAGCGCGCCCATCCCGCCGATGGCGGCGATCATCGCGAGGTAGCCGGGGACCGCGCCGCCGTCGCCGCGTTTGAGCACCAGCAGCATGAGAGGGAAGGCCACCATGAAGAACAGCGAGGCGGGGTCGCGCGCCAGCAGCCTGAGCTCGGTGCCCGTCAGGGCTGTGAACGCCTTCATCGGTCCGCTCCTTCCAGGGCGAGGTAGGCCTCTTCCAGCGAGGCGGTCCCGGTCCTCGCGATGAGCTCGCCCGTGGTGCCCGTCGCCTCGACACGGCCGCGGGCGAAGACGGCGACCCTGTCGCAGAGCGCCTCCATCTCGTCGAAGTAGTGGCTGACCAGCACCACGGTGGTGCCCGCCGTCTTCAGGTCGTCGATCAGCCGCCAGGTCTCGCGGCGCGCGATCGGGTCCAGGCCCGTGGTCAGCTCGTCGAGCACGACCACCTCGGGGTTGCCGACCAGGGCGAGCGCGAGCATCAGCCGCTGCCTCTGCCCGCCCGACAGGTCGCCGAAGGCCTTCCTCGCCAGCGGCCGCAGGCCCCAGCGCTCCATCACCCGCCGCCAGTCGGCCGCGTCCCGGTAGAAGGAGCCGAACATGCGCAGCGCCTCGGCCACCTTGATCCGCTCGGGCAGGGAGCTGTCCTGCAGTTGCGCGCCGAGGCGGTGGGCCAGGGCGCGCCGTCTGCGCGCCGGATCCTCGCCGAGCACGCGGACCGTGCCCGCGTCGGCTCGCCTGAGCCCGATCAGGCACTCGACGGTCGTGGTCTTGCCGGCGCCGTTGTGGCCGATGATCCCGAACGTCTCACCGGCCCGGACCGTGAACGTCACCCCGTCCACGGCGCGGGTGTCCCCGTACGACTTGCGGAGGTCTGTCACCTCGATGGCTTCCATGCCTCAAGGTTCGCGGCGGCGCCGATCACGCGGCATCACCCGACCCGTCGCCCGGCATCCCCCTTTCGGAGGATGACGGTGAGCGTCGCCGCAGGTCAGAAGGTACGGGGCGGGCTTGCCGGGGTACCAGCAGGGCATGGCCGCCCTTCCGGCGTACACGCCGATGATGGCCCGGCTCGGGCGGCTGCCCGAGCCCGAGGGCGACTACGCGCACGAGATGAAGTGGGACGGTGTCCGCGCCCTCGGCTACGTCGAGGACGGCACGCTGCGGCTGGTCTCCAGGAACGGCAAGGACATCACCGCCGCCTATCCCGAACTCGCCGGCCTGGCCGGCGCCACCGGCGGGCACGCGGTGGTGCTCGACGGGGAGATCGTCGCCTTCGACCAGCAGGGCAGGCCGTCGTTCGAGGCGCTGCAGCCGCGCATGCACCAGCGCAACCCGCTCAAGATCAGGCAACTCCTGGTCACCACGCCCGTGACGTACCTGCTGTTCGACGTGCTGCACGTCGACGCCGCGACCGCGATCACGATGCCCTACACCGAACGGCGGCGCCGCCTGGAGGACCTCGTCCACGCCGCGCGCCACTGGGCCATCCCGCCCTACTACGCCGACGGCGGCGAGCACGCGCTGGCCGACTCCCGGCGGCTTGGGCTGGAGGGCGTCGTGGCCAAGCGGCTCGCCTCGCCCTACCGCCCCGGCCGCCGCTCCCCCGACTGGGTGAAGGTCAAGAACGTCCGTACACAGGAGGTCGTCGTCGGCGGCTGGCGGGCCGGGGAGGGCCGCCGGGCCGACACCGTCGGCTCGCTGCTCGTGGGCGTCAACGACGACACCGGGCGTCTGCGGTACGCCGGCAGCGTCGGCACCGGCTTCACCGACGAGGCGCTGCGGCGGCTGGGCGAACGCCTGGCGCCGCTGCGACGGGACACGTCCCCGTTCGACGGCATCACCCGGGAGGAGGCCAAGGGCGGCCGGTGGGTCGACCCGGTCCTGGTCGGCGAGGTGCAGTTCGCCGAGTGGACGGGCGAGGGGAGACTGCGCCACCCCTCCTGGCGGGGCCTGCGCGACGACAAGGACCCGGGCGAGGTCGTCCGCGGGGAAGGGTGAACATCCACCTGCGGACAGGGTTGGCCCGCTGGCCGCTGCGACTTGTTCAGGTGAATCTCAAGGCCCGGGCTGACGCGGAGCCTCGCCCGGTCGGAAAACCGTTTGAGCCCTCCTTCCGCGTTCCCGTAGCGTGCCCGCAACCCGTCGCAGTGAGGACAGAGGACAAAACCGCGTGACCCCGCCTGCTCTTCAGACCTGACACCTTCTTCCGCTCACCTGTAGCCGACGCTCCCGTCGGTTCTGCCGGGCTGCCCTTGTGCGCCCGGTCATACAGCGTTTGAGGTCGCGCGCAATCGACCTCGTGTCAGGTCTAGAGAGATCATGTCTTCACAACCTCATACCGCGCTGCCCTGGGTCGTTCGCCGGACCAGGCTGCCCCTGCTGTCGTTGCGCTGCGTGGACTGCCCGTCGGAGTCGGCCACCACCGGCGAGGGCAGGTTCCGCGTCAACGCCAACGGCAAGCTGCTGGACGTGTGGCTGCTGGTCCGCTGCGTGTCCTGCGACCGGACGAGCAAGCTCACCGTGCGCGAGCGAGCGCCGGTCAGGTCCTTCGATCCGGCCGAGCTCCACGGCTACCGCGTCAACGATCCGGAACTGGTGGCGTCCACGCTGTTGGATCCGCTGCTCGCCCGGCGCAACCGCTTCACCCTGGACTGGACGGGGGCCTGGCGGCTGGACACCCCGTCGGTATCGCTCGACGACGCCTGGCCGGTCCGGGTGGAGGTCGTCTTCGAGGATCCGGTGCCAGTGCGCCCGGAACGGCTCATCGCGCGAGGGCTCGGCCTCAGCAGGAACGAGGTACTGCGCCGGATCAAGTGCGACATCCCGCTGCGTCGTCCGACGAGCGCCGCGTTCACCTTCACCGTGACGGCCACCGCGACGGCCACCGCGACGGCCGGCGACTAGCGGGGGTGTGGCCGCCGCCGCGTCGCCAGGACGCCGAGCAGCACCGCGCCCGCGAGGAACGCGACGTTGTGCGCGTACTTGGCGACCGGCGCGACCTCACCCAGCGGGACCGCGAGGAACCCGACCGCCGCGCGCGCGGTCAGGGCTCCGGCGGCGAGCGCGGCGACGTGGCGGCCGCTCCACTCCGGCGAGCGGGCCAGACGGCCGACGGCCGCGGCGCACAGCGCGATCACCGCGAGCCCGGCCGCGACCCCGGCCCAGGTCGAGGGCAGGAAGTTGAAGGCCAGGCCCGCCACCAGGCCGGCCGCCGCCACGACGATCGGCCGCGGCGCGGCGCCTCCCTCCGGCGCCGGGAGTGCGGCCCGGCGCCGCCTTCTCACGGCGGAGATCAGCGCGACGAGCACGAGCAGCGCGACGACCGCCAGCGATCCCGTGATCTGCACGGCCGTGGCGTGGCCGGGCTCGGTCCGCAGGTGCTCGCGCAGGACGAACGCCGCCGCCGCGAGGTACAGCGCCGCGGCCGTGACCAGACCGGGCGTCCGCAGCCAGGGCGTACGCGACAGCCGGGGGCTCAGCGCCTCCGTCAGCGCGATCGGCACGCCGAAGCTCCAGATCGCGTGACCCGCGACGAAGGACAGCGTGGTGTAGGCCGCCAGTCCCAGTGGCGCGACGTACGTCGGGCGGATCATCTCCTCCCAGTACGGGATGTCCCGATAGCCCTCGCTGAACATCGACTGGTCGATGACGCCGGCCTGCAGCACGCCGAAGGCCGTCGTGAGGGCGAGGATGCCCGGCCAGCGCACGTCCAGGCGGCGGGCCGTCTCACGGATGAGCAGCGCGGGCGCGCCGTACAGCGGACTGAAGATCAGCAGGCTGACGGCGAGCACGAACGGGTCGCCCGTGCTGTCGTCGTAACCCGTGACGTACTCGGCGCACATCGGCGCCAGCACCAGGAGCCCGGCCGCCAGGGCGAGACGCCGCGGATCAGGCCTCTTCATCGCGCCTCCAGGCGGCGGCGAGGACCACGGCGCCGACGACCGCGACGAGAAGGTTGGCGTAGACCTCGTAGCCCGCCAGGAAACCCAGGCGCGGGATGACCTGCCGGTTGAAGACGTTGAGTAACGCCCCCCAGAACGGCTGCACGGCCAGGTGGTCGATGGTCCCGCTGATGCCCGCGGCGACCAGGTACGCCCCGGCGAGTTGGATGACGTTGCGCATGGCGCCGACGCTAGGGATGGGCGCGCCCGGCGGGGATCGGGCATGGGGATGCTTCCGTGCGGCCAAGGTCGCCGGCGTGCGGCATGCCGTCCGACCGAAGTCGGACGGCGCCCGACTTCGGTATGGTCTTCGCCGCTCGGCCGTGGGCCGGTCTCCCCCGGGTCGTACGCTGCGGGGGATATGGATTCCTCCGGCACCCCCCGGCACCGGCGAAGCCGGCGCGACTGGCTCGTGGACTCGGCGATGTTCGTGCTCGCCGCGGCCTTCGCCTTCCTCATGTCGGTGGACCGTCTCGGCACCGCGCCGCTGCCGCCCGCGTGGCTGTTCCCCCTCGACCAGGTCGCAGGCGCGCTCGGCTGCGCCGCGTTGTGGGTGCGCCGCCGGTGGCCGGTCGGGCTCGCGGTGACGCTCGTCGCGCTGTCGGCCGTCTTCGAGATGGTCGCGGGCCCGATGCTGGCCGCGCTCTTCTCGGTCGCGGTCCATCGCCGCCCGCGGACCTCCGGCACGGTGTTCGGCCTCAGTGTGCTGGCCTCGGTCCTTTTCACGTGGCTGCGCCCGGAACCGGCTACGCCGCCGCTCGTGATGCTCTCGCTGGGCCTGGCTCTGCAGGGCGCGGCGGCCGGCTGGGGGCTGTTCGTCCACCACCGGCGGCGGCTGGTGCTGGCGCAGCGCGACCGCGCGGCCCGGGTGGAGACCGAGGCGAGGCTGCGCGCCGAGCAGGCGCAGCACCAGGTACGCGAGGCCATCGCCAGGGAGATCCACGACGTGCTCGGCCACCGGCTGTCGCTGCTGAGCGTGCACGCGGGAGCGCTGGAGTTCAACCCCGGCGCCGACCCCGCCGACGTCGCCCGGGCGGCACGGGTGATCAGGGAGAGCGCCCACCAGGCTCTGCAGGATCTGCGCGAGGTGATCGGCGTGCTGCGCGCCCCCACCGGCGAACCGTCCGCGCCCACGCGGCCCGGCCTGCCCACCCTCGCCGACCTGCGCGAGCTCGTGGCGGAGTCGGGGCGGGCCGGCATGCGCGTGGAGCTGTGCGACGACCTCGGCTCGCGGGAGACGGTCCCGGACCGGACGGGCCGCACCGCCTACCGGGTCGTGCAGGAGGCCCTCACCAACGCGCGCAAGCACGCGCCGGGAGCCGGGGTCCGCGTACGGGTCACGGGTGCGCCCGGCGAAGGCCTGACGGTCGAGGTGGTCGACGACGCCCCTGCGCCCATCGGACAGGATGCCGGGAGCGGAGGCGGCCACGGCCTCGCCGGCCTGGCCGAGCGCGTCACGCTGGCCGGGGGACGGCTGGAGCACGGCCCCATGGACGGCCCCGTGGACGGGGGCGGCGACGAGGACCGGGGTGGCTGGCGCGTGCTGGCCTGGCTACCGTGGCCGGCATGACCATGCCCGACTCCGCCATCGGCGTGCTCATCGCCGACGACGACCCCCTGGTCAGGGCCGGCCTCGTGATGATGCTCGGCGGCGCCCCGGACATCCGCGTGCTCGCCCAGGCCGGGGACGGCGCCGAGGTGCTGCCGCTGGCCGGCCGGCACCGCCCCGACGTGGTGCTGATGGACATCCGGATGCCGGTGATGGACGGCCTGGCCGCCACCGAGGCGCTGCGCGCCCGCGACGGCGCGCCCGAGGTGATCGTGCTGACCACCTTCGACGCCGACGAGCACGTGCTGCGCGCCCTGCGCGCGGGGGCCGCCGGGTTCCTGCTGAAGGACACCCCGCCGGACGAGATCGTGGACGCCATCCGCCGGGTGGCCGCCGGCCGGCCGGTCCTGTCCCCGGCGGTCACCCGGCGGCTCATCGCCCGGGTCGCCGAGGACGGCCAGGACCGGCGCCGGGCCCGCGCCCGGGAGCGCCTGGCACGGCTGAACGACCGGGAACGTGAGGTCGCGGCGGCGGTCGGTCAGGGCAGGCCGAACGCCGAGATCGGCGCTCTGCTGCACCTCAGCGTTCCCACCGTCAAGACGCACGTGTCGAGCATCCTCGCCAAGCTCGGCCTCAACAATCGCGTCCAGATCGCCCTGCTCGTCCACGACGCCGGGCTGCTCGACGACCCGCTCGGCACGGACGGCTGAAAAGGGCGCTCGCCTCTTTCACGGAATTCCGGAAGGCCCTGCCGCCGCGAAATTCGATTCCTTATATCGCCTCATGTCGGCTTTGTTTCGCCTTGCCGTCCGAGGTTTTTGAACGCTGCGGCGATCTCCTTGCGATGCGCCTGAACAAGGGCCGGGTACGCACGAATTCATCGCGTCAGAGCGATCATGGCTATTTCTCGGCACCCTTCGCCGCGCAATTTCCATGGAAATCCTTCTGATGCGGATATGTCCAGATCGCATGCTGTGTGCGCAATCTCAGGAGAATTCGTGCGCGTTCATTCTCGCAAGCTGTTCGTGGCCGCCTGCACCCTCGCCACGGCGGCCCTGACCGGTGTCCCGGCCCAGGCCGCGACCGCGCCTGCCGGGCAGGGCCCGGCGACCTCCGACCCCCAGGCGCTGAGCGCGAAGACGGGCCAGGTCTGCGGGCCGCCGTTCGTCAACGGCGACCCGAACCTCGGCCCGGTGGTCCTGCCGCGCACCGGCCTGGTCGCCAAGATCCTGGACGGCTACGTGCGGTATGGCGGCCTCTCCCCGGAGCGGTTCCTGGAGCGCTACTACATCCCGTCGGCCAAGTCCTACCGCTTCCCCCAGGACTCCGGGTTCGCGCACTCCGGCGGGTACACCAACGGCCGCCCGCTCATCAGGACGGCGCAACTGCCGCTCGGCTACAAGGTGGACCGCTTCGGCGGGGAGGGCGGCGCGTTCCTCGCTCCGTTCGGCACGCCGTTCACCCAGCGGTCGCTGCGGCCGAACAACCTCAACAACGTCCAGGGCGACCCGCACCTGTGCAACTACCACGCCTACCGGGTGATCCGGCCGTTCCTCGTGGACGCGGGGCCGGCGGCCTCGGCGTTCCAGATGCCCGGCCAGGGCGAGCAGTTCCACACGCTCGCCAAGTACATCCCCGGCGCGCCCGCGAACCCGGACGGCGAGGTGTCGATCGGCTGGCTGGCCGACAACGGCTACCTCGAACGCCTCAACTGATCCCCTTGCGGTGACCGGGCGGGCGCACCGCGCCCGCCCGGTTCGGGCAGGATGATCACATGACGGCGGAGAACGGCCACTGGGAGCATCCGTCCCTGCTACTCCGCTACAGCGTCGTCCGGCGCGAACCCGAGGACCGAACGGCCCCTACGCGACCCGGTAGGGCTCGGCGGCGTCGGCGCGCAGCGTCAGGCCGTGGCCCGGCCCGTCCGGCGGGCGCACGGCGCCGCCCGTGGGATCGGCCGCGCCGTCGAACAGGTCGCCCTCGATCCGCACATGGTCGTGGAACCACTCCATGTGGCGCAGGTTCGGGGTCGCCGCGGCGACCGGCGCGTGCAGGTTCGGCGCGCAGTGCGCCGACACCTCCAGTCCGTGCCCGGCGGCGATCGCGGCCGCGCCGGACCAGCCCGTGTAGCCGCCGCAGCGGGTCGCGTCGATCTGCAGGCAGTCGACCGCGCCCGCCGCGCACATGCGGGTGAAGTAGACGAGGTCGCCGCCGTACTCCCCGGCCGCGACGTCGGCGTCGGCCCGCTCGCGCACCAGGCGCAGCCCGGCCAGGTCGTCGGAGGACACCGGCTCCTCGAACCATCGCACGTCGTGGTCGCGCATCCGGCGTTCCATCCGCACGGCCTGCTTCGCGCTGTAGCCGCCGTTGGCGTCCACGTACAGTTCGGCGGCGTCCCCGATGACGCGGCGGGCGAGCGCGACGCGGTGCAGGTCGCGGGCGGGCGCGGTGCCCGCGGACTCGCCGATCTTGATCTTGACGCGGGGAATGCCCTGCTCGTGCGCCCAGTGCGCGAGCTGCGCCGTCGTGACCTCGTCGTCGTACGTGGTGAACCCGCCCGAGCCGTACACGGGCACGGACTGCCGGGCGAGGCCGAACAGGCGGGCGAGCGGCACGGCGAGCAGCCGGGCCTTGAGGTCCCAGAGCGCGACGTCGACCGCGGAGATCGCATACCCCGCGACGCCCGTGCGGCTCGCGTTACGCACCCGGCGGACCATCGCGGTCCACAGGCCCGGCACGTCCATCGGATCGCCCCCGCGCACCACCGGCGCGAGCAGGTCCGTGACGACCGCCGCGGCGGCGGCCGGGGCGTAGGTCCAGCCGAGCCCGGCTTCCTCGCCGGCGTCCGCGCGGACCACCACCATCGTGGTCGCGTCCCAGCTCAGCGTGCCGTCGGCCTCCGGGCGGTCGGTCGGCACGCGGTAGGCCGACACGTGGAGGTCTCTGATCACGGGCGGCCCCCTACCCGGGCCTGCCCCCGGGACTCTGGATTGGAGGAAAGATTTTCCATGTGGTGAGTGTTCGGCTTCCCATTCCAGGGGCAGCGCGGCACGTATGACGGAAATCGCCTCCGAAGTACTCATCAGACGGCTCGCCGACTGGGGTGTCGACACTGTCTTCGGGCTTCCCGGTGACGGCATCAACGGCATCATGGAAGGGTTGCGCCGCCAATCCGATCGTGTCCGGTTCGTGCTGGTGCACCACGAGGAGGCGGCCGCGTTCATGGCGGCCGCGCACGCGAAGGCCACCGGCCGCATCGGGGTGTGCCTGGCCACCTCGGGCCCCGGCGGGATCCACCTGCTCAACGGCCTGTACGACGCCAAGCTCGACCACCAGCCGGTGCTGGCCATCACGGGCATGCAGGAGACCAGCGTGCTGGGCACCGGCTACCAGCAGGAGGTCCACCTCGACCGGCTGTACGAGGACGTGGCGGAGTACAACCTCGTGGTGGACAACCCGGCCCAACTGCCGGGAGTGGTGGACATCGCGATCCGCACGGCCTACGCGCGGCGCGGGGTGGCCCACCTGTGCCTGCCCAACGACGTCCAGGTGGCCCCCGCCGACGCCGACCCCTACCAGCACGTCGCCCCCGCGCGGCCCCCCGCGACCGCCCCCGTCTACCTGTCCCCGCCCGGCGTGCCGCGTCAGGAGGACCTGCGAGCCGCCGCCGAGGTGCTCAACGCGGCCCGGCGGCCGGCGATCCTGGCCGGGGCCGGCGCCCTGCACGCCCGCGAGGAGGTGCTGGCCGTCGCCGAGGCGCTGGGCGCCCCCGTGATCAAGACGCTGCCCGGCAAGGCGGTCATCCCCGACGACTCGCCGTACGCGGTGGGCGGGATCGGCCTGCTCGGCACCAAGCCGGGCGAGGACCTGGTCGAGGACTGCGACAGCCTGCTGATGGTCGGCACCAACTTCCCCTACACCAAGCATCTGCCGGAGCCCGGCAAGGTCCGCGTCGTGCAGATCGACGCCGACCCCGCCCGCGCGGGCGTGCGCATGCCGACCGAGGTGCCGATGGTCGGAGACGCCAAGGAGGGGCTGGCCGCGCTGCTGCCGCTGCTGCACCGGAACGACGACCGGGCGCACCTGGAGAAGTACCAGAAGGCCATGGCCGAATGGCGGGAGAACATGGCCGCCCTGGAGAACCCGCGGCGCGCCCCGATCGCCCCGCAGTACCTGATCGGCTGCGTGGACCGGGCCGCCTCCGACGACGCCATCCTCACCTGCGACTCCGGCACGATCGCGACCTGGGCGGCCCGGCACTGGACGATCCGCGGCGACCGGGAGTTCTACCTGTCGGGCAACCTCGCCACGATGGCCCCCGGCCTGCCGTACGCGATCGCGGCGCAGCTCGCCCACCCCGACCGGCAGGTGATCGCGTTCATCGGCGACGGCGGCTTCGCGATGCTCATGGCCGAGTTCCTCACCGCGGCCCGTCTGGGCCTGCCGATCACGGTGGTGGTGAACAACAACGGCTCGCTCGGCCAGATCCTGTGGGAGCAGATGGTGCTGGGGTACCCCGAGCACGGGGTCAGGTTCGGCGAGCCGTCCTCCGACTTCTCCGCCTGGGCCCGCTCCTGCGGCGGGTACGGCCGCAAGGTCACCGACCCCGCCGAGGTGGACGAGGCCGTACGGCAGGCCCTCGCCCATCCGGGGCCGGCGCTGGTGGACGTGGACGTCGACCCGAACGAGCCGCCGATGCCGGGCAAGGTCGCCCGCGACCAGGCGGTCAAGTTCGCCGAGGCGTTCCTGAAGGGGCAGCCGCACAAGGCGGCCATCGCGACGACGCTGTTCAAGGACAAGATCTCTCAACTGGGGCGGTGACGCCATGACGGACCAGGTGCTCGTTCCCCCGCCCGTGACGACCCGGCCGCGACGCCCGTACGTGCGGGTACGCGACCTGGAGCGGGACCTCACCGCCCGGGTGGACGGCGAGGTCAGGTTCGACCCGGGCAGCCGGGGGGCCTACTCCACCGACGGATCGAACTACCGGCAGGTGCCGCTCGGGGTGGTGGTGCCGCGCACGGTGGACGCGGCGGCCGAGGCGATCGCGGTCTGCCGCGAGCACGGCGCGCCCATCACCTCACGGGGCGGCGGGACGAGCCTGGGCGGTCAGACCTGCAACGCCGCCGTCGTCATCGACTGGTCCAAGTACTGCCACCGGCTGGTGTCGGTGGACGCCGCGGCCCGCACCTGCGTGGTCGAGCCCGGCATCGTGCTCGACGTGCTGAACCGGCTGCTGGCCGACACCGGCCTGATGTTCGGGCCGCGCCCGTCCACGCACTCGCAGTGCACGCTCGGCGGCATGATCGGCAACAACTCCTGCGGCTCGACCGCACAGGCGTACGGCAAGACCGCCGACAACATCGCGCGGCTGGAGATCCTCACCTACGACGGCCAGCGGATGTGGGTGGGGCCGACCGGCGACGAGGAGTTCGACCGGATCGTCGCCGAGGGCGGGCCGAGGGCGCGGATCTACCGCGAGCTGCGCGCGATCGTGGACGAGCACGCCGACGAGATCCGCCGCCGCTTCCCCGGCATCCCTCGCCGGGTGTCGGGCTACAACCTCGACCAGCTGCTGCCCGAGGCCGGGTTCGACCTGGCCAGGGCGCTGGTCGGGTCGGAGGGCACGCTGGTCACCGTGCTGCGTGCCGAGCTGCGCCTGGTGCCCGCGCCCAAGGCCGAGTGCCTCGTCCTGCTCGGCTACCACGACATCAACGTGGCCGCCGACGCCGTGCCGCGCATCGCCCGCTACGGCCCGCTCCAGCTGGAGGGGGTGGACGACAAGCTCGTGGACTTCGAGCGGCGCAAGCACATGCATCCCGACGCCCTCAAGCGGCTGCCGGAGGGCGGCGGCTGGCTCATGGTCTCCTTCGGCGCCGGCTCCCAGAAGGAGGCGGACGCCAAGGCCCACGACATGCTGAAGGAGCTGAAGGGCAGCGAGCACGCGCCGCACATCTCCTTCATCGACGACGCGAAGATCGAGAAGGAGCTGTGGGAGGTCCGCGAGTCCGGGCTCGGCGCCACCGCCCGCGTGCCCGGCATGCGCGAGACGTGGGAGGGCTTCGAGGACTCGGCCGTCCCGCCGGACAAGCTCGGCGCCTACCTGCGCGACCTGCGCCGCCTGTTCGCGGAGTTCGGCTACGACGACGCCTCCCTGTACGGGCACTTCGGGCAGGGCTGCGTGCACACCCGCATCCCGTTCGACCTGGTGACGGCCGACGGGGTGGCGGCCTTCCGGGCCTTCCTCGAACGGGCCGCCGATCTCGTCGTCTCCTACGGCGGCTCGCTGTCGGGCGAGCACGGCGACGGGCAGGCCAGGGGCGAGCTGCTGCCCAAGATGTTCGGCCCCAGGGTCATGACCGCCTTCGAGCAGGTCAAGGCCGTCTTCGATCCCGGCGACCGGATGAACCCGGGCAAGGTCGTCACGCCGTACCGGCTGGACGAGAACCTGCGGCTCGGCCCCGAGTGGACGCCCGCCGACCCGCCTGTGCACTTCGGCTACCCGGACGACGAGGGCAGCTTCCAGCGGGCCGTCATGCGGTGCGTGGGGGTCGGCCAATGCCGGAGGCAGGTCAGCGACACGGGCCGCGAGCACGCCGGCGGGGTGATGTGCCCGTCCTACCGGGCCACGGGTGAGGAGGAGCACTCCACCCGCGGGCGCTCCCGGTTGCTGTTCGAGATGCTGAACGGCCACGCCGACTCCGCGGTGCGGGACGGCTGGCGCTCCGCCGCCGTGCGCGACGCCCTCGACCTGTGCCTGGCCTGCAAGGGCTGCAAGCACGACTGCCCGATGCAGGTCGACATGGCGACGTACAAGGCCGAGTTCCTCGCCCACCACTACGCCCGCAGGGTGAGGCCGATGGACCACTACGCGATGGGGTGGCTGCCGGCGTGGGCCCGCGTGGCCGCACTCGCCCCGGGCGTGGTCAACGCGCTGGCGCACGCGCCCGTGCTGTCCGGGCTCGCCAAGCGCCTGGCGGGGCTCGAACCGGCCCGGCCGGTGCCGGACTTCGCGCGGGTGCGCTTCAGCGACTGGTATCGGCGGCGCGGGCCGCGCGGCGGGGGCGAGCGGGGATCGGTGGTGCTGTGGCCCGACACCTTCACCGACAACTTCCACCCTCACATCGGCCGCGCCGCCGTGAAGGTGCTGGAGTCGGCGGGCTATCGCGTGCTGATCCCGCCGCGCACACTGTGCTGCGGCCTGACGTGGATCTCGACGGGCCAGCTCGGCGTGGCGCGGCGGGTGCTGCGCCGCACCGTGCGGACCCTCGCCCCGGCGCTGCGCCGCGGCATCCCGATCGTCGGGCTGGAGCCGAGCTGCACGGCGGTGTTCCGCGCCGACGCGCCCGAGATGTTCGCGCACGACCGGGACTTCGCCCGGCTGCGCGAGCAGACCAGGACCCTCGCCGAGCTGCTGAACGCGACCGACGGCTGGGAACCGCCCCGGATCGACCGGGACGCCGTCGCCCAGCCGCACTGCCACCACCACTCGGTGCTCGGCTTCGAGACCGACCAGGCCCTGCTGTCGCGGGCCGGCGTGCGGGTGGAGGCGGTGGGCGGCTGCTGCGGCCTCGCCGGGAACTTCGGCTTCACCGCCGGCCACCTGGAGGTGTCGATGACCTGCGCGGAGCACGAGATCCTGCCGGCCATCCGCGCCGCCGACGCCCGCACGGTCGTCCTCGCCGACGGCTTCAGCTGCCGTACGCAGATCGAGCAGGCGGGGGTGGGACGCCAGGCGATCCACCTCGCGGAGTTGCTGGCGGCCGGGGTGCGGGGCACGCCGCTGGGCGACCACCCCGAGTGGCGCGCCTCGCGCAGGCCCGGCCCGGCGCGGGTCCTGGGGGCGCGATGAGCGCCGGAGCCCTGGATTTCGGAGCCTTGCATTCCGGCGCTTCGGAGGAGACGGACCCCGCGCTGGAGGAGGACGCGTGGTCGGTCGAGGCCGCCTCGCTCGCCCTGGTGGAGATGACCCTCAACGCGGTGGTCCGCGGCTCCGACCTGTCGGTCACCCAGTTGCGGGTGCTGCTCGCGGTCGACCGGCACGGCCCGCTGAACCTGAGCGGGCTCGCCGCCCTGCTGGGCATGTCGGTCTCGGCCACGGGCCGCCTGGTGGCCCGCCTGCACACCGCCGGGCTGCTGACGCGCCTGCTGTCCCCGCACAGCCGCCGTGAGGTCAGCATCGACGTCACCGACACCGGCAGGAGGTCGCTCGAACGGATCCGCGCGGCCCGCCGCGGGCACATCGCCGCCGCGCTGCGCCATCTGCCGCCGGACAGCCGCCGTACGCTCGCGCGGACACTGCGCGAGCTCACCGCGGCGGCCGCAGTCGACGGCGCTGACGGGGCTGAAGGGGCTGAAGGGGCTGAAGGGGCGGGCGGTTAGCGGTCGCGGTCGGCGCCCAGGCGGGCCAGGGCCTCCAGACCCGCTGCCGGCCCGGGCGTCAGCTCCGCCGACCGCAGCGCCTCCAGCGCCTCGGACAACAGGTCGTCCACCCTGGCGAGGCTCCACGCCCGTCCGCCCGCCTCGTCCACCAGCCGCGCCGCCCGTGCGAGGTCGGCCTGCGCGAGCGGGCGGCGGTACAGCATGGCGAGCGCGGCGCCGGCCGGCGTGCCCGACGTCAGCGCGGCGACGACCGGCAGGGACTTCTTCCGGTTGCGCAGGTCGGAGTGGACGGGTTTGCCGGTGACGGCCGGATCGCCCCAGATGCCCAGCAGGTCGTCGACGATCTGGAACGCCAGCCCCACGCGCTCGCCGAACACCCGCAGGAAGGCCACCTGCTCGGAGGTGGCGCCCCCCGGGAGACCGACGGCCTGCAGCGCGCCGAGGGCGCAGGCGCAGCCGAACAGCGCGCCCGTCTTGCCCTCCGCCATGCGCACGCACTCCCCCAGGCTCACGTCCGCGCGCTCCTCGAAGCCGAGGTCGGCGCTCTGGCCGTCCAGCAGCGACTGGACGCACCTGGCCAGCGTGCGCGCGCTGTCGGCAGGCCGGCCGCCCCCGGCGAGCACGGCAAAGGCCAGCGTCAAGAGGGAGTCACCGGCCAGGATCGCCTCGGAGCGCCCGAAGACGTTCCACACCGTGGGGCGGTGGCGGCGGACCGCGTCGCCGTCCATCACGTCGTCGTGGACGAGGGAGAAGTTGTGCACCAGCTCGACCGCGACCGCGGCCGGCAGCGCCGCGTCCGCGTCTCCCCCGACGCCCTCGGCCGCCAGGATCGTGAACGCGGGCCGAAGGGCCTTGCCTCCGCTCGCTCGCACCGGCCGCTCCCGCGCGTCCCACCATCCGAAGTGGTATCCCGCCATCCGGCGCATCGACGGAGGCAGGGTGTCGACCGCACGACGCAGGGCGGGCTCCACCAGGTCGCGCGCCCGGGCGAGCACGTCCGCCGCGGTCCGCACTCCCTCTGTAACCGGTTCCGTCACGCTCCCACCACCTCGGGCTCGAGTGGACCCACAGGCCGGCTGGACTTGTCGCCATACCCCGGCCGCCTCCTCACCACACGTGTCTCCTAACGTGGTGCCCCATGCGGAAATGGGTGCAGGAGATGGGTCTGGGGCTCGCGGCGCTCGGCCGCCCCGCGTACATCACGCTCGGCCGGGACGAGGACCTCGGCGGCGACCGCGACGTGGCGGCGATGCGGGCGCGCACCTGGGAGGTGCTGGACGCCGCCCGGGCGGCGGGCGTGCGCTACTACGACGCGGCCCGCTCCTACGGCCTGGCGGAGGAGTTCCTCGCGGGCTGGCTGGCCGACCGCGGCATCCGGCCCGGCGAGGTCGAGGTCGGGTCGAAGTGGGGGTACGAGTACGTCGGCGGCTGGCGCATGGACGCCGACCGCCACGAGGAGAAGGACCTGTCGGCCGCGCGGCTGCGCCGCCAGCTCGGCGAGACCCGGGAGCTGCTCGGCGCGCATCTGTCGCTTTACCAGATCCATTCCGCCACGATCGAGAGCGGCGTGCTCGACGACGAGGAGGTGCTCGGCGAACTGCGTGCCCTGCGCGCCGAGGGCGTCGCCGTGGGCCTGTCCACCACCGGCCCCCGCCAGGCCGCGACGATCGACAGGGCGGTCGCGACCGGGCTCTTCGACACCGTGCAGTCGACGTGGAACCTGCTGGAGCGCTCGGCGGGCGGGGCCCTGGCCCGGGCGCACGCGGCCGGCCTCGGCGTGATCGTCAAGGAGGGCGTGGCCAACGGCAGGCTGACCGCCCGCGGCGCGCCGCCGGCCCTGGCGCTCGCCGCGCGCGAACGCGGCGTCACCCCCGACGCCCTGGCGCTCGCCGCCGTGCTCGCCCGCCCGTGGGCGGGGGTCGTGCTGAGCGGCGCCGCCACGACCACCCAGCTCGCCGAGAACCTGGCGGCGCTCGCCGTCACCTGGGACGACGGGGCCGAGGAGGCGCTCGCCGATCTGGCGGAGGACGCCGAGACCTACTGGGCCCGCCGCGCCGCCCTCCCCTGGACCTGACTTCAGTTGAGGAACTCGCCGTCCTTGAGTTCCAAGACGCGGTCGGCCAGGCCGACGAGGCCCTCGTCGTGCGTGGCCACCAGCACGGTGACGCCCTCGCCCCGGACGAGCACCCGGAGCAGCTCCATGATCTGGCGGGCGGTCTGGGAGTCGAGCTGACCGGTCGGCTCGTCGGCGAGCAGCAGGCGGGGGCGGTTGGCCAGGGCCCTGGCGATGGCCACGCGCTGCTGCTGCCCGCCCGACAGCTCGTAGGGCCGCTGCTCGGCCTGATCGGACAGCCCGACCAGGGACAGCAGCACCTTGACCCGCTCCTCCCTGTCCTTGGCGGGAACCCGCGCCAGCCGCAGCGGCACGCCCACGTTCTCGGCGGCCGACAGCACCGGGATCAGCCGGAACGACTGGAAGACGAACCCGACGACGTCGCGGCGCAGCCGCAGCAGGCCCTCCTCGGGCAGCTCCGGCACCGGCTGCCCGGCCACCCGCACCCGCCCCTCGTCGGGCCGGTCCAGGCCGCCGACCAGGTTGAGCAGCGTCGTCTTGCCCGCGCCGGAACGCCCGCGGATCGCGACCAGCTCGCCGGGGTGAGCCTCGAAGGAGACCCCTCTCAGGGCGCGCACGCCCTTGGGATAGGTCTTGCGCAGGCCCTCGACGACGACCAGCGGCTCACTCATTCGTCTCTTCCCCTGTGTCGTTGCCGGTTCCCTCTGTGTCGTTGCCGGTGCCCTCTGTGTCGTTGCCGGCGGCCGAGGGCCAGACCCCGATGTGGTCGCGTTCGAGCTCCAGGCGCACCCGGTGCTCCATCGACAGGGCGTTGATGAACTCCCTCGGCAGCTGCAGGCGCCCGGCCCGGTCCAGCACCGCGTACTCCTCGGCGACCACCCTCCCGTCGGAGGACGTGCGGCGGAACGTCTCGCTGGAGGTGCGGCCGTCCCGGATGCCGATGGTCCTGTCGACCTGCTCCGACACCATCGGATCGTGCGTCACGACGACGGTCGTGACGCCGAGCTCGCGGTTGGCGTGGCGCAGCACGCCGAAGACCGTCCCGGCGCTCTCGCTGTCCAGCTCCCCGGTGGGCTCGTCGGCGAGCACCACCTCGGGCGCGTTGGCCAGGGCGACGGCGACGGCCACCCGCTGCTGCTCGCCGCCGGACATCTCCCCGGGCCGCCGGTCCGCGCGGTCCGCCATCCCCGTCAGCTCCAGCAGCTCGTCCGTACGGGACGACCTGGCCCGCCGGGACGTGCCGCCCGCCAGCCGCATGGGGAGCATGACGTTCTCCCGCGCGGTGAGGTACGGCAGCAGGTTGCGGGCGGTCTGCTGCCAGACGAAGCCCACGACCGACCGCCGGTAGCGGAGGCGGTCGCGTGGCGTCATGGACAGCAGGTCGGTCCCGGCGACCCGGGCCAGCCCGGCCGTGGGCACGTCGAGCCCCGACAGGATGTTGAGCAGCGTCGACTTGCCCGACCCCGAGGCTCCGACGATCGCCACCAGCTCACCGCGGCCGATGAGCAGGTCGAGGCCCTGCAGGGCGACCACCTCGACCGCGGCGGCCCCCTCGGTCTTGTAGATCCGCACGAGGTTGTCGCACAGGATGTGGGCGTCCGCGCCGAACGCGGGACCGCCCCGCGTGGCCCGGGCCTCCAGGTCAGCCAGCGTGTCCACGGCTTCCTCCCAGGTAGGCGCCCGCGAGGGCGACGGCGGCGACCCCGGCGGCCAGAGCACCGGCCACGACACAGGGCAGGACGGGCAGGAGCGCGGCGGCCGCGAGGGCGCCCTGGCGCCCGCCCGCGTACGCCGACAGGTCGATTCCCGGCCCGAGCAGCGCGGGCATGGCGAGACCGGCCGCCAGCCCGGCGACGGCGGTCAGGACGAGCAGCGGGGCCGCCTCCAGGACGGTGATCAGGCCGGCCTGCCTGCGGGTGAGGCCGAGGGCGCGCAGCAGGCCGAGGTCCTCCGCCCGCCGGGCCGCGCCTCCGGTCAGGGCGATCGCCACGGCCGCCAGCGCGTACGCGGCCAGCGCCGCGGCGGCGACCCGCAGCGCGGCGGTCAGCGCCGCCGTCAGCGGCGTGCCGGTGATGTCGGCGAGCGCGCCCGCCACCGTGGTCATGCGCGCGCCGGACGGCAGCAGCGGCCTGACCGCGCCAGCGTCTCCCGCGATCAGCAGCGTGTTGACGTGCTCGGGAGCCGCGGGGAGGACGATGAGAGCGCCGTCGCCCGCCCGCACCCCCGGCATCGCGTCGACGGTCCCCGCCGGGGTGACCGTCATCTGCGTGGGCCAGCCGATCTCGAAGCTCCGCATGGCGGACAGGTCGGGCGAGACCAGCGCACCGGTCCCCGGCGGTGGCAGGTGGAGCGGGCTGCCCGCGACCAGCCGGCGGTAGGCGCCGAGGTCGACGGCGACGACCGTGGCCGGCCGCCCGCCGAAGCCCACCTCGGCGATCGTCGTCCCGACCGCGGCCGGGACGACGGCCCTGACGCCCGGCGCGTGGACGATCTGCTCAAGCGTCTCCTGGGGGATGCCCTGCGCGCGCTCCACCCTGATCTCGGCGCCGGTCCGTTCCCACGCCGCCTGCCGCTGGGCCTCCTCCAGCCCTCCGGCGGTGACCATTCCGTACGCCGCCAGCGCCACGGCCGGCAGCAGCGTGAGCACCGGCAGCGCGGCGCCCGGCACGGCCCGGGCGGCGGCGAGCCCGAGGAACGGCACGGCGGCGGTGCGCCGGGCGGCGGCCCGGAAGGCCAGGTGGATCACGGCAGGACCGGCGCGCAGCACCGCCAGCGCGGCGGCCAGCGCCAGCAGCACGGGCGCCGTCGCGAGGAACGCGTCGCCGGTGCCGAGACCGCGGGTGCGCAGGAGATGGAGGCTCGCCACGGCGACGACGAGCACCAGGATCTCCATCACGATCCGGCGGGCCGCGCTCCCTGTCAGTCGTCCTTGGGTCAGCCGTCCTTGGGTCAGCCGTCGTGGGGACCGCCGTCTTTGGGACTGGCGCAGCGCCACGGCGGTGCATGCGATCGCGACGGTCCCCGCCGCCAGGGCGGCCGGTCCGAGCCGTGCGACCGCCGTCGGGGCACCAGGCACGAGGCCCGCGGCCACCTGGCCCGCCGCGGCCGCGGGCACCGCCGCGACCGCGACCGCTCCCCCGCAGGCGAGCACGACCTGGGCCAGGGACGCGCCGCGGGCGCGCATCAGCAGCAGGTCGCCGTGCACCCGCCGGACGAGCAGCAGCACGGCCAGGGCCGTGGTGCCCAGGCACACGACGGCCAGCCCGCTCAGGAACACCGTGATCAGCGAGCGCGTGACGGCCAGCCGGTCCAGGTACTCCTGCAGCATGCGGTCGAACCCGGTCGACAGGGTCAGTTCGAGGTCCTGCCTGCCCAGGCGGCGGCCGAACTCCTCCGTGGCGGCGAGCACGGCCGCCGAGTTGCCCGCGGTGATCCGGTCCGGCGCCGGGGTGACGAGCCAGCGGAAGACCATCGGGAGTTCCGCGCCCGCGAGGCTGTCGCCGTCGGTGAGCGCGGTGACGATCAGGTCGTCCTCCACGGCGAGCGGCACGCGCTGGTGAATGACGTAGGTGAGTTCCGGCTCGACGGCCCAGAACCGGTCGGCGGGACTCACCGGCTCGAACAGGCCGGTCACCTTCGCGTTCATCGGACCGAGGCGGAGCGTGTCACCCGTCTTGATCGACATCTCCGTGGCGGCGACGGCGGGGACGGCCACCTCGAGACGGGTGCCCGAGCCGGGACCCGGGGGGCCGCCTTCGACGTACCGCACCCGCCGGTCCGCCCCGGACACCCACTTCAACGTGAGATACCGGTGCGCCCGCTCGTTGATGAGCATCGACGGGGCTGTGATCTCGATGAGCGGGGCGGGGTCGGCGACCTCCCGCAGCGCCGGGGGGAGCAGCGCGCGCCAGGCGGTGTCCGCCCTGGCCGCCTCGGCCGTCGTCCGCATGGGCGTCAGGTCGAAGCGCCGGGTGAACTGGACCGCCAGCGAGGCCGTGGCGGGCGGGGCGGAGCCGATGACCGACCTGGCCGCCGCGTCGAGGGAGGACTCGACCATCCGGGGCAGGGCCGAGACGACCAGGGCGGCGCCGAACACCAGCGCGGCCAGCAGCGCGGCAACCCCCCTGTGTACTCCCAGAAGCCTGTGCACACTCAGAAGGCGGATCACGACGCCTCCCCCGCACGCAGCACGGCGGCCGGCTCACGGCGGTGCAGCGACCGCGCGAGCCCCGCCACGATCACGAGAAGCACCGCGAGGACCGCGACGGCCAGCACCGCCACCTGAGGCCACGGAACGTGGAGCAGCACCGGCAGCCCGCCTCCTGTCGCGTGTCCGGCGGTCACCATCGGCGGCACCACCGCGGCGGAGACGGCCACGGCGAGCGCCACTCCCCCGGCCAGCGACAGCCCGATCACGAACGACTGCTCGACGGCGAGCAGGCCGAGCGTCTGCCGGAAGCTGACTCCGAGCGCGCCGAGCACGGCGAACTCGCCTCTGCGCTCGCGCGCCGAGACCGCCGCGTTGACCAGGAATCCCAGCACGGCGAACGCCAGCGCCGCCGCGAAGCCGAGCAGCAGCGCGCCCTGCATGCCCGCCGCCGTGGGGTCGTCCCTGTAGCCGGCGGTGAGCGCGGCCACGTCGACGACGTCCCCGCGGCCTCGCCCGGTGGTGGCCAGCGCGGCGGCGGCCCGCGTGGTGTCGTGCCCCTCGGCGGCCAGCCACCACTCGGTCACGGGCCACTCCGCTCCCTTCGCGCCTGCCGCCCGCAGCGCCGACAGGTCGGCGAGCAGGGCCGGGGTGCCCTCCGGCGTGCCGGGCATCGCCGCGACGACGCCCACGACCTTGATCGGGATCGCCGCCGTGCCGGCCGTGATCCGTACGGTGTCCGCCAGGCCGGGGGTCACGACGACCGGAAGCGGCTGTCCGGCGGACCCGGCGATCCGGGAGGCCAGCGTGGCCGGCGACAGCTCCGACAGGTCGGGGCGCAGCAGCAGGGCGCGGCCCAGGTGCGCCGCGTCCGCGGCGATCAGCGTGGCGTCCGCGCCGTCCGCGACGACCCTGGCGCGGTGCGCGGGCACGGCCGCCGTGACCCCCGGCAGCGTGGTGAAGGTTCGCGCGTCGTCCCCCGGGAGGGCCGGGACGCGCAGGGCGGCACCGGCGAGGTGCCGGGCCCGGTCCTCCTGGGCGCCGCGCCAGGTCGCGGCGGTGGTCAGGGACAGCACGCCGATCGCCATCGCCATCGTCAGCAGCAGCGCCGGGCCCGAATAGCGGGCCGGGCGCCGGCTCACCTGCCGGGCGGCGACAGCCGGCCCGAACCCGGGGCGCCGCCGCGTCGCCCGTTCGGCGGCCCTGGCGACGGCGGGCACCAGCCGCAGGGCGGCCATTCCGCCGCAGAGCAGGGCGAGCGCCGGTCCCGCCCCGACGAGGGGGTCGAGCCCGAGCTCGCCGCCGAGGCGCGTCGTCTCCGGCGCGTCCTGGCCGCGCAGGCGCCAGACGGCGAGCGCCGCCAGGACGAGCAGCGCCACGTCGGCCCCGGCCCGCTGGACCAGGCCCGGCCGGTCGGCGCGTCCGCGCGCCGCCTGCTCCTCGACGTACGTGCGGCGGGCGGCGAGCAGGGGCGGGGCGGCCAGCATGGCGGCGCAGGCGAGCGCGACCGCCGCCGCGACCGCGAACGTGGATCCGTCCGGCGAGCGGGGCGGTTCCACGCCGGTGGCCTCGATCCAGGGGAACGCGCTCACCAGCCGCAGGAGGACGGGCGCGAGGAACGGCGCCGCGGGCGCGCAGGGCAGCGCGATCAGCAGCGCCTCCCCCGCCGCCATGGCGGCGAGCCGCGGCGATCCCCCGCCCCTCGATCGCAGCAGGGCCGTCTCCATCCGGCGGTGCTCGGCGAGCAGCCGCGCGGTCAGCGCCAGCGCGTACGCGCTCAGCACCAGCAGTTGGAGCACCGGCACCAGCATGGTCGAGCGGGCGACCAGGGCGCCGCGGTCGAGCCGCAGCAGCGTGCCGGACAGCGTCTCGGTGACCGTGCACCGGGGGCAACCGGCCCGCACGGCGGCCGAGGCCCCGGCGACCGACGCCGAGAACGGCCGCAGCCGGTCGGGGGAAAGCCGGCGCAGGTCGGGCTCGGCGAGCCAGCGGGCCGAGGCGCCGGTCGCGAACCGGTCGAGGAAGGTGCCGGCCGGCACGACCAGGGGACCGCGGGAGGTGAAGTCGCCGGTCCGCGTGCCGTAGCGCAGCAGTTCCTCCCCCTTCCAGCGCGGATCGTCGGGGTCGCGCAGCCGGAAGACGCCGGTGACGCGCACACGGGCCGATTTGCCGTCCAGGCGTCCGACGACGGTGAACTCGTCACCGGTCGCGACTCCCATCACCCGCGCGGCCGGCTCCGAGAGCGCCACTTCCACCATTGCCGTCTTCGTCTCGGCGGGCCAGCGCCCGCTCACCAGGTCCGCCTGACCGTCCAGCCCCTCGTAGGCGGCGAACCGGGTCAGGACGGGCTGATCATCGCCGCGATCCTGTCCCTTGAGCGCGTAGGAGGCGGACTCGACGCGCACGGTGACCCGTACGGGCACCTCTCCGTGGGCGTGGGCGATCCCCGCGCGGACGGCCCGGTCGGCCCCGGCGAAGTCCCCGGCCGCGACCGAGGAGGTGACGACGGTGGCGGTGGCGGCGAGCGGCGCCGTCTCCAGGGCCCGCCGCACACCCGCCTGGGTCGCCGACCCCGCGTGCAGCAGGAGAGCCGAGATCGCCGTGGTGGCGAGCAGGATGGAGCCGAACGCGGCGGCCAGCAGCAGGGGCTCGGCCAGCGCGCGCCGGACCACCAGCGGCAGCCGCGTGCGCACCATCCTTACCATCCGGACCATCCGGGCCCCACCACGTTCATCCCGGCATCATGACAAGCATGATCCAGAAGCACCAGCGTTCCGTTCATCTAAGGTGAGGGGAAAACGGGGCCGAGGAGGGCTGCATGCCTGCGGTGGGGCCGTTACTCACGGGAGATCCGGCCGAAATCGGCGGCTATCGGCTGGAGGGCCGCCTCGGCGCGGGCGGCCAGGGGGTGGTCTACCTCGGCCGTACGGCCGACGGCGCGCCGGTGGCGGTCAAGCTGCTGCACGAGCCGGCGGACGGGGGCCGGCCGGAGGACGAGGACGCCCGCCGCCGCTTCGCGCGGGAGATCGCCGCCGCGCGGCGGGTCGCGCCGTTCTGCGTGGCCTGGGTGCTCGACTTCGACCTGGACGGCCCCCGGCCCTACGTCGTGAGCGAGTACGTGGAGGGCCCCACGCTGCAGCGGGCGGGGCGGCGGTCCGGGCCCGCCCTGCACCGGCTGGCCGTGGCTACCGCGACCGCGCTCGCCGCCGTGCACCAGGCGGGGATCGTCCACCGCGACTTCAAGCCCGCCAACGTGCTGCTGGGGCCCGACGGTCCGAGGGTCGTCGACTTCGGGGTCGCCCGCCGTCTCGGCGCGACCACGGCGACGGGCGGCACCGTCGGCACGCCCGCCTACATGGCGCCCGAGCAGATCGCCGGCGAGCCGCCCGCGCCCGCCTGGGACGTGTTCGCGTGGGGCGGCGTGATGGTGTTCGCCGCCACCGGCAGGCCGCCGTTCGGCGACGACACGCTGCCCGCCGTGCTGAACCGCGTGCTCACCAAGGAGCCCGACCTCGGCGACCTGGAAGAGCCGTTGCGCTCCATCGTCGCGCTGGCCCTGCGCAAGAACCCGGCGGAGCGCCCGGGCATCCTCGACATCACGATGCGACTTCTCGCCGCGGTGCCGGAGGGGACCGCCGGGGACGTCCCGGGCGTGCTCACCGCCGCGGGACATGCCGTGTATCCGGAACCGGACACCGTTCCCTCACGGCGGAGCTCCGGCCGCCGCCGGGGGTTGCTCGCGGGGGCGGCGGTCACGCTCGCGGCCGCGACGACGGGGGCCGTACTGCTGTCCGTGCTCCCGTCCGAAGGCGTCGCCGACGGTGACGCGCGGCACGAGGCGGCCGCCGTCACGCCGGCTCCCTCACCCGGCACGACGCTCACGCAGACAACCACACAGGCGCCCGCCACGCGCGTGCCCCTGCGCTTCACGGCGCGCTTCGCGGGCGTGTGGCGCGGCAGGGTGGACTACGAGCCCGGCGCGTACGACACGCTCGTGCTGACCGTGCCGGAGGGCGGCGACACCGTCACCGAGCAGTTCGTCGACTATCGATGCACGGGCAGGTCCAAACTCCAGGTGGTCAGTGGGACGACCGTGCGGCTGAAGCGGGTGTCGATGCGGGGCAACTGCGTGCGCAACGGCACGATCTACCTCACCGTCCACGACAACGGGACGATGACCTTCGACTACAACGGGCACGGCGAGAACGAGGTCACGAAGAACGAGCCGTTCTACATGATCGCCACACTGAAACGCACATAGCGGCACACTTGCGGGACATCCGGCACGAAGGTGTATGTTGACCACCGCAAGCGACGGACGCGGAGGAAGCCGGTGTGAATCCGGCGCGGTCCCGCCACTGTCACCGGGGAGCGACCCTCACCCACGCCACTGCCCGGCACGGGCGGGAAGGCTGAGGGAAGCGCCGATCCGGGAGCCAGGATACTCCGGCCGTCGGACCTTCTACCGGGGGCGCGGACACCCCCAGGGGGGACATCCCATGGCCGGGGCGCCCGGCGGCGGCCTGCTTGTCGCGGGCACCACCTCCGATGCCGGGAAGAGCGTGCTGGTGGCCGGCCTGTGCCGGTGGCTGGCCCGCCGCGGCGTACGCGTCGCGCCGTTCAAGGCGCAGAACATGTCACTCAACTCCTACGTCACGGCCGACGGCGCGGAGATCGGGCGGGCCCAGGCCGTGCAGGCGGCAGCCTGCGGGCTGGAGCCGACGGCCGACATGAACCCGATCCTGCTCAAGCCGGGCAGCGACCGCCGGAGCCAGGTCGTCGTGCGCGGACGGCCGGTCGCGGACGTGGACGCACTGGAATACCGCGCGCGCCGCGACGAGCTGCGCGCGATCGCCGTGGAGTCGTACCGGCGGCTGGCCGGCGAGTTCGACGTGGTGATCTGCGAGGGGGCGGGCTCCCCGGCCGAGATCAACCTCCGGGCGGGGGACATCGCGAACATGGGGCTGGCCAGGGCCGTCGGACTGCCCGTGATCATCGTGGGCGACATCGACCGCGGCGGCGTCTTCGCGCACCTGTACGGCACGGTCGCCCTGCTCGACGCCGCCGACCAGGCACATATCTCCGGATTCATCGTGAACAAGTTCCGGGGGGCTCGGGAGCTGCTCGCGCCGGGGCTCGACATGATCGAAGGGCTGACCGGGCGCCGGGTCTACGGGGTCGTGCCGTGGCTCGACGGGCTGTGGATGGATGTCGAGGACTCGCTGTCACTCGACAACCGGCCGGGAGGAAACACGCGGAACACGGGGAGCGCGGCGGTCGACGGCGCGTTGCGGGTGGCCGTCGTGCGCTATCCGCGCATCTCCAACTTCACCGACGTGGACGCGCTGGCCGCCGAGCCGGGGGTCGCGGTCAGCTTCGTCACCTCACCCGCCGCCTGCGCCGACGCCGACCTGCTGGTTCTGCCGGGTTCGCGGGCCACGGTGCACGACCTGGCCTGGCTGCGCGACACCGGCATCGCCGACCTCGTCGTCCGCAGGACGGGTCCGGTCCTCGGGATCTGCGGCGGATACCAGATGCTCGCCCGCACCATCACCGACCACGTGGAGTCCGGCGCGGGCACCGTGCCCGGCCTGGGGCTGCTCCCCGCCGACGTCGCGTTCGCGACGGAGAAGACGCTCGGGCGTCCGGTCGGCGAGGGCTACGGGTATTCGGTACGCGCGTACGAGATCCACCACGGGGTCGTCACCCGCGACGGCGGTGAACCGTTCCTCGACGGGTGCCGCGCCGGAAACGTGTGGGGCACGACCTGGCACGGTGCGCTGGAGAACGACGGGTTCCGGCGAGCCTTCCTCGGGGAGGTGGCGCGGGCGGCGGGGCGGGAGTTCCGGGGCGATCCGTCGCTGTCGTTCGCGGGGCTGCGGGAGGCGCGGCTGGACGCGCTCGGGGACCTGGTCGAGCGGAACGTCGACACCGACGCGCTGATCTCGCTCATCGAGAGGGGGCCAACGCCGGGCCTGCGGACCCTGCCTCCCGGCGCCGTCTCATGCTGATCATCCGGCAGGCGGGGACGCCGGGCACGCGGCGCGCCTGTTTCCCCGCGCCCGAGGACGCCGATCCTTCGGGGCTGGCGCAGGCCGCCACCCTGCCCTTTTCCGGTCTGGGCCTTCCCGATGACGCGGTGGTCTTCGCCGCGCCCTGGCCCGCGGCCGTGGCGACCGCGCGGGCCGCGTCCGGGCGGGAGCCGGTCGTGGTCGGCGCGCTCGCCGAGGCCGATTACGGCACGTGGGCGGGACGGCCGTTCGCGGAGATCGCGGAGGCCGAGCCCGAGGGTCTCGGCGCCTGGCTGACCGACCCCGGCGCCGCCCCGCACGGCGGGGAGAGTCTCGCCGAGCTGGGCGCGCGGGTGGCCGCGTGGCTGGATTCGGTGCACGTGGACGCCGCCCGCGTGGTCGCGGTCTGCGACGCCGGGCCCGTCCGCGCCGCGCTCGCGCACGCGCTCGGCCTGACCGCGACGCGTGCCGCGTTGTTCGACATCGCCCCGCTGTCCCGCACCGAGCTGGCCGCCCGGCACGGCGGCTGGCGGATCGCCTACGTCAACAGGAAGGCCGCCCTGTGAACCCCGCCTATCCGTTCAGCGCCGTCGTCGGACTCGCCGATCTGAAGCTGGCCCTGGTGCTCAACGCGGTCTCCTCCCGGGTCGGCGGCGTTCTCGTCCGCGGGGAGAAGGGGACCGCGAAGTCCACGATCGTGCGCGCGCTGGCGGCGCAGTTGCCGCAGGTCGCAGTGGTGGCGGGGTGCCGGTTCCACTGCGACCCCGGGGCACCGGACCCCGGCTGCCCCGACGGGCCGCACGAGCCCGACGCGGCCGGCGCGCTGCGGGCGGCGTCCCTCGTCGAGCTTCCTGTGGGTGCCTCCGAGGATCGGCTGGTCGGTTCGCTCGATCTGGAACGGGCGCTGACCGAGGGCGTGAAGGCGTTCGAGCCGGGGCTGCTCGCGGCGGCCCATCGCGGCGTGCTCTACGTGGACGAGGTCAACCTCCTGCACGACCACCTCGTGGACCTGCTGCTCGACGCCGCCGCGCTCGGGGTCTGCTACGTCGAGCGGGAGACCGTTTCGATACGGCATGCCGCGCGGTTTCTGCTCGTGGGGACCATGAATCCCGAGGAGGGCGAGCTCCGGCCGCAGTTGCTCGACCGGTTCGGCCTGACCGTGGAGGTGCGCGCGACGCGGGAGCCGGACGAGCGGGCCGAGGTCGTACGGCGGCGCTTCGCGTTCGACGCCGATCCGGAGGGGTTCGCCGCGCGCTGGGCCGCGGAGGAGGCCGCCCTGGCCGCACGGATCGCGCGTGCCCGTGCCGTACTCGGATCGGTGCGGCTGCCCGACTCGCGGCTGCGGCAGATCACGGCTGTCTGCGCGGGGTTCGAGGTGGACGGGCTGCGAGCCGATCTCGTCACGGCGCATGCGGCGGTCGCGCACGCGGCCTGGCAGGGCCGGGACGTGGTGACCCGGGAGGACGTCCGGGTGGCGGCCCGGCTGGCACTGCCCCACCGGCGTCGCCGGGATCCGTTCGACGCGCCCGGCTTGGACGAGCGTCTTCTCGACGAGCTCCTGGACCAGACCGAGCCCCCCGAGGATCCCGAAAATCCCGAGGATCCCGATGGCTCCGGCGGGCCCGGCTCCGGCCCCGGCCGCCCCGGGGAGCCCGGGGGGTCCGGTGGATCGGATGGCTCCGGCGGCTCGGAGGCCGGCGACGGCGCCCCCGGAGACGCTGCGGGCGCCTCCGAAGGGTCCGCCAGCGGCTCCGGCGACCGCCCGCACGACGTGGCCGCGGCCGGTGTCCCCTTCCGCGTTCCCGTTCTCAAGGTCGCCGGAGTCGGGGCGGGCGTCGCGGGGCGGCGGTCGAGTGGCCGGGGACGGCACGGCCGGACGATCGGGGCCCGCGTCCCGGCCGGCGCCGGCCCCGCCGGCATCGACCTCCCCGCGACCCTCCTCGCCGCCGCCCCGCACCAGCTCCGCCGCGGCAGGCGCGGCCCCGGCCTGGTCCTCAAGCGGGACGACCTCCGCGAGCCCGTCCGTGAAGGCCGCGAAGGCAACCTCGTCCTGTTCGTCGTGGACGCCAGCGGCTCGATGGGCGCCCGCAGGCGGATGACGGCCGTCAAGACGGCGGTGCTGAGCCTGCTGCTGGACGCGTATCAGCGCAGGGACAAGGTCGGCCTCGTCGTCTTCCGGGGAGCGGGCGCGATGGTCGCGCTCCCCCCGACCTCGTCGGTCGAGGCCGGCGCGGCCCGCCTCCGGACGCTTCCGACGGGTGGCCGCACCCCGCTCGCCGAGGGCCTGGCCACCGCCGCCGACGTGCTCCGCGTGGAACGACTCCGCGACCCCGACCGCCGCCCCCTGCTGGTCGTCGTGACCGACGGCCGGGCGACCTCCGGAGGCGACGTGACCCGCGCGGCCGCCGCGCTCGCCGGTGTGACCTCGGTGGTCGTGGACTGCGAGAGCGGCCCGGTCCGCCTGGGCATGGCGCAGGCGCTCGCCGTGCGACTGGGCGCGCGCCTGCTTCCGCTGGAGTCGCTCGGTGATCTCGTACGCGATCGAAGGAAGGCGGGCTGACATGCCGCAGGGCAAGCCGGAGAACGTACCGGACGACGGCCTGACGACCCGGCAGCGCCGGACGAGGCCGCTGCTCATGGTCCACACGGGTCCGGGGAAGGGCAAGTCGACGGCCGCGTTCGGGATGGCGCTGCGCGCCTGGAACCAGGGCTGGCCGATCGGCGTGTTCCAGTTCGTGAAGTCGGCCAAGTGGCGGGTCGGCGAGGAGCGCGCGCTGACCGTGCTGGGCGCGAGCGGCGAGGGCGGCACGGTCGCCTGGCACAAGATGGGCGAGGGCTGGTCGTGGATCCAGCGGCCGGGCACCGAGGCCGACCACGCGGCCGACGCGCGTGAGGGCTGGGAGCAGATCAAGCGCGACCTCGCGGCGGAGACCTACCGGTTCTACGTGCTGGACGAGTTCACCTACCCGCTCAAGTGGGGGTGGATCGACCTCGACGACGTGATCTCGGCGCTCTCCGGCCGGCCGGGTTCGCAGCATGTCGTCATCACCGGCCGCGACGCCCCGGCCGGGCTCGTCGAGGCCGCGGACCTCGTCACGGAGATGGGCAAGGTCCGCCATCCCATGGACGCTGGCCAGAAGGGTCAGAAGGGCATCGAGTGGTGACGGGAGTGCCGCGTCTCGTGGTCGCGGCCCCGGCCTCGGGAAGCGGCAAGACGACCGTGGCCACCGGGCTGATGGCGGCGCTGGCGGCGCGCGGGCTGCGCGTCGCGCCGTTCAAGGTCGGGCCCGACTACATCGACCCCGGCTACCACACGCTGGCCGCCGGGCGACCCGGCCGCAACCTCGACCCCTGGCTGACCGGCGAGGACCGGGTGACGCCGCTGTTCCTGCACGGTTCCGCGGGCTGTGACATCGCGGTCGTCGAGGGCGTGATGGGGCTGTTCGACGGGCGCGGCGAGGGCGACTTCGCCTCGACCGCGCACGTGGCACGCCTGCTCGGCGCGCCCGTGGTGCTCGTGGTGGACGCCGGCAAGCAGAGCAGGTCGGTGGCGGCGCTGGTGCACGGATTCGCGACGTTCGACTCGCGGGTGCGGGTGGCGGGCGTGGTGCTGAACCGTCTCGGGTCGGCGCGCCACGAGGAGCTGTGCCGGGCCGCGCTGGAGGAGACCGGGGTCCCGGTGCTGGGGGCGGTCTACCGCGACGACGACGTGATGACGCCGTCGCGGCACCTCGGGCTGGTCCCGGCGGCCGAGCGGCTGCCCGCCGCCGTGTCGGCGGTGGACCGGCTCGGCGCGCTCGTGGCGGGCGCGTGCGACCTGGACGGTCTCGTACGCCTCGCCGCGACGGCGTCCCCCCTCGCCGGGGAACCGTGGGACCCGTCGGACGGGCACGAGCCCGGCGAACGACGGGTGGTGGCGGTCGCGGGCGGTGCGGCGTTCACGTTCGGCTACGCCGAGCACGTCGAGATGCTGGCCGCCGCCGGGGCCGAGGTCGCCGTGTTCGACCCGGTACGCGACGAGTCCCTGCCCGAGGGCGCGTCCGCGCTGGTCGTGGGCGGCGGTTTCCCCGAGGTGTACGCCGCGGAGCTGTCGGCCAACGAGCGGCTGCGCGCCGAAGTGGCGGCCTTTCCCGGCTCTGTGGCGGCCGAGTGCGCGGGGCTGCTCTATCTCTGCGAGGAGCTGGACGGCCGTCCGATGTGCGGCCGGGTGCCGGGCGTGGGGCGGATGACCGACCGGCTGACACTGGGCTACCGCGACGCCGTGGCCGTACGCGACACGCTGCTGACCCGGCAGGGCGAGCGCCTGCGCGGCCACGAGTTCCACCGGACCGAGATCACCG
The DNA here is from genome assembly GCF_006874435.1 of Microbispora sp. KK1-11. Classification (NCBI taxonomy): domain Bacteria; kingdom Bacillati; phylum Actinomycetota; class Actinomycetes; order Streptosporangiales; family Streptosporangiaceae; genus Microbispora; species Microbispora sp. KK1-11. The sequence continues at coordinate 15,445 of NZ_VIRJ01000005.1, read as the reverse complement.
GCGGCGGGGAGCCCGTCTTCCGGTGGCGGGGCGGGGCCGACGGGGCCGGCGACGCCCGGCTCACCGCGTCCTACCTGCACCTGCACTGGGCGGGCGCGCCGCGACTCGCCCGGCGACTGCTCGCCTACGCCGAGCCCTCCTCCAGGTCGCCCTCGATCGCGAGGTAGGCCTCGCGCAGCCCGGCCAGCACATCGGGGTCGGGGTGCTCCCACATGCGCCGCTCGGCGGCCTCGAGCAGGCGCTGCGCGATGCCGTGCAGCGCCCACGGGTTGGACGTGGCCATGAAGTCGCGGTTGATCGGGTCGAGCACGTACGTCGAGGCGAGCGTGTCGTACATCCAGTCGGCGACGACGCCGGTGGTGGCGTCGTAGCCGAACAGGTAGTCCACGGTCGCGGCCAGCTCGAACGCGCCCTTGTAGCCGTGGCGGCGCATCGCGGCGAGCCAGTTGGGGTTGACGACACGGGCGCGGAAGACCCGCGCGGTCTCCTCCGATAGGGTCCGGGTGCGGACGGCGTCGGGACGGGTGCTGTCGCCCACGTACGCCGCGGGCGCGCGGCCCGTCAGCGCGCGGACGGTCGCGATCATGCCGCCGTGGTACTGGAAGTAGTCGTCGGAGTCCGCGATGTCGTGTTCGCGGGTGTCCACGTTCTTGGCCGCGACGGCGATCCGGCGGTAGGCGTTCTCCATGTCCTCCCGGGCGGGCGCGCCGTCGAGGTCGCGGCCGTAGGCGTAGCCGCCCCAGACGGCGTACACCTCGGCGAGGTCGGCGTCGTCGCGCCAGTTGCCGCTGTCGATGAGCGGCAGCAGGCCCGCCCCGTACGCGCCCGGACGTGAGCCGAACACGCGCAGCGTCGCACGCCTGTCGTCGCCGTGCGCGGCCCGGTCGGCGTCCACGTGGGCGCGCACGTAGTTGTCCTCGGGACTCTCGCCGAGCCCCGCGACGAGCCGGACGGCGTCGTCGAGCATCGCCACCACGTGCGGGAACGCGTCCCTGAAGAACCCGCTGATGCGCACCGTCACGTCCACGCGCGGGCGGCCCAGCTCGCTCAGCGGCACCGGTTCGAGCGTGGTGACGCGCCGCGACGCCTCGTCCCAGACGGGCCGTACGCCGAGCAGCGCGAGCACCTCGGCGATGTCGTCACCGGCGGTGCGCATGGCGCTGGTCCCCCACACCGACAGCCCGACCGAGCGCGGCCACTCGCCGGTCTCCTCGCGGTAGCGGGCCAGCAGGGAGTCCGCCATGGCCTGCCCGGTCTCCCAGGCGAGGCGGCTCGGCACGGCGCGCGGGTCGACGGAGTAGAAGTTGCGGCCGGTCGGCAGCACGTTGATCAGCCCGCGCAGCGGCGACCCGGACGGCCCGGCGGGCACATATCCCCCGGCGAGCGCGTGCAGCACGTGGTCGAGTTCGTCGGTGGTACGCGCGAGCCGCGGCACCACCTCGGTCGCCGCGAACGTCAGCACCCGCGCGACCGCCGGGTCGTCCGTGACGCCGGCGACGGCGGCCGGGTCCCAGCCGCGTTCCTCCATGGCGGTGACGAGCGCGCGGGCCTCGGCCTCGACGCGGTCCACGACGCCGGTCGCGGCGCTGCCGTCCTCGGCCAGGCCGAGTGCCTCGCGCAGGCCGGGCAGGGTCTCGCGGCCGGCCCACATCTGGCGGGCGCGCAGCATGGCCAGCACGAGGTTCACCCGGGCCTCGCCGGTCGGGGCCGCGCCGAGGACGTGCAGCCCGTCGCGGATCTGGGCGTCCTTGACCTCGCAGAGCCAGCCGTCCACGTGCAGGATGAACTCGTCGAACTCGGCGTCGTGCGGGCGCTCGCTCAGGCCGAGGTCGTGGTCGAGGCGGGCGGCCTGGATGAGGGTCCAGATCTGGGCCCGGATCGCTGGCAGCTTCGCCGGGTCCATCGCCGCGATCGTCGCGTGCTCGTCGAGGAGCTGCTCCAGGCGGGCGATGTCACCGTACGTCTCGGCCCTGGCCATCGGCGGCACCAGGTGGTCCACGAGCACGGCGTGCGCCCGGCGCTTGGCCTGGGTGCCCTCGCCGGGGTCGTTCACCAGGAACGGATAGACGAGCGGGAGGTCGCCGATCGCCGCGTCGGTGCCGCAGGACGCCGACAGGCCCGCCGACTTGCCCGGCAGCCACTCCAGGTTGCCGTGCTTGCCGACGTGGACCATGGCGTGCGCGCCGAACCCTGCGCCTTCCCCAGCCGACAGCCACCGGTAGGCCGCCAGGTAGTGATGGCTCGGCGGCAGGTCGGGGTCGTGGTAGATCGCGATCGGGTTCTCCCCGAAGCCGCGCGGGGGCTGGACCATCACCACGACGTTCCCGCTGCGCAGCGCCGCGAGCACGATGTCGCCCTCGTGGACGAACAGCTCGCCGGGCGGTGCGCCCCAGTGGCGTTCCACGTCGGCGCGCAGGTCGCCCGGCAGGGTGTCGTACCACGCGCGGTAGGTCTCGGCGGAGATGCGCACGGGGTTGGCCGCGAGCTGCTCCTCGGTGAGCCAGTCCTGGTCCTGGCCGCCCGCGGCGATGAGCGCGTGGATCAGGGCGTCGCCGTCCTGCGCGGCCTGGCCGGGGAAGCCGTCGCCGAGGTCGTAGCCCTCCTCGGCCAGGCGGGCCAGCAGTCTGACCGTGCTGGCCGGGGTGTCCAGGCCGACGGCGTTGCCGACCCGCGAGTTCTTCGTCGGGTATGCCGACAGCATCACGACGAGCTTCTTGTCCTGCGGGGGCACGTGGCGCAGCAGGCCGTGCCGGACGGCGATGCCCGCGACCCGGGCCGCGCGTTCGGCGTCGGCGACGTACACGGTCAGGCCGTCGTCGTCGATCTCCTTGAACGAGAACGGCACCGTGATGATGCGCCCGTCGAACTCGGGGATCGCGACCTGCGAGGCGGCGTCCAGCGGGGACAGGCCGTCGTCGTCGGCCTCCCACTCCGCGCGGCCGGTCGTGAGGCACAGGCCCTGCAGGATGGGCACGTCGAGGTCGGCGAGCGCGCCGACGTCCCAGGCCGCGTCGTCTCCGCCCGCCGACGCGGCAGCGGGCCGTGAGCCGCCCGCCGCGAGCACGGTGACGACGAGGGCGTCCGCACAGCGCAGCACGTCGAGCAGTTCGGGCTCGGCGGTGCGCAGCGAGGAGCAGAAGACCGGCAGCGCCCGGCCGCCCGCGTCCTCGATCGCGTCGCACAGCGCGGTCACGAAGCCGGTGTTGCCCGCCATGTGGTGCGCCCGGTAGTAGAGCACGCCGATCACCGGGCCGTCGCCGGGCCGGGCGTCGCGTTCGAGGACGCCCCAGGTCGGGGTGGCGGCCGGGGCCGCGAAGCCGCGGCCGGTCAGCAGGACCGTGTCCGACAGGAACGCGTGCAGTTCGGCGAGGTTGGCGGGGCCGCCGTGCGCGAGATAGGCGTGCGCCTCGGCGCACACGCCGCCGCTCACCCCGCCGCTCACCGTGGACAGCTCCATCAGCTCGGCGTCCGGGGCCTGCTCGCCGCCGAGGACGACCACCGGGCGCGGGCCCGCGAGCAGGGCGTCCAGCCCGTCCTCCCAGGCGCGGCGCCCGCCGAGCAGCCGGACGACCACGAGGCCGGCCCCCTCGACCAGCGCGGGCAGGTCGTCCACGGCGAGCCGGGCCGGGTTCCCCAGGCGGAACGCCGCCCCGCTGGCGCGCGCGCTCAGCAGATCGGTGTCCGACGTGGACAGCAGCACGATGAGCGGCTCGTCCGAGCGCATGGCAGGGTCCTCCCTCGGGGTCCTCGCCCCGGGTCGCGGCGGCACGACGGCAGGAGTCTCCTGGCTCCCGGATCGACGCTCACCCCGGCCTTCCCGTCTTGCGACAGTGGCCGTGTGGTGGGGTTCGCTCCCCGGTCACAGTGGCGGGACCGCGCCGGACTCGCACCGGCTTCCTCCGCTTGCCATCGTTCATCGCAGACCTTACGGGACGGAGGCCCTATCGAAAAACTGGCGTTAGCATCCTGCTTGTGGTCATAGGTGGCTTTTCCGGACGCGCGGCTCGGGACGCCTGCCCCGGCGCGCTCCAGGTGCACGTCGCCGCGGACGGGGCGCTGGCCCGCGTCCGCGTGCCCGGCGGCGCCCTGACCACCGACGCGCTGCGCGAGCTCGCCGCCTGCGCCGGGGAGCTGGGCACCGGGGTCGTCGAGCTCACGTCACGCGCCAACGTCCAGGTGCGCGGGCTCGCCGACCCGGCCGCGTTCGCCGCGCGGATGGCCGCCGCCGGGCTGCTGCCGTCGGCGACCCACGAACGCGTGCGCAACATCGTCGCCTCGCCCCTCAGCGGCCGGTCGGCCACGGGCGTCCTCGACGTCCGGCCGTTGGTGGCGGCGCTCGACGCGGGCCTGTGCGGGCGTCCGGCACTGGCCGGCCTGCCCGGCCGGTTCCTGTTCGCGCTCGACGACGGCACCGGCGACGTCCTCGGTCTCGGCGCGGACGTGACGCTCGCCGGCCACCCCGGCGGCGGACTGACGCTGCTGCTCGCGGGCGAACCGGTCAGCTCGGTGACCTCCGGCGACGCCGTCGCCGTCGCTCTCGCCGCCGCCGAGGTGTTCCAGTCGGTACGCGGGGACGCCTGGCGCGTGGCCGAGCTTCCCGGCGGCCCCGCGACGATCGCCGCCCGCCTTCCCGGCGCCGTGCCCGTGCCCGTGGCCGTGGCGGCTGCCGAGCCGCGTAAGGGCGGGGTGTTCTCGCAGGTGGACGGGCGGGTCGCGGTCGACGTCATCGTGCCGCTCGGCAGGCTCACCACCGCGCAGGCGGGCCTGCTCGCCGACCTGACCCCCGCCGAGGTGCGGCTGACGCCGTGGCGTACCGTCGTGCTGCCCGATCTCGTCCCCGAGGCGGCCGGGCCGGTGACCGCCGCGCTCACCCGGGCGGGGCTGGTGACCGATCCAGCCTCCCCGTACGCCGGACTGTCGGCCTGCACCGGGCGGCCCGGCTGCGCGAAGGCCCTGGCCGACGTCCAGGCCGACGCGCTGCGCTGGGCGGAGTCCGGCCTGCCCGAGCTGGGCGCGCAGCCCGGCGGGCCGGTCCACTGGGCCGGGTGCGAGCGCCGCTGCGGGCGTCCGCGCGGGCGGGTCACCGACGTGGTCGCCACACCCGGCGGCTACCGCGTGAGCCATTGAACGAACAGGGGTGTGCGTGCCCGAGCACGACTACGTCCGCGACGGCGCGGAGATCTACCGGCGGTCGTTCGCGACCATCAGGGCCGAGGCCGACCTGACGGGCCTGCCCGACGACGTGGCCAGGGTCGCCGTCCGCATGATCCACGCCTGCGGCATGACCGACCTGGTCGCCGACCTCGACTACTCCCCCGGCGTGGTCGCGAAGGCGCGCGCCGCGCTGCTGGCGGGCGCGCCCGTGCTGTGCGACGCGCAGATGGTCGCCTCCGGCGTCACCAGGAAACGCCTGCCGGCCGCCAACGAGATCATCTGCACACTCGGCGACCCCCGTGTGCCCGCCCTCGCCGAGCGGCTCGGCACCACGCGCAGCGCCGCCGCCCTCGACTTGTGGCTCGACCGTCTCCACGGCGCGGTCGTGGCCGTCGGCAACGCCCCGACCGCGCTGTTCCGGCTGCTCGAACTTGTCGCGGAGGGCGCGGGACGGCCCGCCGCCGTGCTGGGCGTCCCGGTCGGCTTCATCGGCGCGGCCGAGTCCAAGCGCGCCCTCGCGGCGTCCGGCCTGGAGTTTCTGGTTGTCCACGGCCGCCGGGGCGGCAGTGCCATGACGGCGGCGGCGATCAACGCCATCGCCAGCGAGCAGGAGTGACGTGACGTGACAGGTACCCTCTACGGCGTCGGCCTCGGCCCCGGCGACCCCGAACTGATGACGGTGAAGGCCGCCCGCCTCATCGGCGCGGCCGACGTCATCGCCTACCACGCCGCCCGGCACGGCCGCAGCATCGCGCGCTCGATCGCCGCCCACCACATGCGCGACGGCCAGGTGGAGGAGCTGCTCCAGTACCCCCTGACGACCGAGACGACCGACCACCCCGGCGGCTACCAGGGCGCGCTCGACGACTTCTACGCCGACTGCGCGGCCCGGCTGGCCGCCCACCTGGACGCCGGGCGCGACGTCGTCGTCCTGTGCGAGGGCGACCCGCTCTTCTACGGCTCCTACATGCACATGCACAAGCGGCTGGCGCACCGCTACCCGGCCGAGGTCGTCCCCGGCGTCACGTCGATCGCGGGCGCGTCGGCCGTGCTCGGCCGCCCGCTGGTCGAACGCGACGAGACGCTGACGGTCCTGCCCGGAACCCTGCCCGCCGACGTGCTGGCCGAGAAGCTGCGCGGCACGGATTCCGCGGCGGTGCTCAAGCTGGGCCGCACGTTCGAGAAGGTGCGCGACGCCCTCGCCGAGGCGGGCCGTCTCGACGAGGCCTGGTACGTCGAACGCGCCACCACCGACGCCCAGCGCGTCGCGCCGCTCAAGGACGTGGACCCCGGTCAGGTGCCGTACTTCTCGCTGGCGCTGATCCCGAGCCCGGCCCAGCTCACGTTCGTACCAGAGAGCGCGGAACGCACCGGACCCGGCGAGGTCGCGGTCGTCGGCCTCGGCCCCGCCGGACGGCCCTGGCTGACCCCGGAGGCGCAGGAGGTCCTCGCCGGGGCCACCGACCTGGTCGGTTACGGCCCCTACGTGGACCGCGTCGCGCCCAACCCGCGCCAGACCCGGCACCGCACCGACAACCGCGTCGAGGCGGAACGCGCGCGTCACGCGCTCGACCTCGCCCTCGCCGGGGCGCGGGTGGCGGTCGTGTCGTCGGGCGACCCGGGCGTGTTCGCGATGGCCAGCGCGGTGCTTGAGGCCGCCGCCGACCCGCGTTACGCGGACGTCCCGGTGCGGGTGGTGCCCGGCCTGACCGCCGCGCAGGCCGTGGCGAGCCGGGCCGGCGCCCCGCTCGGTCACGACTACTGCGTGCTGTCGCTGTCGGACCAGCTCAAGCCGTGGGAGGTGGTCGCGGGCCGGATCTCCGCCGCGGCCCGCGCCGACCTGGTGCTCGCGATCTACAACCCGGCGTCGAAGACCCGCACCTGGCAGGTCGCCGCGGCCCGTGACCTGCTGCTCGAACACCGCGACCCGGCCACGCCCGTGGTCGTCGGCCGCGACGTCGGCGGCGCGCGGGAGTCGGTCACGGTCACCACGCTCGGCGACCTCGACCCGGCCACCATCGACATGCGCTGCCTGCTGATCATCGGCTCGTCCACCACCCGCGCCGTCGATCGCGCCGGCCGGACGACCGTCTACACCCCGCGCCGCTATCCCGTGTGATTTTCTGTGTGATCGCGAACCCAGGTGACGGCGTCGGCGACGTCCGCCACCTGGGTGACACCGCCCGGCGCCGGGGGCCGGTCCACCATGACGACCGGCAGCCCGAGCTCGCGCGCCGCGACCAGCTTCGCGCGGGTCAGCTCCCCGCCGCTGTCCTTGGTGACCAGCACGTCGAGCCGGTGCTCGCCGATCAGAGCGCGCTCCCCCGCCACCGTGTAAGGCCCCCGGTCGAGGATCACGTGGACGTTCGCGGGCACCGGCGGCTCCGGCGGGTCCACCGACCTGGCCAGGAACCACAGCCCGGCCAGCGGCGCGAAGACCGGCAGGCTTCGGCGGCCCGTCGTGAGGAACACCCGGCCGCCGAGGCCGGGCAGCGCGTCCGCCGCGGCCTCCAGGGACGGCACCCGCAGCCACGCGTCCCCCGGCCCCTCCGACCAGCCGGGACGCCGCAGGCCGAGCAGCGGCACACCGGTCGCCGCGCACGCGCGCGCCGCCGATTCGCTCATCGTCCGCGCGAACGGGTGCGTGGCGTCCACCACGGCGTCGGGGCCATGCTCGGCGATCCACCGGGTGAGCCCCTCCGGGCCGCCGAAGCCGCCCGATATGACCTCGCCCACCGGCAGCCGGGGGTCGGCGACCCGCCCGGCCAGCGACGACACCACCCGGAGACCGGGCAGGGCGGCCAGCCCGGCCGCCAGTGCCCGCGCCTCCGCGGTGCCGCCGAGGATCAGGACGAGCACGCCCGTTCCCGCTCGGCCGAGTAGAGGTGGCTGTCGGGGAACTCGTGCGCCGCCAGGGCCCGGCCCACCACGATGACGGCGGTCCGCTTGATCCCCGCCGCGACCACCCGGTCGGCGATGTCATCCAGGGTGCCCCTGATGATCTCCTCGTCGTCCCGGCTGGCCCGCGCGACGACCGCCACCGGGCAGTCCGCCCCGTACGCGGGCAGCAGTTCGGCCACGACGGCGCCGATCCGCTGCACGGCCAGGTGGAGCACCATCGTGGCGCTGCTGGCCGACAGCGTCGCGAGGTCCTCGCCGGGTGGCATCGGGGTGGCGCGCGCCGACGTCCGGGTCAGGATGATGGTCTGGCTCACCTCGGGCACCGTCAGCTCCCGCCCCAGCGCCGCCGCGGCGGCCGCGAAGGCGGGCACTCCGGGGATCACCTCGTACGGCACACCGTGCGCGTCGAGCCTGCGCATCTGCTCGGCGACCGCGCTGAACAGCGAGGGATCGCCCGAGTGCAGCCGCGCCACGTCGAGCCCGGCGGCGTGCGCCGCCGTCATCTCGGCGATGATCTCGTCCAGGGTGAGGTTGGCGGTGTCGACGAGCCGCGCGCCGGGCGGGCAGTCGGCGAGCAGGTCACGCGGCACGAGCGACCCCGCGTACAGGCAGACCGGGGCCGCCTGCAGGGCGCGCAGCCCGCGCACCGTGATGAGGTCGGCCGCGCCGGGCCCCGCACCGATGAATCGAACCGTCACTGCTCGCGCTCCTTCCGCGCCGTCCAAATGGTCACCGGCATCAGGGGACGCCACCCGGTGAAGCCGCCCACCGGCGAGGCGCGCTGCACCGACAACCGCACGAGGTCCCCGCCGAGCCGCGCGTGCCATTTGGCGAGAACCGCCTCCGACTCCACGGTGACCGCGTTCGCCACCAGCCTTCCGCCCGGGGCGAGGGCGGCCCAGCAGGTCTCGACCACGCCGGCCCCCGTCACGCCGCCCCCCACGAAGACGGCCGCCGGGGCCGGCAGCCCGTGAAGCGCGTCCGGCGCGGAACCGGTGACGACCCGCAGGCGCGGCACGCCCAGCGCGTCCGCGTTGTGCCTGACGCGGTCCGCCCGTACGGGGTCGCGCTCGACGGCGACGGCCCGGCACGAGGCATGGACGCGCAGCCACTCGATGGCCACGCTCCCCGAACCCGCCCCCACGTCCCACAGCAACTCGCCCGGCAGGGGCGCCAGTTTGGCCAGGGTGACCGCGCGCACCTCCTGCTTGGTCAGCTGCCCGTCCGACTCGTACGCGTCGTCCGGAAGCCCGCAAGCCCACCCCAGTGGCGCGGCGTCGGGGACGTCGGCACAGGTCACCGCCACGATGTTCAGGGCCGGCATCGGCTCGGCGCCCGGCCAGCCGGCGGCCGTGCCGTCGTGGCGCGATTCGGTCGTCGCGCCAAGATCGCCGAGGACGGTGACGCGGCTCGCCCCGTACCCCCGCTCGGTCAGCAAGGCGGCGACCCGCGCGGGCGTGCCGGCGTCCGCGCTGAGGACGAGGACGCGACGACCCGGCGCGAGCGCGGCGGTCAGCGCGGCGAGCGGACGCCCGACCAGGCTGACGGTCTCGACGCCCTCGGCGGGCCAGCCGAGCCGCGCGCAGGCCAGCGTCACCGACGACACGTGCGGCACCACGCGCAGCCGCTCGGGTCCGAGCAGCCGGGCGAGCGTCGCGCCGACCCCGAAGAACATGGGATCGCCGCTCGCCAGCACCACGACCGCGCGTTCCGCATGCGCGTCGAGCAGCCCCGGCAACCCCGCGACCAGCGGCGACGGGTACGGCACCCGCTCGGGGGCCACCGACGCGGGCAGCAGCGCGAGCTGCCTGTCCGACCCGACCACGACGTCCGCGGCGATCAGCTCGGCGCGTGCCGTGTCGGTGAGACCGGGCCAGCCGTCCGCGCCGATCCCGACGACCGACACCGGTCTCATCGAGCGGGCTTCCTGAGCAGGTAGGTGTCCATGACCCAGCCGTGCGCCTCGCGCGCCTCCGCCCTGAGCCGCCGGATCTCGCCCGCGACCTCGCGAACCGGCCCGGCGAGGAGGATCTCGTCCTCGGTCCCGACGTACGCGCCCCAGTAGACGTCCGCGTCGGCGGCCTCCGGCAGGTCGGCGAACGCGCATCCCGCGTCGAGCATCACCACGATGTCGTCGGCGGCCTCGACGTCGGCGGGCAGGCGGCGGCCGGTCGTGATGTGCAGCGGCCTGGCCACCCTGGTCAGGCTGACGCGGTGCCGCGCGGCCAGCGCCGACACGCTGCTGATCCCCGGGATCACCTCGTAGTCGAACGGCTCCCCGCCCCTGGCCAGGACATCCTCGACGATGGCGATCGTGCTGTCGTACAGGGCGGGGTCGCCCCAGACGAGGAACGCGCCGACGCCGTCCTCGGGCACCTCGTCGGCGATGAGCCGCGCGTAGACGTCGGCCCGGCGGGCCCGCCAGTCGGCCACCGCCTCCACGTAGGCGCCGCTCGTCCGGTCACGTTCCGGGTCGCGCGCCTCCACCATCCGGTACGGCTCCCGCGCGTGGGCCGCGATCAGCTCGCGCCGCAGCCGCACCAGGCCGTCCTTCTCGGCGCCCTTGTCGAGCAGGAAGAACACGTCCGCCGACGCGATCGCCGCGGCGGCCTGGAAGGTGAGGTGGGCTGGGTCCCCGGCGCCGATGCCGATGATGAGGACGCGCTTCATAGGTCACGAGTATGGACCACGGCTTGACGTACTTATGCAGACGGTGCACGCTCTAGAGGACAAATGCAGACAGAGGCGACGGTGCGCAGGAACCTGGTGCGAATCCAGGACGGTCCCGCCACTGTGACCGGGGAGTGTCCCCGCTGATGACCACGGCCGAGACGGCTGGAAGGTCGGGCGACACGATGACCCGGGAGTCAGGACACTGACCCGTTGTCCTCCATCACCGGGGCGAGCGACCCCGTGAGGAGAAATTCACATGGCTCAGCCGGCCATTCCCGTATCCCGGCCCCTGCCGGTCACCATCCCCGTACGCGAGATCCTGCCTTGGGCGATCTTCGCAGCCGTGGTCGGGCTCATCCTGGTCTACTTCGTCGGCGCGGAGCAGGGCGCCACCCACCTCATCAGCGGGCACACCGTGCACGAGTTCGTGCACGACGGCCGCCACCTGCTCGGCTTCCCCTGCCACTGAGGCCCGCCCGATGCCCACCATGCGCTCCCTGCTGGTGCGCGGCATGCTCGTCGGCCTTGTGGCGGCGCTGCTCGCGTACGTCGTGGCCTGGTTCGCCGGTGAACCCCAGGTCGCCGCGGCCGTCTCCATCGAGGAGACCAAGGCCGTCGCGGCCGGGGAGGCGGCCGAGCCCGAACTCGTCAGCCGGACCGTCCAGGAGACCATCGGCCTGCTGACCGCCCTGCTCGTCTACGGCGCCGCGCTTGGCGGCTTCTTCTCCATCGCGTACGCCTTCGCCCACGGCCGCCTCGGCGCCCTCGGCGCCCGCGCCACGGCCCTCGTCGTCGCGTCCGCCGGATTCGTCGCCGTGTACGTGACCCCCATCCTGAAGTACCCGCCCAATCCTCCGGCCGTCGGCAACCCCGACACCATCGGCCGCCGGACCGCGCTGTACTTCACGATGATCCTTATCGCGCTGCTGGCCGCCGCGGTCGCGACGTACGCGGGCCGCGCCCTGTCGCCCCGGTTGGGCGGCTGGAACGCGACCCTCGCGGGCATCGTCGTCTACGCCGTCCTCGTAGGCGTCTCGTACGCCCTACTGCCCCGGGTCAACGAGGTCTCCGGCGACTTCCCCGCCGACACCCTCTGGTGGTTCAGGGTGTCGTCGTTCGGCGTCCAGTTCGTCCTGTGGGCCGCCATCGGACTGCTGTTCGGCGGCCTCACCGAGCGTTCCCTGCGCCAGGGCGTCCGCGCCGAGGCGCGACTGCTCACCAACTAGCGGAGGGCCTCCAGGAGAGAGGTGAGGGCCGGTCCGAGCGGGGCGTCGAAGGTCATCAGCGCCTCGCCGTCGCCCCGGGTCGGGCCCTGGTTGATGATCGCGACGGGGATCGAGCGGGCGGCGGCGCGCCGGACGAACCGGTATCCGGACATGACGGTCAGCGAGGATCCCAGGACAAGCAGCAGACCGGCCCGCTCGGTCAGCGTGTAGCACTCCTCGACCCGAGACGGCGGCACGTTCTCGCCGAAGAACACCACATCGGGCTTGAGCACGCCGCCGCAGCCCTCGCAGTCCACCGTGCGGAACGTCTCGATCTCGTCCACGGCCAGGACGGCGTCGCCGTCCGGGTTGATCACCTCCGAGCGGGCCCGCCAGCCGGAGTTGGCCGCGCGCAGGCGCCGGTCCAGCGCGTGCCGCGAGGTGCGGTGGCCGCAGGCCAGGCAGCGCACCCGATGCAGGCTGCCGTGCAGCTCGACGACCTCGTGCGCGCCCGCCGCCTGATGCAGGCCGTCCACGTTCTGCGTGATGATCCCCGCGACCAGGCCGCGGCGCTGCAGTTCTGCGACCGCGCGGTGCCCGGCATTCGGCGCGGCGTCCACGATGTGACGCCACCCCAGGTGGCTGCGCGCCCAGTAGCGCCTGCGAGCGGCGGCGCTGCTCACGAACGTCTGGTAGGTCATCGGCTCGGCCCTGCGCCTGCGGCCGGTCTCCCCTCGATAGTCGGGGATCCCGGACTCGGTCGACAGGCCGGCCCCGCTGAGGACCACCACCTCGCCGTCGGCCACGAGATCGGCCAGCATGCCCCACCGCTCGGCAATCCCCGCGTCGCGCACCACAGTCACGCATCCATGGTGCCCGAAGCATCACACATGTCAGCCCCGCCCCTCCCCCAGTCGTACGTCGAAGATGACCTCGACCTCGTCACGCAGCTTGAGCGCCCCGAAGAACGCGGAGTAGGGGCGGATGCCCCATTCGGACTGCACGACGGTCGCCCGGCCGCGGGCCCGCCCGTCCGCGAGCGCGCCGTCCACCGTGACCGGCCGCGTGACGCCCGCGATCGTCAGGTCGCCCTCGACGCGGAACGCCTCAGGATCGCCCTCGACCCGGGTCGACCGGAACGTGACCAGAGGGTGCTGATCCGCCTTGAGGACCTTGTCACGCATGTTCTTCTCGATATCGACCCGGTCGGAGTCGGTGAGCGGCTTGACCCCGCCCGTGCCTTCCCGGACCCGCATCGAGGCCACCTCGGCCTCCACCGTCACCCGGCAGCCCGCCGGGTCGTCCGGCGTCACCACCGCCTCGCCCCGCCACCGGGTGACCTCGATCGTCAGATCGTGCCCGGCCTTGGCGCCCAGCCCGGCGCGGCCGGTGAGGACCAGGAGCCGGCCGGACCTCGGCCCCAACGCGTACGTGCCCGCCTCGACGTCCATTTCGTGGGCATTCCCGCGGAACGGGCCGGAGATGTCGGCACCGGATGACATGGTGGTGATCCAATCGTCCGAAGGAGACGGATCATGAGTGAGCCCGAGACATTCACCGAGACATTCACCGAGACATTCACCGTGCGGCCCGTCGGCGTCGTGCGGTCCGTGCTGACCGATCGCACCGAGGCGCCACGACAGGGGCCCGAGGGCGCGCCGGACGCCTGGCTGGAGGTCGATCCGGCCGTCGCGGAGGCCCTCGACGGGGTGACGGCGGGCGACGAGGTGCTCGTCCTCACCTGGTTCCACGAGGCCGATCGCGAAACCCTGCGGGTCCACCCCCGCGGGGAGACGAGCAACCCGCTGACCGGCGTGTTCGCCACGCGTTCCCCGGACCGCCCCAACCCGATCGGCCTGCACCGGGTCACGGTCCTGGAGGCCGACCCGGCCCGGGGCCTGCGTGTGCACCCGTTGGAAGCCATCGACGGCACTCCTGTCATCGACATCAAACCTGTGCTGGACGCCGCTGAGCGGTGACAACCTACCGACCTCCTTTACGTCGTAGATTTCGTTGACATCCGAGCCCGCCGGTCACGGGAGTCCCCCTAGATCCGCAGTCGGCTGGTGTGGGGCGGCTGGTAGGTGAAGGTCCAGCGGTCGGTGCCGGTTTTGTGGCGGGTGTAGCGGTCGGGGTGCTGGTAGCGGTCGCGGTTGTGGAATTGGCAGGCGGGTCCGAGCAGTTTCAGGTTCGTGAGGCCGCCGGTGCTCCAGTTGTCGGCGTGGTCGATCTGGCACATGGTGGCGGGTAGTGGGCAGCCGTCGATCCAGCAGGTGGCGTAGCGGGTGTAGATGGCTCGTCGTTGGGCGGGGGTGGCCAGGCGGACCTTGCGGCCCATGTCGAGCACCTGCCCCTCGGCGTCCATGACCAGCCGTACCAGGGTGCTGGTGCGGGCAAGGCGGTGCACGCTGGAGACCGGCAGCATCTGCCCGGTCGCCAGCAACAACCCCGGCGCTGTCCCCAGCGCCGCTCCCGGTGACGCTTCCTGCGCCGTCCCGAGCGGCGTCTCCGGCGCTGTTCCCGGTGGCCTCCCCGGCGGTGTCCCCGGCTCCGATCCCGGCACGTCCGGCTCCGGCCCCGGCACTGTTCCCTGCATGCCCGGTGCCGTTCCCGGCGTCTCGGGTGTCCCCGTCGCGCATGAGCATCGTGCCTCGCCGCCGCACCCGCACACGTCACGGCCACCCGCCGCGTCCTGCTGAGCCTGGCCCTGCTCATCGCTGCCTTGCTCATCGCAGTCTTGCTCACCGCAGCCCGGCTCATGGCGGCACCGTCCACGGCGCATGTCGTTGTGGTCCTCAGGCGTGCTCTGCGCATGCCGGCAGTCCCCCGCAGGCCGATGCCCGGCGTGGGCGTGATGCGCAGCGGCGTCCTCGGGAGGCGGATCCGGCCGCGCTGTGTACGAAGGTGAACCGGCATCTGCCCCGGCCTCGCCGCAGTCGGCGGGGTCGGCGGGGTGGGCAGGAGGGCACAGGCCCTCTTCCTGGGCAGGTGCGGTGCCGGTGCTGCCCACGTCGCCGGGGTCGTCGGCGCCTTCGGTGTCGCCGGGGGCGCTGCCGTCCTCGGCGCCTTCAGTGCCTTCGGCGTCCTTCATGCCCTCAGTGCCCTCGGCGCCCTCGGCATCCTGGGCGTCTTCGGCGTCTTCGGGGTGGTCGTTGCCGGGGGCAGCGGGTTGGGGGTCGGTGGGGAGGGATTCGGCGTTGACCAGGACGAGGAGTTCGGTGGCGATCTTCTCCTCCAGCAGCGCGATGAACGCATCCGCGTTACGCACTCGCAGCGGCCGGTCGTCGCCCTCCGTGCGCGGTTTGGCATACGCATCCAACAGGGCCCGCAGCCGGGCGGCCGCCTCGCGCGGCAGGTAGAACTCCCCCTCCAGCCCTCCGCCCCGGGTGGGGCGGACCCGCAGGAACCGCCGCGCGTAGTCGGCCTGCTCGTCGCGGTCTTCCCCGTCGGGGTCGAGCACCGCGCGTAGGTAGCGGCCGGCTTTGGCCACCTCCGCCGCCCCGGCCTTGCCC
>NZ_VIRJ01000059.1:0-20111 GCF_006874435.1 Microbispora sp. KK1-11 | reverse complement strand
GGCCATCGCTTTCTTCTCCTTCGATCTTGACTTCGCAATCACGAAGGATCACGCGATGGCCGTCCTCATTTCACGACGCCACGCCTCTACCAGCGGAAACTCTTACACCACTCCCGTGGACGCAACCGAGCTCCGCAGGAATCGTCACTCTGCTTTCGACTTCCTTGCGAACTTCTTCGGGCCGCAGCGGCCGTCCAGCCTCACGCAAAAGCTCGAACGTCGCGCGGAGGATGGGAGAGATCTGATCGGCATAGGCCATGGGGGGATTCCTGCCTTTCGACTGTCGCCCCCGGCAGGATAGACAAAGGCTCGGTGAAAGTTCGTCGTCTCACGTCACTTCGACCCTCTGCTACCCGCGGGTGACGTGGGCTCGTAGGAAGGGGGCCCGGAGCCGGGGAGCGTGGGGAAGCGGCCGATGAAGACGGCGTTCATCCCGTGGTCAAGACCCACGTGGTTGAAGAGAGCTTCCACCGGAGGGAAGGAAACCACCTCGGCCCACGTCAGCCACCCTTGGCGTGCATGTGATTACTCCATGTAATCTCATGGTCATGACAACGATCAATCAGGGGACGCTCCTGGAGTTGGTCCGCAATCGTCCCCTGCTCGCCGCGGAGCTCCTTGGGGACGCCCTGGCGGCCGGCGACGAAGAGCCGATCGACAGAAGAGCACTCCTGCGGCGATTTCCCCGACGGGAACTCGTGAGCACGGACGAGCCCGCCCTCGCCGCCCGCTACCGCGGGATCGTGCCCGACGCGCGCCGGGCCCGTTCGCACCAGGCGGAAACCGTGTTCGAGGGGTTGATCGCGTTCCTGCGTGCCCGCATCAACGAGGGTCTGGACCAGGCGCGCGGGGCCGCGGACGCCGGGGAGCCCAACTCCCACAAAGCGGAGCGGGACCTGGCAGCGAAACGGGACCGTGTGGATTTCCTGGAATCCGTGCTCGTCAACGAGCTCTACCTGGCGTTGGAAGAACATGCCCAGGCGGAGCACCTGCTGAAGCTGGAAGCATCCGCGTACAACTGGCACACCGACTACCAGGACGCCTGGCGGCCCTGAGTGACGGCCGATCTCCTGTTCCGGCCGCCGCTCCGGCGAGCGTGAGCAGGGAGCGTATGCCGACAGCAGCCGTCCGCGAGGGGCGAGGGTTTCAGGGGCTTCCGCGCAGGCCAGTGGGGTTCTGGATCGCTTCGCCGGCAACTGCGGTGAGCTTCCTCGCGCCACCACAGGTCACCGAAGCGGACCGCTGCCGGGACGAAGACAGCATGTCAAGGACATGGGTTGGTTGTGAGCAGCTCGGTGAGCGGCACATACTGGAGGGGATGAAACCAGCCAGCGGCGCGTCCCGCCGTCACCTGCCCACGAGTCCCTTCAAGCCCCCGCCTCCCGCCCCGCCTGTCGAAGAGTTCAGCGTGAACGACCAGGTCACCCACGATCGGTACGGTCTGGGCGTGGTCGTGGAAGTAGAGGACGGGGTGGCTGTGATCGTCGACTTCCGATCACAGCAGGAACGAATCATGACCCCATACAAGAAGCTGCACAAACTCTGAGGTAGATCGTCGTAGGGGACCGCTTCCCGCGAGTACAGCCCCGTCGGCGGCACGCCGGCGGGCGTTCACGCCCGGATTGGGCAGCGGCGCTTGCAGGACCGACGAGGTGCTGCACGACGATCCTCTGCCAGGACATGAGTCGAGGCCCGCGCTTGTCGAGCGCGGACCCCGAATCACGATGCCGGCCTGGGTCAGGCGGGAACGATGTTCTCGGCCTGGGGTCCCTTCTGGCCCTGGGTGATGTCGAACGACACCTTCTGGCCCTCGTGCAGCTCGCGGTACCCCCGGGCGGCGATGTTCGAGTAGTGGGCGAAGACATCGGGGCCGCCGCCCTCCTGCTCGATGAAGCCGAAGCCCTTTTCCGCGTTGAACCACTTCACGGTTCCGACAGCCATGTCGAATCTCCTTAAACAGGGGCCGAACCGGAATCCGCACTGCACAGATTCCGCGTCGCCGGATGAGGCCCCTCCGGAGAAGGCCGGAAAAACAAAATGCGCCTGAAGGTTACATCCCGCCAGGCGCACACAAGTTTCATGGGTACCACAACTGCAACTCCGCAGATGCTAGCACGAGCCTGAGGTGACGGACCATCTGGGGTTAAAAAACCTGGATGTCCTGGCCCCTCAGGAGCTTGATCCGCGTCGGGCCCTGCAGATGCCAAGGCGGGGGCTGAGTCTGCGCAGCCGGGAGGCTATGAGCAGCTCCGGAGAATCCTGTGTCACCTGGGAATCCAGGACCTAGCTCGGATATGCGGGTAAACGAGGGAAACGATGGCCAAGCCGACATTTTCGGGAACGGGGCCGTCGCAGCCGGATTTCAGCGGCATCGACCCGGGCCGTATGCGCGAATTTCTCGACACCCTCACGCGTGGCCGCGATCTCATCAGGCAGGAAACGGACGCCGTCCGGCGCGTGCTGAGCTCGGTGAACGTCTCGGCCGTCGCGCTGAATCCCGTCGGAGAGGTCCTGAGCCGGCGTGAGGCCGCGATTCTCGCGTCCGAGAAGGTGCCGGGGTGGCTGCCCCCTGACCTTCGACTGGTGCCGTCACAGGCAGAACAGGCGGCGGACCCGCCTGTACGTGCTGCCGCCGCTCTGGCCGGTCGAGGTGCTGCCCGTCGAAATCCGGTTGTGCTGAGGCGTTGGCGCGGCTTTCATGAGCAGTCAGTGCCGGAGCCCGAGGAGGGAGACGACGGTGAGACGTGCCGGAGCGTAAGGGACCGAGGCCGGGTACGGCCGCCGCCACGGGTGACGGGCTCAAGCTGCACCGCCGCCCGCTGCGTGCGGACGGTCGCGGCTACAGCGTCATCACCCTGCGGCCGGGCACGCCGGCCCGCTTCTCCACCAACCGTTTCCATGACACCTGGCACATCCTGTCCGACCTGCACGGCGCACGCCTGCTGGGCAGGCTGCTGTGGGGCCTGTCCTTCCAGCGCCTGCCAGGCACCGTGGTCGTCATCGACCGGCCGCACCTCGACCCGAACCCGTTCGACGCCGAGCCGGCCGACCCGATCGTGCTGGTCCCGGCGCACCTGACGACCCTCACCGCGCGGGCGATCCGGCGGCTGCGCCGTGCTGCGGCCGAGCCCTCCCACGGCACGGTCCGCTGGCACACCTGGGGACTGGACACCGAGCTCGACCGCGCACGCAGGACCTTGGACCTCCGGTGGCCCGAGTGGGAGCCGCCGGTGGACACACACGGCGCCGCCATCGAACGGACCGGCGGCGCGCTGGTCTTCCGCGCCCCGCCCTCCCGGCTGCGCCTGTGGGCCGTCGACGTCGTGACGCTCGGTGAACAGTGGTATCACGACATGGATTACACGTACCTTCATCCGGTCGGCCGGCGGGGGCCCTGCGGGAGCGACGGCGAGGTGCAGATCTTCCGTGACTACCGCCTCAAGGTGTCGGCGGCCAGGACCGCCCGCCGGGAGGTCCTCGCCGGTCTCCCGCCCGCCGCCCGTCCCGACGACGTGAACCGTCTCATCTGGCGGCACGCCGACACGGTCCGCGCCCGCCGCGGCCCGGCCGTCCGGGTCTGACGCCGAGCCGGTGGCCGGAGACCCGGCACGGGTTGCGCCGACCTGCGAACCGCCCCCCGCCTGGGCAAGTACGATCGACCCGTGACCGAAATGACCGAAACGACGCCAGGCTGGCTCGCTCCCGACGAGATCGAGTCGGTGCGGGGCCGGATGCCGATCCTGTACGTGGACGCCGTGCCGGTGCGGGTGGACGACGCGGGCACCGTGACCCGCGTCGGCCTGCTGCTGCGGATCGGGGCCGACGGCACCGTGAGCCGGGCGCTGGTGTCCGGGCGGGTGTACTACCACGAGCGCATCCGCGACGCGCTCCTGCGCCATCTGGAGAAGGACCTCGGGCCGGTGGCGCTGCCGAGCGTGCCGGTCTCGCCGACGCCGTTCACCGTGGCGGAGTACTTCCCCACGCCGGGGGTCACGCCGTTCCACGACCCTCGCCAGCACGCGGTCTCCCTGGCGTACATCGTGCCGGTACGCGGGGACTGCCGGCCCCGGCAGGACGCGCTGGACCTGGAGTGGTTCACGCCCGAGGAGGCGGCCTCCCCGATCGTGCAGCAGGAGATGACCGGCGGCCAGGGCGTGCTGCTCAAGCAGGCGCTCGCCTACGTCGGCCGCCTGACCTGATCGGGGTCACTCCTCCGCGAAGGCGGGGCCGATCGCCCGCGCCAGCCGGTCCAGCCAGTCGCGGGCGTTCCCGGTGACGTGCGGATACTCGGCGCGGAACTCGTCCCAGTCCACCTCGTCGAGAGAACGGATCGTCTCCGGGCCGAACTCACCGGCCTCGCGCTCTCCGAGCGCGTCGCGCAGAACCCCGTGAAGGAGGTCGCGGGGAAGCGCTACGCGCTCGGCGAGCAGGACGGCGTCGTAGAGGTCCTTGCCCTGCGGGTATCCGTCGGAGAACAGCCAGAGCAGCTTCCACGCCAGCGACAGCTCCGGGGTGGCGGCGAGGATCGGCGTGGGCTCACCCCCGCCGGTGCGGGGGATCAGGGCGACCTCCGGCGGAACGGGCAGGCGCTCGTTGAAGGTGAAGTCGAGCTGGACGGTTCCCGGCGGAAGGTCGCCGGCCCGCCAGGTGAACACGAGCCGCCGCCCGGGGACGCGGTCGTACGTCCAGATCTCGTCCGTCGCGATGTCGCCCGGGTCGAAGGTCACCGTGCCGTCGGCAGGACCGGCCACGGTGGCGGCGATGACGCCCTTGAACATCGCGGCGGTGAGCGGGCTGTCCATGTTCACGGTGGGCGGGACGACGACCCAGTCGAGGTCGCCCGGCTCCCGCGCCTGCTCGCCGACCCACGCCTCGAGCAGCAGACTTCCGCGCAGCACGAGGTTCTCGCTCCACGGGGATTCGGCGACCACCCGGACCAGGTGGTCGATCGCCCGGCGCCGGGCCCGCCGCCACCGGCGCCCCACCTCCGGGTCGTCGAAGATCGGTTCACCGGCCCGGAACGCACGGTCGAACTGCTTCAGCGCCGGGTCGAAGATCGGCGGCTGGCGGATGCCCGGACTGTCCGTGACGGGCACGTAGGTCGCGGGGAACCACGGTGTGCCGCGCGGCGGAATGGTGGTGCCCTCGGGGAGGGTCACTCCCTTGAACCGGTCCCAGCTTGACGTCATCTCTCCTCGATCCAGCCGTGGTCGATACCGGGGTTGTCGTCGTGGACGACGTACTCTCGTTCGGCTTCGAGTACGGCGTAGCCGTGCCCTTCGAGATCGGACAGCAGCGCCTCGAAGCGGCGGCCGGCCGTGGCGAGCCCGACCCCCCGGCATCGCTGCGTGACGAAACGCTCGTGTGAACCGTCGTCGCGCTGCCGGCGGGCGTTCCGCGACACGTGCGCGCCATGGACGACGGCGAGATCGGCGAGCGGCGCCAGGTCTCCGCGGACGGCGACTTTGACGTGGTGTTCGAAGTAGCGGCCGGGCATCGCTGCGGCGGCCTCGGCGGTCTGAGGGACGTCCTCGTTCCAGGGAGCCGCCTCGATCTTGACTCGGACCACCCGGAACCCCTCGTCCCGCAACCGCGCGGTGTGGGCGGCGGCGGCCGTCCTCTGCGCGCCGAGCGTGCCCTCGCCCCGGACGGTGAGCATCGGCTGGGAAGGGGCCGTCCCGCGTTCGAGCACGATGTGGGTGAACTTCACGCCGTGCTCCCGCGCCCAGTCACCGAGTGGCCCGACCTCGTCCGCGGCCACCGTCAGGTGGATGTCGAACACGCCCCTGAACTCCGGCCCGCTCACCGGCGGGCGCCGCTTCCCGGCGAGCTCGCCGGCACCCCGGCCCAGGCGGGCAGCGGTTCCCCCCGGCGCAGCCAGCCGTGCGGCAGCCCGCCGATCCCGGCCCGTCCCCCCAGGATGCCGCCGACGATCGCGCAGGTGGTGTCGACGTCGCCGCCCGCCGCCGCGGTCGTCCAGATCGCCCGCTCGACGTCGCCGAGATGCCGGGCCGCGGCCCACAGCGTGAACGGGACGGTGTCGTGCGCCGTCACCTTCCTGCCGTTGCCCAGGGCGTCGGCGGCGAGCAGGGGATCGGCGATCGTGAGCAGCCGCCTGGCCGCGCCGATCCCGCTCCGTACGCGGCCGGACGGCGTGTGCTCCAGGACGGCGTCGAGGAACCGGCCGGGGGACAGGTCGGCCTCGCAGGCCGCCACAGCGGCGGCCACGGCCACGGCGACCGCGCCGGCGACGGCCTCGGGATGCGTGTGCGTGACCCGGGCGGACAGTTCGGCCTGCCGTGCGGCGCGGACCGGGTCTCCGGCGAACCAGGCGCCCAGCGGGGCGACGCGCATGGCCGCGCCGTTTCCCCGCGAGCCGCTTCCGTCGAAGAGCCCCGACGCGAGCGCCCGCCAGTCGCCTCCCTGCCGGACGAGCCGCAGCATCCGGCCGGTTGCCGGGCCGTAGCCGCGGTCGAAGTCGTGGTGGGTGGCGAACGAGACCGCCAGCGCGTCCTGATCGACCGTGCCCCGGTCGGCCAGGACCCGGTAGATCGAGCAGGCCATCTCCGTGTCGTCGGTCCACTGCCACGGCCCGGGCGGCAGGGTCCGGGTGGCGAGCGCCTCGCGGTTGGCGGGCACGAAGAACTGGGAACCGAGCGCGTCGCCCATTGCCAGGCCGTACAGGGAGGCGGTCGCGCGGGTGAGGGGATCTGACGCCATCGCGGCCCAGTCTGGCACACGAAGGGCTCGTGCGAATTCAGCTATGGGGGCCGGCCGCGGCGGCCTGGCGGCGCAGTGCGTCGGCCAGTCGCTGGGTGTCCTCCAGCACCTCGTCGGAGACCATGCGTCCCCAGCGCAGGCGCACCCACTGCACGGCCTCGTTGCGGTACGCCGTGCCGTCGGCCAGCGTCGCGGCGGCGTCGAGGCGGACCACGACCGTGGTGTTCCACGGCCAGCCGCGGACGACGACGTCCCGCAGGGTCAGTCGCAGCCCCGGCAGGCGTGCGAAAAGGTCGCGGAACCAGGCCTCGAACGCCGCTCTGCCACGGGTCTGGACACTCAGCGGCGTGTCCCCGGCGAAGCGGAACAGCATGTCCGGCGCCGCGATCGCGACGGCGGCCCGATAGTCGCCCGTTCCCACGCGGCGCCAGAGCCGGCGGACTCGAAGACCGGTGATCCAGTGGTACACGGCCTGCTCCCTTGCTGACGACAAGTGACTCGGACTCTAGAAGAGTCACTTGCTGTTAGCAAGGGACTAGGCTGGCGGGCGTGGACAGGGAACGATTCGCCGCCATTCACTGTTCGGTCGCCCGCGCCGCGGGTCTCGTCGCGGACCCGTGGACGCTGCTCATCCTGCGTGACCTGTTCCTCGGCATGACGCGGTACGAGGAACTGCGCCGCGATCTCGGCGTGGCGACCAACGTGCTCGCCGACCGGCTCGACCGGCTGGTGGAGGGCGGGCTGGCCGAGCGCCGGCCGTACGCCGAGCGGCCGGTGCGCCACGAGTACGGGCTGACCGAGGCGGGGCGGGAGTTGTACGACGTGGTGCTGGCACTGCTGGCCTGGGGAGACCGTCATCTGGCCGACCAGGGGCCGCCGCTGCGACTGGTGCACACCGGCTGCGGAGCGCCGGTCGTGCCGACGATGACCTGCGACCGATGCGGGGGAGTGCTCACCCCCGACACCGTCGTGGCCGCACCCGGGCCGGGGGGCCGAACCGCTCCCGGGACCGCTCTGGTCGCCCGCTTCCTCGCAGATCCCTGACGTCGGTGATCGCGGAGGTGGCGGGTCAGGGCGACCGCGGTGAGCAGCGCGACGAGCGCGCACACGCCCCGCCAGCCGGCCGCGCCCCAGACGCGTACCCCGAGCCAGGACCCCGCGCTGCCGCCGAGGTAGGCGCAGGTCATGTAGGCGGTGTTGAGCCTGCCGCGGGCGTCGGGACGCAGGGCGTAGACCCGGGCCTGGTTGGCGACCATGCCGCACTGCATCGCGACGTCGAGCAGCAGCGTGCCGAGGGTCAGCGCGACCAGGCCCGCCGTGCCGCCGAGCGACCCGGCGGCGAGGACCGCCGCCGAGACGAGGACTCCGAGCATGCAGACGAGGTTCACCGGATCCGGCCCCACGCGGTCCACCAGGCGGCCGGCGACGGGAGTGCACAGCATGGTCCCCGCGCCGACCAGGGCGAGCACTCCGACGGCCTGAGCGCCCAGCCCGTACGCCGGGCCGGTCAGCAGGAGCGCCAGGCAGGTCCAGACGGCCGAGAACCCGCCGAAGACGGCCGCCTGGTAGAGGCAGGAGCGGCGCAGCTCGGGCTCGGCGCGCAGCAGGCGCAGCGGTTCGGCCAGGAGCGCAGGGTAACGCCGGCGGGTGGACGGGGCCGTGACCGGCACCGTGACGGCCAGGCCCGCCGCGAGGAGCAGCGCAAGAGCCGCGGCCACGAGGTACGGCGCCCGCCAGCCCAGCGATTCGCCGAGGGTGCCGCTGAAGGTGCGGGCCAGCAGCATGCCGCCGGTCGATCCGCTCAGCAGCGTGCCGATCACCGCCCCCCGGCGGTCGGCCGCCACCAGACCGGCCGCCAGTGGGCCGACGACCTGCGCGGCCACGGTGGTGAGGCCGACCAGGGCACTGGCGGCGACGAGCGGCGGCAGGGCCGGCGCGCAGCCCGCGGCGAGCAGGCCCAGACCGGTCAGAGCGAGCAGGGTCACCAGGAACGGCCGGTGCGGGAATCGGTCGCCGAGCGGCACCAGCAGGACGATCCCGGCCGTGTAACCGGCCTGGGTGGCGGTCACCACCAGGGCGCCCGCGTCGGGGGACAGATGCAGCCCGGCGGCGACCAGCGGCCCGATCGCCTGCGGGAAGTAGACGTTGCCCACCGCCACCGCGCAGGTGAGGGTCAGGATCGCGAGGAGTCGGCGGCTCATGCGCCGTCCACCGGCCCGTCGGCGACATCGGAGACGCGGCGCTGTCCGGTCACGCCGCTCACGACGACGAATGCGTGAATCATGGACCGAAGTCCACGCCACGGGCGTTCCGCCGCCAATCGATGTAGCGTATGGCTTAATGATCAGCTTTGTGCTCGGCGTCGAGGACCTCGCGGACACGAGGTTCGCCCTCTCGCCCCTGACCGAGACGGTGCTCAGCCTGCGGGTGCTGCGCGACCCGGGCCTGTCCGCGGTGCATCTCCCTTGGCGCAGATCTGTTGCCGGCAGCCTCGGCGCGCTCGACACGGACCTGCTGATGTCCCTGGTGGCGGAGAGGTTCACTGTTCCCGACTTCCTGACCCCGAGGCCCGAGACCTTCGCCCCGGAGTTCGAGGAGGAGCTGGCGGTGGTCCGCCGTACCCCACCCGCTCTGGTCCGCCGCGACCTGGCGGCGACGCACGCGCCGGGCCCGCTCCCCGGGCCGCTGCGCGATGCCGCCGCCACCGGCGACGCGCCGGTCGTAAGGCTCCGGGACGCCGTCTGCGACCTCCTGGGACGCTACTGGGAGATCGCGGTCAGGCCGTTGTGGCCGCAGATGCGGCTGGTGCTGGAGGCCGACATGACCTACCGGGCGCGGCAGCTGGCCGTCGGAGGCGCCCGCCTGCTGTTCGCGGGCATGCACCCGAACCTGCGCTGGGACGACGGCGTGCTGCACGTCGACAAGATGATCAGCAGCTTCCGCGTCGCGGCGGCCGGCCGTGGGCTGCTGCTCGTGCCCTCCGTGTTCGCGCACAAGCCCGCGCCACCGGTCCTCCCGGAGGAGCCTCCCACGCTGGTGTATCCCAGCCGTGGCGTGGCGACGCTCTGGGACACGGCGCCCGTCGCGGAACAGACCGCTCTCGTGGCGCTTCTCGGCGCGCCGAGGGCGAGGCTGCTCGGCCTCCTCGGCGAGCCGCTGCCCACCGTCGAGCTCGCCCGCCGGCTCAGGGTCACCCCGAGCGCCGTGTCCCAGCACCTGCGGGTGCTGTACGCCACGGGCCTGGTCACCCGGGCCCGCGACGGCCGGCAGGTCCTGTACCGGCGCAGTTCCCTGGGCGACCGGCTGGCCGGCGCAGCGTCCGCGTGAGCGGTCGTTCAGTGACGTGAGGTCAGCACCTGTGAGAGGACCTCGTGCACGTAGGTGTTGGGGTGCTTGCCGGTGAAGAGGGTGGAGAGGGGCCCCTGCGCCGTAACCGGCACGTCCACGCCGGTGTGCCCGGTGGTGGTCCAGTCCATGACGAACTGGAGCTTGCTGCCGTGGATCGGGAACGGACCGTCCTCGGTCGACAGGTCGCTGCCGCTCTCGTCGCTGCCGGAGGTGTCCTCCACGGTGAGACCGCCGCAGTCGTGGTCGCCCGTGACGACGAGAAGCGTGTCGGGGTGCGCGGCGACGTACGCCCTGGCGACCTGGACGGCCTTCTCCAGGGATGCCATGGCCTGGAGCACGCGGGCGCCGTTGTTCTCGTGCGCGAACTCGTCGACGCCCTCCTCTTCGACGAAGAGGAAGAAGCCCTTCTTGTTCGTGCCGAGGGTGTCCAGGGCCTTCTTGGTCATGGTGGCCAGGTCCACGGCCGGGGAGTAGACGTCACCCTGGCCTTCGGGCCTCTGCTGGAACATCTCCTCGTTGCTGAACAGGCCCAGCAGCTTCCCCCGCTTCGCCCGCGCGAGCTCGTGGGCGGTGGAGACGTACTGGTAGCCGGCGCTCTTGGCCTGGTCGATCAGATTGCCCTTGGTCCCCTTGCTGGCCTCGCTCGGATCCTCGGCGGGCTTGTCCGGCCACGCGCCGGGCGTACCCGCCGGGAGCCACCAGTCCTCGCCACCGCCGAGGATGACGTCGGGCTTGCTGACCGCCAGGTACTGCCGCGCGATCTCGTCCTGGGCCGAGCGGTTGGCGGTCTGGGAGAACCACGCGGCAGGGCTGGCGTCGGTCACCTGAGCCGTGGTGACGAGGCCGGTGGACTTACCCGCCGCCTTGGCCTGCATGCCCAGGATCGGCAGCGGCTTGCCGTTGACGTCCACGCTGATGGCGCCGTTGTAGGTCTTGGTCCCCGTCGCCCAGGCGGTAGCCGCGGCGGCGGAGTCGGTGACGGCTGTCGCCGGGTCGTGCGGGCTGGTGCTCAACTGCCCGGAGACCGGAAGCCTGTCCATGGCGAGCTGTCCGTCGAGACCGGTCAGGTACAGCCTCGCGGCTTCACGATGAGCCGCGGACATGCCGTCACCGTTGATGAAGATCACACTGCGCGCCCGGCCGCCGCCGTGGTCAGAGGTGGTGGCGTTCGCGGACAGGACAGGGGTGAGAACCGCGCTGACGACCGCTGTCGTCGCCACAGCCGTCGTAGGGACAAGCAGCCGCAGCAGTCGCTTGCGGGAGGAAACCATGTGAAACCCCCGTGGGTGTGTGTTGGCAAGACGGGGATATTAGGGGCACGAGGCCACGCCGGGGTGAACATGGCTTGGCAATATCTTGAACCACGTCGCACCAAGTCCCGCTGATCACGACGTCTGTTCACGTGACATAAACCGTCTATTGGTGCGCTGCACACCGTGCCGCGTATTTAGCGCGGCTAACTTTCTCGCTGCCGTACCGATCGCCGAATCCGCGACCGGGTGCCGGCTGCCGAGGAAGGACAGGGATGGGAAGAAGCGAGACGCACAGGATGCCCGCGGTCCGGGCTCGCGAAATCACGAAGTCCTTCGGTGACGTGGTCGCACTCGACGGTGTCGACCTCGACGTGGCGCGCGGGCAGGTCCACGGCCTGGTCGGCCCGAACGGCGCGGGCAAGACGACGCTCCTCGGTCTGCTGCTGGGCTTGGCGGTCGCGGACGGCGGGCGCCTTGAGATCCTGGGGACGCCGGTCGGGCGGACGCTCGCCGTCCCCGACGGCGTCGCGGGCTTCGTCGACGGACCCGGGCTCTATCCCTCGCTCACCGCGCGCCAGAACCTCTCGGCCCTGGCCTCACTTGGCCGGTATGACACCGGCGTCGACGACGTGCTGGAGCAGGTCGGGCTCACCGACGTCGCGGACGACCGGGTCCGGGGCTTCTCGCTGGGGATGCGCCAGCGGCTCGGGCTGGCCGCCGCGCTGCTCACCAAGCCGCGACTGCTCGTCCTCGACGAGCCGGCCAACGGCCTGGACCCCGCGGGCAAGCACCAGGTGCACCGCGTCATCACCGGACTCGCCGCGGACGGGACCGCGGTGGTCCTCTCCAGCCACCGGATGGACGACCTCGCCGCGCTGTGCGCCGAGGTGACCATCCTCGCCACCGGACGGGTCGTCTTCTCCGGTCCGGTGAGCAAGCTCGCCGCCGAGAGCGGCGAACTCGACTACCGGCTGCTCACCTCCGACTCGGCGGCCGCCCACCGGCTGGCGTCGGAAACGCCCGGGCTCCGCGTCGTGCCCGGCCGCGACCCCGCTCGGGGACCGGACGCCGGCGTACTCGTGGTCCGCGGGCCTGTGACTGCCATCGACGAGCTGGTCGTACGGCTGGTGCGAGACGGCGTGGCGCTCCGGGAACTGGCGCCCGTGGTGACGCCTCTCGAGGCCGCGTTCCTCGGCCTGACCGGGACCGTACCCGCGCAGACCGACCAGGAGGACCTGCGATGACCGCGACCGTCACCCAACCCAGGGCCGGCGCCCGGCCGGCGCCCGTACTGCCCGGCTATCGGTTCGAGCTGGTCAAGCTGCTCTCCCAGTGGCGCATCCGACTGCTGCTGCTCGCCTGCTGGATCGCCCCGGCGGCCTTCGTGGCCGCCGTGAGCCTGCAGAGCTCGCTCCCGGCCGACACGGTCTTCGGCCGCTGGATGAACGCGACCGGCTGGGCGGGGGCGCTGGTCGTACTGGACTTCTCGTGCAGCTGGGCGCTCCCGCTGCTGACGGCGCTGGTCGCCGGCGACGTCTTCGCGGCCGAGGACCGGCTGGGCACCTGGCGCCACCTCCTCGTGGCGGTCCGCTCACCGAGGAGGATCTTCGTGGCGAAGGGCCTCGCCAGCCTGACCGTGCTCCTGCTGCTGGTGGCCGGGCTGGCCGCGTCGGGCGTGGCAGGGGGCCTGGTCGCGGTCGGCGACCGGCCGCTCGCCGGATTGGACGGCCATCTCCTCGCCCCGGCGGACGCCGCCGCCACGGTTCTGCTCGCCTGGGTCTGCGTGCTGGCGCCGACGGTGGCGTTCGCCGCCGTCGGGCTCCTCGGCTCGGTCGCCCTGGGCCGCTCGCCGATGGGGCTGCTGATGCCCGCACTGCTCGCCCTGGTGCTGCAGCTCGCACAGCTGCTCCCGCTACCGGTGGCGGTGCGGACGGCCCTGCCGAACAGCGCCTTCCTCGCCTGGCGCGGGCTCTTCACCAGCCCGGCGCAGGCGGGCCCCCTCCTCATCGGTCTCGCGGTGAGCGTGGTGTGGGCGGTCACCGCCACCGCGCTGGCCTACCGGCTGTTCCTGCGCCGCGACTTCACCGACCTGACGTACGACGGGTCGGGCCGGCGGGTCGTCGTGGCGGCGGTCCTGCCACTGGCCGCACTGGTCGTCCTCACCGTGGGCGTGATCGCCGTCGCGACCCCGGCCACGGGCTCGGGAATCGAGAAGGGGAAGCTGCAGGACTCGCTCGCCACGGCGTACGCCCATCTCTATCGGCTGCAGACGCAGGAGCTCAACCGCCCCGACGTCACCGAGGCGCAGCTGGGGGCGTCCGCGTCCTGCGACAAGGGCGGTTCCCGGGTCCCCGACCAGGGACCGGGCAACGACTGGCGGTGTGTCGTGTCATGGCACCTCCCCGGCGCGGCCGCCGTGGGCTCCGCCATCTACCAGCTCGACGTCACCGCGGACGGGCGGTACGTCGCCGACGGAGACGGACCCAAGGAGGTGAACGGCTTCTTCCAGGTGCGCACCCCGGCCGGGGACGCACCCAACCCCCTGTGGCAGTTCGACGGGAACGTCGACCTGCTCGCAAGCACTTCGAAGGAATGATTCATGCACGTCACGCGCCAGCGCGTCGCGAAGGCCCCACGCGGGCTCCTCAGTGGACGCACCGGCCGGCGGACCCGCCTCCTCGCGGCCGCCACCGCCGCTCTCGTCGTCGCCGGCGGCGGCATCGCCTACGCGTCCACCGACGTATTCGGCACCCAGCAGGTCGGCCAGACCACCGACAAGGGTTTGGTCGTCTCCGCCGACCAGTACATCAACCCCGTCGGCGAGCGCCTCGTCATCGACAACGGCAAGATCATGTCGTCCTCGGTCAGCCCGGACGGCGCCCACCTCGCGGCCTCGATCACCGACGGCGGCATGGCGCTCGTCATCGTCGACCTGAAGAACTGGCGGGTGCAGCAGCTCGTCGGCAACAACGCGGCGGCGAACCCGCGCATCAGCGGCAACGACGTGGGCCAGGAAGGCCCGACGTACTCGCCGGACGGTTCCCAGCTGTGGCTGGGGCGGGCCGACGGCTACACGAGGTTCACCGTGAACCCCGACGGCACCCTCGCCAACCCGACGAACGTCACCATCGCCGCACAGGGCTCGAAGCGCGCGCTGGTGGGCGAGGCGGTGTTCTCGCCCGACGGCTCCACCGTGTACTCCGCCGTCAACGGCCAGAACCGCGTGGTCGCCATCGACGCGGCGACCGGGGCCATCCGGCAGAGCTGGGCCGTGGGCAACGCCCCCCGTGACCTGGTCATGGTCGGGACCAAGCTCTACGTCAGCAACGAGGGCGGGCGTCCGGCGAAGCCCGGAGAGACGACGATCAACTCCTACGGCACCCAGGTGCCGGCCGACCCGAACACCGGCGCCACCACCACCGGCACGGTCAGCGTCATCGACCTGGCGAACCCCGCCGCCGCCCCCACGAGCATCGACGTCGGTCTGCACCCGACGGCCCTGTACGCCAAGAACGGGGCGCTGTTCGTCACCAACACCGCCACCAACGACGTGTCGGTCGTCGACACCTCCAGCGACAAGGTCGTCCAGACCATCGCCACCCAGCCGTGGCCGGAGGCCTCGGTGGGCTACGAGCCCGACGCGGTGACGCTCACCGACGACGGTCATCTGCTGGTGACGCTCGGCCGCGCCAACGCGGTCGCCGTCTACCGCTACACGACGCCGCAGGAGCCCGTCGGCTACGTCGGCCTGCTCCCGACCGATTACTTCCCCGCCGAGATCACCACGATCGGCGACCAGGTGCTGGTCTCCAACACCCGTGGCATCGACGCCCGCCGTCCCACCACCGCCGCCGGGCACGGCACCCACGACACCACGTCGAGCCTGCAGCGGTTCACGCTGCCGGACGACAAGGAGATCGCCAAGTACACGGCCACGGTCTTCGCGCAGAACGGCTGGGGCAAGAACGACGTCAAGAAGGCCGAGGGCAACAAGCAGAAGGCCGTGGCGGTCCCGAAGCGTCTCGGAGACCCCTCGACGATCAAGCACGTCTTCCTGATCGTCAAGGAGAACCGGACCTACGACCAGGTCTTCGGCGACATCCCGCAGGGCAACGGCGACCCGTCGCTGGCCCAGTACGGCGAGAACGTGACGCCGAACCAGCACGCGCTGGCACGTCAGTTCGGCCTGTACGACAACACGTACGACATCGGCACCAACTCGGCCGAGGGCCACAACTGGCTGATGCAGGCCGACAACCCGGAGTACACCGAGTCCTCGGCGGGTGAGTACCTGCGCAGCTACGACACCGAGGACGACGCGCTCGGCCACCAGCGGACCGGCTTCATCTGGAGCGGTGCGCAGGCGGTGGGCAAGACCGTGCGGAACTTCGGCGAGTTCCACCAGTTCCTGACCAAGCCGTCCGGCGCGACCTGGCAGAACCTGTACTGCGACACGAAGAACATGCAGGCGACCGGCCAGAACACCGCCTACACCCTGAACTCGTCCTCGCCGATCCCGTCGCTCAACGACGTGTCGGTGCACGGCTTCCCGAAGTTCGACACCAGCGTCCCGGACATCTACCGGTACGAGATCTGGAAGCGTGACTTCGAGGCCAACGGGCCGGCGAACCTGAACATGTTCTGGCTCTCCAGCGACCACACGGGTGGTCCGCCGAACGGTGCCGCTCAGGTCGCCGACAACGACCTGGCCCTCGGCAGGATCGTCGACACCATCTCGCACAGCAAGTACTGGAAGGACTCGGCGATCTTCGTCGTCGAGGACGACTCCCAGGCCGGCACCGACCACGTCGACGGCCACCGTGCCCCGATCCAGATCGTCAGCCCCTGGGCCAAGCACGGCACCGTGGACAGCCACTACTACACGCAGATCACCATGATCCGCACCATCGAGCAGATCCTCGGGATCCAGCCGATGAACCAGAAGGACAGCGCCGCCACCCCGATGGCCGCGGCCTTCACCAACAAGCCCGACTACACGCCGTTCACCGCCCTGCCGAACCGCACGTCGCTGACGCTGGGCCTGACGGGCTCCAACCTGCCGTCCTGCGGTGCGGACACCCCGGCGCCGCAGAACCCCGCCGCGGCGGCGGCGCCGTCGGCGAAGGTGCCCGCGGACAAGCAGGAGGTCGCGAAGAAGTGGGGCGCCTGGAAGTCGCACCAGGCGTTCAACGGGCCCAACGCCAGGGCCGATTCCGGGAACCCGGAGCAGATGAACCGCTTCTCGTGGTACGAGGCGCACGACTACAAGAAGCCCTACCCGGGTGACGACGAGATCTACGCGCCGGACCAGGTGCCGGGCGCCTACATCCCGTCGTCGGACAGCGACGGCTGACGCAGGC
The DNA here is from genome assembly GCF_006874435.1 of Microbispora sp. KK1-11. Classification (NCBI taxonomy): domain Bacteria; kingdom Bacillati; phylum Actinomycetota; class Actinomycetes; order Streptosporangiales; family Streptosporangiaceae; genus Microbispora; species Microbispora sp. KK1-11. The sequence goes on along the minus strand of NZ_VIRJ01000059.1, from coordinate 3,430 downwards.
CGATCGGGCGGAAGGGCACCCGACCGGCGTCACCGCCGGCCGGGGGCCTTTCCGTCCCCCCGCAGGGGCGGCAGGCCGACCGGGGCCGCGTACGCGTGAGCCCGGTCACCGCCGTGCCCGCGCGTCGCTGCCCGTCTTGGCCCGCAGGAGTTCGGTGAACAGGTTCTCCCACAGCGGCATGACGTTCTCCGGCGCGTACTCCCTGGCGGTGGCCGCGGCGGCGGCGCCCATGCGCAGCCGCAGGTCGCGGTCGGCGATGAGCCGGTTCATGGCCGCGGCGAGGGCGTCCACGTCCCCGCAGGGCACCAGGACGCCGTCGGTCCCGTCGGTGAGCACGTCGCCGGGGCCGGTCGGGCAGTCGAAGGCCACGATCGGCAGCGCGTGGGTCATCGCCTCGATCATGACCATCGGCAGGCCCTCGAAACGGCTGCTCAGCGCGTAGATCGAGGCCCGGGCGAGCTCGTCGTCGAGCCGGTTGGTCCGGCCCATCAACGTCACGTGCGCGGACAGGCCGTGCTCGCCGATCAGCGCCCGCAGGGCGGCCTTCTTCGGGCCGGTGCCGAAGACGCGCAGGCGCCACTCCGGATGTTCCTTCACCACCTGGGCGAACGCCGGCAGCAGCAGGTCGAAGCCCTTCTGCCTGACCAGGCGTCCGGCGGCGACCACGACCGGGTGCTCCTGCCTGGACGGCGTCTGGTTCACCGAGTGCACCGCGTTCGGAATCCGCACGATCCTCGTGCCGGGCAGCGCCTGCTCGTACTCGCGCCGGTCGCTGGCCGTCAGCACGGCGACCGCGTCGAACCCGCCGTAGTGCCGGACGATCTCCTCGCGCAGCGGGCCGGGATAGGTGCCGAGGTTCATGTGCTCCTGCGCCACCCGCACGACGTTCCCGGAGGCGCGGCGCGCGGAGATGAGGTTCAGCGCCGGGCGTGTGGTGACGAGGACCCCGTCGTCGACAGAGGTGACGTAGTCGATGACCGCCTTCTCGACCCGCTCGGTGAAGTAGCCCGCGGCGAACTCGCCGTACGGCACGATCTTGCCGCGCAGCCGCCGCCACACACGCCGGCCGAGGGAGTCGGCCTGAACGCCGGTCCGCTGGTCCACCAGCGTGGTGAGCGCGACGCCGGGATGCAGCCGGAACTGCGGCTCCTCACGGCGGCGCACCACGCTGACGATCTCGACCTCGTGGCCGAGCGTGGCCATCGCGTTCGCCTGGTTGACCACGGTGCGGATCGTGCCGCCCATGCCGTAGGCGTGCAGGAGCATGTAACGGATCCTCATCGGCCCTCCTCCTTGGGGAGGTAGCCCCAGCTGCGGCAGATGGGTTTGAGCAGGTCGGGTATCTCGTCGGGCCCCGGCAGGTCGCGTCCCGGCTGCACCGTGCCCGAGCGGAGCTTGTCGCTCCAGTCGCCCAGGCCCTTCTGCACCACCTTCTGCTCGCCGTACGCCAGCATGCCGGGCTCCCACTCCACCTGGAGGAAGTCGCAGATGGCGCGGGTCGTCTTCTCCGGCTCGCCGGTCAGATCCTCATAGCGCACGGTCAGGCCGGTGAGCGCCTTCCTGGCCCGCTGCACCGCCTTCATGTAACGCAGCGCGTCGGAGGCGGCTTCCTCCCGGGTGCGCTTGACGGGGTCGGCCTCGTACCAGGAGGCGGCGATGGAGGCGGGGTGGCGCAGCAGGAAGACATACCGGGCGTCGGGCCAGCAGGCGGAGATCCGGGCGTACGCGAAGGCGTTGGCGGGAGTCTTGTCCACGATGGTCCGCTTGCCGCTGCGCACCAGTTCGCGGTGGAGCACCCGGTCCCACAGCATGTGCTCCAGGTCGGCCTGGTTGTGGCCGAGCGCCTCCATGGCCTTGCGGGCCAGCGGCGTGCCGAACCCGACGGTCAGCCGCCTGACGTGCAGCTCATGCGGGGCGTGGAGTTCGGGGTGCGCGTTCAGGATCGACCGCAGCAGGGTGGAGCCCGACCGCACCGGGGACATGATGAACACCGGCGCGACCAGAAGGCGGTCGGCGCGAGGGTCGGCGGGAGGACGCACCAGTTCCTCCGGCGCCGGAGCCGGGGCGGGGCCTGTGGGCGACGACTGGGCGGCGGGCCGGACACGGGTGAGCTGGACTCCCGTGAACTTGACGAGTGCGCCGTTGATCCTCCGCTGCCATGTCATGGCCCGCGAGATTACCGGGGCTTCCGGGGAAATCCCTGAGAATCCACCCCCTGCTCACCTGTGACTCCACACTGTCTCACCAGGCGGCTTGCGGCCTCCGCGCGGTCAGCCATCGGCGGGCGGCGTCCAGATGGGCGTCGCCCAGCCCGTCTCTGGGGTCGACGGCCACGACCAGGAACTCCCCGACGCCCGGATGGCCGCGCAGGAACTCCAGATCGGCCGGGCCGAGATCGTCGTCGAACCACACGAACGGCCTGCCCCGGACGTACTCGGCGACGTGCCAGGTCTTGAGGTTCACGCCGGGCGGGCGGGGAGGGTCGCCGTCGATCGGGATCACCGGCAGCGGGGGCAGCCCGATCCTGGGGCCGATCTCCTCGTTGGCGCGCTCGCCCCAGGTCGTCGCCCAGGCCAGCGTCGCGCCGGTCTCCCGGCGCAGCGCGGTCAGCTTGGCGCCGTGCCGGGGATCGAGCAGCAGGCGGAACCACTCGCCCTCCGCCACGCAGTCGAAGCGGCGGAAGCGCGGCGAGGAGCGCCGACTGGGGTTGAGCACCCCGTCGACGTCCAGCAGCAGCAGAGTCCCGTCCATCACGGCCATCATCGCGCCGCCGGATCCGCTCCTCCACCCCCGGACGCGCTGGTATGACAACGCGAAACCGGATCCGGCCGGACATCGTCCGAACCGGATCCGGTTTCGTCAGGAGTCAGGAGTCAGGGGTCAGGGGCTGGTGCAGGTGACGGCCGGGGTGGCCGCGCTGCCGTTGGCGGTGAAGCCGAAGGTGGTGGACGAGCCGGCCGCGATGGAGCCGTTGTAGGGGGCGTTGCGGACGGTCACGCTGGAGCCGGACGTGCTCTGCGTGCCGTTCCACAGGCTGCTGATGGTCTGCCCGCCCGGCCAGGTCCACTTCACGGTCCAGCCGTTGACCGCCGAGCTGCCGGCGCGGACGGTGACCTCGGACTGGAAGCCGCCGGGCCAGCTGTTGACCGTCGTGAGGGTCGCCGAGCACGCGCCCGTGACCGGGGGAGTGGGGCTGGGGCTGGTCGGCGGGGTCGGGCTCGGGCTCGGGCTCACCGGCGGGGTCGGGCTGGGGCTCGGGCTCACCGGCGGGGTGGGGCTGGGCGAGTTGCTGGGAGTGGCGTTGTTGAGGGCGTTGAGGACCGAGGTGTAGGCGGGCTTCTTGTTGCCGTTGCCGTCGAACAGCAGCGGGGTCTGGCTGGAGCGCCAGGAGTCGCTGTCGCGCACGCCCCACACGGTGATGCCGACGCAG
>NZ_VIRJ01000058.1:0-22091 GCF_006874435.1 Microbispora sp. KK1-11 | reverse complement strand
GGCCGTTGCAGTCCCAGAGCTGCGCCTGGGCGCCGTTGGCCTGGGAGACGCCGGCGACGTCCAGGCACCGGCCCGACCCCACACCCTTGATCGCGCTTCCTCCGGTGGGAGTGGGCGTGGGGGACGGAGTGGCGCCGCTCCCCGTGACGGTGAGGAGGACCGCTTCGCGGGCCGGCACGGTCGTGGTGTAGCCGCCGTCGAACGTCCCGGAGTCGGTCCCCGTCCAGAGGTTCCGTACGGTCGCCGGCCCGGCGAGGCCGAGGTCGGACCAGCGGGCGGTGATGGCGGCGGGCGAGGTGGTCCGGTTGAGCAGGAGCACCGCGCGCCGGCCGGTCCCCGACAGCACCTTGGCGTACACCTGGCGGCCGCTCAGGTCCTCGGCCACCTTCACCCCCTGCCGCCCGAGGGGGTCCTGGTCGACCGCCAGCACCTCCCGATTGGTCAGGATCGCCCTGGTCTCGGCGCTCATCGTGGCGAGGTTGTTGCCGGCCAGCAGCGGCGCTCCCGAGATCGCCCACAGGCCCATGTGCGTACGGTTCTGCGCGGCCGAGAAGCCGTTCATCCCGACGACGAGCATGTCGGGGTCGTTGTAGTGCCCCGGGCTCTGGGCGGCGAGATGCTGGGCGGAGTCGAAGTTGGCCAGCACGCGGTCCATCGACGCGGTCTGCCCCCAGTAGATGATGTCGCCGCTGGTCCGCCACATGGTGGACATGCTCGGCGCCCAGTCCCAGGGGCTCTGGACACCCCAGTTGCACACCGACAGCACCATCGGACGCCCGGTCTGTGCCGTGGCCCGGTCTATCGCGTCACTGATCGCCTGGTAGGCGGTGCGAGGGTTGAGACCCTCGGCACTCCCTCCGCACCAGTCGACCTTGACGAAGTCGAAGCCCCACCGGGAGAACTGGAGGAAGTCCTGGTCGTAGTGGCCCTCGCTGCCGGTGTTCGGCGCGGCAGGACGGCCGGTCGGGTAGTAGTAGCCGCATCCATTCCGACCGGCGTCTGTGTAGATGCCCGCCTTCAGACCCTTGCTGTGGATATAGTCGGCGATCGCCTTCATCCCGCCCGGCCACTCCGCCGTGTCGACCGTGATGTTGCCGGACGCGTCACGCGTTCCCTGCCACCAGCCCTCGTCGATGTTGACGTACTGGTAACCGGCGTCCTTCATCCCCGAGGACACCATCGCGTCCGTCTGAGCTTTGATCACGTTGTAGTTGATCTGGGCCGCGAAGGTGTTCCACGACGCCCAGCCCATCGGCGGAGTCGTCACCGCCGCCACCGCCGCGCCGGCGTCAGTTCTCGTCGTGGCGGCCGCGGCGCCGTCCGCGACCGCCCACCCCGCCGGCACCATCGTCACGATCGCGAGGTGTACGGCGGCGACCAGCCGCCGTAGCCGCCGAACGCGGGGGGAACGGCCACCCACGGTATGCCCGGGGGGCCGTCGCCGGCCAGGACCGCGAAGTCGCATTCGTTTCTCCTTCTGATAGGGGGCCCTCGACAGGTGCGGGCACGGCCGATCTCCGGAGAAGGAAGCCGGCGGATCCCGCGTCCAGGTCGAGCGGGCATGGCTGTACGACAAGGAGGAAGCCGGGATACCCGCGAGATTCACTGCGTGGCGGATCGCCGGACGCGACGCGACCGGCGTCACCGCCGGCCCCTGCCGCTCATCCCCGACCCAGGCAGGAAGAAGCCGAACGCGAGATCAGTGTCGAAACCACCATGAGATGTGTCAAGACCGTTGAGCGAATCGTTTCGCGCAGGCATCTCCCGTCGCGGCCCCAGGTGTCCGACGAACCCGCACCTCCCGGCGTGCGCCCCGACCGGTGAAACTTTCAGCGCGGTCCGCAGGCGAGGAGGAGGTGCGCCCCCGGATGCCCGGGAATCCCGGCGGCAGCCCTGACCCGGGGTCTTGACAGCGTTCGCGGCGTCGTATTTGCTCCGCTGCATCAACCCCTCGGGCGGCTCCCCGGAAGGAGAACATCTCCGCCATTGAATTGTTAACGCTAACAATCCCACGTAGAACCATCTGGAGGAAGACCTGACCGTTCCCGCGACCGCGCGGCATCTCGCGTCCGACCCCGTGAGACAGCGCGATCGCACCGGCTTCTCCCCCACGCGCCTCACCTGACGGGAGGAAGGAGAACATGTCGGCACGTCGACGCTGACACGCCCGGCCGGCTCTCGCACCGATCTTCCCCACGATGCGAGTAGCCCGCCACGTCGGCATCGGCCCAGGAAGGGGCCGTTGAACGTTTCAGCCGGACGCCGCAGCGAGGGCCGATCCTGTCGCGGGGGCTGCCCTGAGGACGCCCGTTCGGTCATACTCGCTAGCGATCAACGGTGCCGAGCCGAGGACGCCGACGATGACATCTCCCCAGCGCCACCGCGGCGTAGTAGTCCCCGCCGTCGCCGCGACGGCGTTCGCCGTGCTGGCGCTCGCCCTGTGGTTCGGCGGCGGCAGACCGCAACCGGCGATCCAGGGACTGCCCTCCCCCGGTGCCCTGACCGTCTGGGGCCTGCCGGTCGTGCGCCTCGTCCACGACCTCTGCGCCGCCGCCACGGTCGGAGTCCTGCTGGCGGCCGTCGTGCTGGCCCCCGCGCGCGGCCGGGCCCTCGTACGGGCGGCCGGGGCCTGGGCGCTCGGCTGGGCGGCGAGCGCGGCGGTCACCGAGGTGCTGACGCTGTCGGACTTCCTCGGGCTGCCCCCGGGAGGCGCGCTGCGCTCCGGCGCGCTGCCCGCCTTCCTCTTCCACATCCCACAGGGGCAGGCGTTCCTGACGGTGACGCTCGCGGCTCTGGCGATCGCCGCCGGGTCGCTCCTGCCGAACGGCCCCCTGCTCCGGCTCACGCTGCTCGCGGTGGCGCTCCTCGCGGTGCTGCCCCCTGCGTACGTGGGCCACTCCGCCTCGGCCGCCGACCACAACCTCGCCGTCCTCAGCCTGATGGCGCACGTGGCGGCCGTCGCGCTGTGGACCGGCGGCCTGTACGCCCTCGTGGCGCACCTGCGCGCCGCGCCCGGGCTCACCGTCGCCGTGCGCCGCTTCAGCACGCTCGCGCTCGGCTGCTTCGCCGCCGTCGGGGCGTCCGGCGCGCTCAACGCCTGGGTGAGGCTCGGCTCGCTGCCCCTGCTCTGGCAGTCGAGGTACGGCCTGCTCGTGCTGGCCAAGATCGCCGCGCTGGCGGTGCTCGGCTGGTTCGGGTGGCGGCACCGGCGCGGGACCATCGAGGCGATGGACTCCGGCGGGGCCCGCGCGCCGTTCCTCCGCCTCGCCTGCGGCGAGATCGCGGTGATGGCCGGCACGCTGGGCCTGGCCGTGGCGCTGGGACGCACGCCCCCGCCGGCCACGGAGACCGCCGTACACGAGCACGACGCGCTGGGATACGCCCTGCCTCCCCTCACCCCGGGCGCGCTCGTCACCGAGGTGCGGCCCGACCCGATCGCGCTGCTCCTGCTGGCCGCCGCCCTCGCCGCGTACCTGTCCGGCGTACGGCGGCTGTCGCGCGCTCCGGGGGACGGAGAGGGGTGGCCGGCCGCGCGGACCGCCTCCTGGCTGGCCGGTCTGGTCGTCGTCGGCTACGCCACGTCGGGAGGAGTGGCGGCGTACGCGCCCGCGCTGTTCTCGGCGCACGCGGCGCAGTACGCGCTGCTCGGCGCCGTGGGTCCCGTCCTGCTCGTGTTCGGCGCCCCGGTGACGTTGTGGCGGCGGGCCCGTCCGGATGCGGATCCCGTCGGCGGTCCCGCCGGCCGCGCGCTGTCACACCCGGTGACGGCGCTGGCCGTGTACGCGCTGCCGTATCCGGCGCTGTACCTGACCGGCCTGTTCGGATACGCCCAGCCGAGCCTCGCCCTGCGGCTTGCCGCGCAGACGGTGGTGACGGTCACCGCGGTGCTGTTCCTCGCGGTGGCCGCCGGCGCGGACCCGCTCCCGCGCGCGATCCGGCCCCAGGTCCGCGCCTGGATGCTCGCGGGGGCGATCGCCGTACGCGCGTGGACGGGGCTGGTGGTGCTGGCGGGGCCGCCGCAGGCACCGATATGGTACGCGGCGCTTGGGCTGCCGTGGGCGCCGGACCGGGCGTCCGACCAGCGGCTGGGGGCGCTGCTCGGCACCGGTGTCACCGTCGCCGTCCTCGCGGGCCTGCTCGCGCTGCTGCTCGCCCGCTGGCGCGCGGCGCGGCGCAGGACCGCCGCGGCCGCCCGCTCAGGGAGGTCCGTGGGCGCCCGCTGACCGACCTTCCCATGCGATCCGGTCGGCCGGCGGCGGAGAATCCGGCGGTCAGCGGCGGCCGCGGGGGGCGCCGTCGCGGTCCCTGCGCACGATCGGCTTCCTGCCCTTGATCGTGGTGTGGCGCAGCGCCGAGACCACCTCGTCCACGGCGCCGTCCGGGATCTCGACCAGGGTGAACCGGTCGGCGATCTCGATCGCGCCGATCTCGCGCCCGCTGACCCGGGTCTCCCCGGTGATCGCGCCGACGATGTCCTGGGGACGCACGCCCGCGCTGCGGCCCGCGCCGACGAAGACGCGGCTCATCGCGCCGCCCCCGCGCCGCCCGCGCCGGTCGTCGCGGCCGAACCTGTCGTCGCGCGGCCCGCGCTCGGGCCGCTGCGCGCGCGGCGTGACCTCGGGGATCTCCTCCTCGTCGGCCGCGGCGCCGGTGGACTCGTGGGCGAGCTTGACCGCCGCGAGCGCGATGTCGACCAGGTCGAACTCGTCGGCGAGCGTCTCGACCACCACGCGGAAGCGGTCGAGGTCGCCGTCCTCCATCAGGCTCTCCTGCAGGGCGGCCCTGGTGAGCTCCAGCCGCCGGGCGCGCAGGTCGGCGACCGTCGGTACCTTCTCCACCGCGATCTTGCTGCGGGTGACGCGCTCGATGGTCTTGAGCATGCGGTGCTCGCGCGGCTCGGCGAGCGTGATCGCGACGCCCTCGCGCCCGGCCCGGCCCACCCGGCCGATGCGGTGCACGTACGACTCGGGCGCGGACGGCACGTCGTAGTTGATGACGTGGGTGAGCTGCTCGATGTCGAGGCCGCGCGCGGCCACGTCGGTCGCGACGAGCAGGTCGGCGGTCCCGCTGCGCAGCCGGCCCATGACCCGGTCGCGCTGCTCCTGGCCCATGCCGCCGTGCAGGGCCTCGGCGCGGTAGCCGCGGCCGTTCATGGTCTCGGTGAGGCTGTCGACCTCCTCACGGGTGCGGCAGAAGACGATCGCCGCGGTGGGTGCCTCCACGTCGAGCACGCGGCCCAGCGCGGCCGGCTTGTACGCCCGGCTCACGATGTAGGCGCTCTGCCGGATGAGCGGGGCCTCGCCGGCGGCGGGCGCCTCCCGCTCGATCCTGATCCGCACCGGCTCGCGCAGGTGGCGGCGGGCGATCCCGTCGATGCGCGGCGGCATGGTCGCGGAGAACAGCACGGTCTGCCGGTCCTCCGGGGTGTCCTGGAGGATCGCCTCGATGTCGTCGGCGAAGCCCATGTCGAGCATCTCGTCGGCCTCGTCGAGGACGATCATGCGCAGGCCCTTGAGCGGCAGGGTGCCCCTGCCGATGTGGTCGAGCGCCCGGCCCGGGGTGGCGACGACGACGTCCACGCCGCGCTCCAGCGCCCGCAACTGCCGCCCGATCGGCTGGCCGCCGTAGATGGGCAGCACCCGCGTGCCGAGGTCGCGGCCGTAGCGGTGCATGGCCTCCGACACCTGCACGGCCAGCTCGCGGGTGGGCACCAGCACCAGCCCCGCGGGCTCGCCGCCGCCGGCCTCCATGGCCGCCGGGTGGAGGCCGCCGCGCAGCCGCTGGAGCATGGGCAGGGCGAACGCGGCCGTCTTGCCCGTGCCGGTCGCGGCCTGTCCGAGGAGGTCGCGGCCCTCCAGCAACGGCGGGATGGCCTCCCGCTGGATCGGTGTGGGCTCCTCGTAGCCGAGACCGGACAGGGCCTTGAGGAGCTCGGGGCCCAGCGCCAGATCGGCGAAGCCGGGTCCTTCGTCAAACTCGTTCACGGCCATGTCCTGCTCCTGGTCCTGCTCCTGGTCCCGGCCTGCGGCGGGGCGAATGTGCACGGGACGACCCTATGGTCTTTCCGCCCTTACCCCGAACGCAGCCCCCGGCACCTGGCCCGGCTTCCCGCGTTTCCCTCGGCTCGCCGGCCGGGGCCGCCGCCCTTGCGTGGGCGGTCAGCCCAGGTCACCGGCCCTGCGCAGCAGCGTGGCCAGTTCGGTCACGGCCGGGTCCTCGGTCCGCGCCGCCAGGCGGTCGGCCTGGCCGGTCAGCTCGGCGAGGCTCCACGTCCCGCCCTTGCCGGACCACGGGGCGCGCAGGTGCTCGGCGAAATCGGCGGCCACGGCGTCGACCTGGAGACGGACGGAAGCGCTCCCCCACAGGGCCGGGGCCAGCGCGTACACGTCGACGCTCCGGTCCGCCTCGGACGGCCGCCGGGTGTCGGGGTCCAGCCAGCGCACCGTGGCGGTGGCGAGCCGGCCGTCCGCGCCGGGGCGCAGGCGCACCCGGTAGAGCGCGGTGACCGAGTGACCGGGACCGATCTCCCCGCCGTCCTTGCTGTCGTCACGGAAGTCCTCCGAGGTCAGCGCGCGGTCTTCGTATCCGAGGAGCGCGTACGACTCGACCGCCGACGGGTTGAAGGCGACCTGCGCCTTGGCGTCCCGGGCACGCACCTCCAACGTGGTGGTCAGCCGTTCGGTGAAGGCCTTCCGCACCTCGTCCTCAGTGGAGACGTACACGGCCGCGCCGTCGCCCCTGTCCGCGAGCTGCTCCATGAGCTGGTCGCCGTACTCGCGGCCGACGCCCACGCACAGCAGGGTGATCTTCTTGCCGGCGTACTCGCTCACCCGGTCGAGGATCGCCTGCCAGGCGGTCTCGCCGGTGTTGGCCAAGCCGTCGGACAGCAGGATGACGCGGTTGGTGGCGTCCTCCCTGAAGGCGCCGGCCGCCAGGCGGTAGCCGGTCTCGAGGCCGTCCGACAGGTTGGTCGATCCGTCGGCGCTCAGCATGTCGATCGACCGGTGCAGATCGGAGCGGTAGGTGACCGCCGTCATCTCCGCGACCACCTGGGCCTCCTCGCGGAACGACACGATGGATACCTGGTCGCCGGGCACGAGCTGGTCGACGAGTGTGTGCAGCGCCCGGCGCACGAGGTCGAGCCGGCCGGGCTCGGCCATGGACCCGGAGACGTCGACCACGAAGGTGAGGCTGACGGGCCGGCGCACCGACGTGTCCGGCGCGCGGGTCTGCAGGCCGACGCGGAGCAGCGCCGTCCCCTTCTCGGGCATCCTGGCGCCGTCGAGGTGGACGGCGAAGCCGTCGCCCTCCGGCTCCGCGTAGTCCTGGCGGAAGGCGTTGACGAACTCCTCCGTACGCACCTGTCCCGGTTCCGGCCGGCGCCCCTCCTGTATGGCACGGCGGGCGTAGCCGTAGGAGGCCGTGTCGACGTCGAGGGCGAAGGTCGACGGCTCCTCCGCGCTGTGCGCCCCCTGTTCCCGGTCGAGTGAGGGCATCTGTCCGCCGGTGTGGTCCTGCCGGGCGGAGTCCGGGAAGTTCTGCGGGGCGGCCGGCGCTCTGGCCCCGGCGTCCGGGGCGCTCACCCCGGCGGAACAGGCGGTGGCGAACAACAGGGCGATCATGGTCAGGGTCGCGAGGATCGGGCTGGACTTCTTCATGGGCGCCTCCAAGGTCTGTCCACCCTCTGGGACGGACCCCGGACGGCCGTGGGCCGCCTCGGTCATCCAAGTGAAGACGAACCGTTCCCGGCTCGTGATCATCGAAGCCCGGCCCGTCACGGTAGTCGCAGGGGTCACGCTGCCGGCATGGCTCCCGAGGACATACCGTGTGATCGTGGATCTTCTGGAGCTGAGACGGGCCAGGTTCGCGGTGTCGGTCACCTTCGCTCTGCACGGCGCGGTGACGGGCGGCTTCGCCTCCCGCATCCCCTGGATCCAGGATCACGTCGGGGCCGGGCCCGGCCAGCTCGGGCTCGCCCTGCTCGCGCCCGCGGTCGGCTCCATCCTCGCGATGCCGACCGCCGGGCGCCTCACGCACCGGTTCGGCGGGCGGGCCGTCACCCGCGTCTCGATCGGCCTGTGGTGCCTGCTCCTCGTCCTGCCCCCGCTGGCGCCGAACCTGCCCCTGCTGTGCGCGGCGCTCATGCTGTACGGCGCGGTGGCCGGCATCGGGGACGTCGCGATGAACGCGCAGGGGGTGGTGGTCGAGCAGCGGCTCGGCCGTTCGATCATGTCCGGGCTGCACGGCATGTGGAGCGTGGGGACGCTCGCGGGCGGCGCGGTGGGCACGCTGGCGGCGAGCGCGGGCCTCGACGCCCGGCTCCACCTGGGCGGGACGGCGGTCGTGCTGTTCCTCGTGGCCCTGGCCGTGGGCCCGCTGCTGCTCGACGTGCGGGCGGGCGAGGACGAGCCGGCCCCGCCCCATTTCGTGCTCCCGCCGCGTGGAGTGCTGCTCATCGGGCTGGTGGGCTTCTGCTCGGTGTTCGGCGAGGCCGCCGCCCAGGACTGGTGCGCGGTCTACCTCCGGCAGGTCGCGGGCGCGTCCCAGGCGGTGGGCGCCGCGGCGTACACGGCCTTCGCCTGCATGATGGCCGCGGGCCGGTTGTGCGGCGACGCGGTGGTGCGGCGGCTGGGGCCGGTGGCGACCGTGCGCGGCGGCGCCGCGCTGTCGGCGCTCGGCGGGCTGCTCGTCGTGGTCTCCCGGACCCCGGTGCCGGCGATCGCCGGGTTCATGCTGATCGGCGTGGGGATCGCGGTGGTCATCCCGCTGGTGTTCGCCGCGGCGGGCAACGCCGGGCCCTCGCCGAGCGAGGGCGTCGCGGGCGCGGCCACGGTGAGCTACGCGTCGGGGTTCGTCGCGCCGAGCGCCATCGGCGGGATCGCCACACTGGCCGGGCTGCCCGCCTCGTTCGTTCTCGTCACCGTGCTGCTGCTGGCGGTCCTGCTGGGCGCGGGCAGGCTCGCGCCCTCGGCCGGGACGGCGCGTCAGGAGACGCGGCCGACCCCGCACAGGAAGTAGTTCTTGACCGCCAGCAGGCGAGGGTCGAACGCCTCGTGTTCGGGCCGCCACTGGTGCAGGTTGACCACGCCGGGCTCGACCAGGTCGAGCCCCTCGAAGAACGGCGTGATCTCGTCCGACTGCCTGGCCACGAACTGCGCGGACGCGCCCTGGTAGACCCGCTCGACGGCGGGCGCCCGCTCCGGGCGCTCGTCCACCGCGACGTGCGAGATGGCCACGTAGCTGCCGGGTGGGAGCGCCTCGCGGATCTCCTTGATCAGGCGGCGGGGTTCGTCGGAGTCGGGCAGGAAGTGGACGATCGCGAGCAGCAGCACGGCGACCGGCCGGTCGAGGTCCAGGTGGCCCCGCACCTCGGGGTGGGACAGGATCTCCTCCGGCCGCCGCAGGTCGCCCTCCACGACCCGCACCTGCGGGCTGTCCTGGAGCAGCGCGCGGGCGTGCGCGAGCACCTGCTGGTCGTTGTCGACGTACACCGTCTTCGAGCCGGGCGCGTGCTCGGCCGCCACCTGGTGGACGTTGCGCTGGGTGGGCAGGCCGGCGCCGATGTCGAGGAACTGCCGGATGCCCCGGCCGGCGAGGAACCGCACGGCGCGGACGAGGAACTCGCGGTTCTCCCTGATCCCCAGGGGGATCTCCGGCACGTACCGCAGCACCTGCTCGGCAGCCGCCCGGTCGGCGGGGAAGTTGTCCTTGCCCCCGAGAAAGTAGTCGTACATCCGCGCCGCGTTGGGCACGTTCGGGTCGAAGCCGGGCCCCATCCCCGCCGGTTCCATGACGCCTCCCCTGATCATCATCGACGCGGGCGATCCTAGCTCGTTGCCCACGAAGCACCGCATCTATAGAGGAACGCGACATTTCCCGAAGATCGACGCCTGACGATGTCATGATCGTTCCATGACACCCCTGCGCCGTGTGCTGGGCGCGTATCTCGCCGACGGCGTCACCCGTGCCAACATGTGGGCCCTGCTCGCGCTGGCGACGGCCGGCACGGCGGTGATCTCCTTCCTGCCGTCGGCCCAGCCGCACATCCTCACCACGATCCTGGGGCTGCCCGAGTCACGGCAGGGCACGGTCGTCGGCCTGCTCAACACGGCGGCCGAACTCGCCATGGTCGCGAGCCTCGCCTGGTATGGCGCGCTGGCCGACAGGTTCGGGCGCCGGGTGATCGTGGTCTCCGGCCTGGTGCTGTGCGCCGCCGGCACCGCGCTGTTCCCGTTCGCGGCCAACACGGCCGTGCTGGCCGCGCTCCGGGTGGTGTTCGGCCTGGGCGTCGCGGCGATCAACGCGATGCTGTCGACGATCGCGATCGACTACGTGCGCAGCAGGTCGCGTGGGGCGTCGTACGGGCTCATCGGCTTCTTCGGCGGCCTCGGCGCGCTGGTCGCCGTACTGGTCCTGGTGCGGCTGCCGCAGACGCTGGAGGCGGGCGGAATTGCGCCGGTGCAGGCGGCCCGCACGGCGTTCCTGCTGATCGCCGCGGGCGTCCTGGTCACGGCGGGCCTGCTGTGGCTGACGCTGTCGCCGGTGCGGCCGGTCGCCGCCGAGCGCGTGCCGCTGGTGCGGCTGGTGCGCGAGGGCGTGGCGCTCGTCCGCGACCCGGGAGTGGCACTGTCGTACGCGGCGTCGTTCGTGGCGCGGGCCGACCTCGCCATCGTCGTCGCCTTCATGTCCTTGTGGATCAAGAACCACGGGACCGAGCACGGCGGGCTGTCCGGCGCGGAGGCGCTCGCCAAGGCCGGCGCCGTGGTAGGCGTCTCGCAGATGGTCGCGTTGCTGTGCGCGCCGGTGTTCGGCTGGCTGGGCGACCGGATGCGGCGCCAGGATCTGGTCGTCGTGGCACAGGTGGTCGCCGCCCTCGCCTACCTGTCGACGCTGCTCGTCTCCGATCCCCTCGGCCCGGGCATGATGCTGGTCGCCGTGCTGATCGGCGTGGGCGAGATCGCCGCCATCACCACGGCCGGCCCGCTGCTCGCGCAGCAGGCGCCGGCGGCGGTGCGGGGCTCGGCGTTCGGCGTCCACACGCTCTGCGGCGCGGCCGGGGTGATGATCATCTCGGCGCTCGGCGGGGCGTTGTTCGACGCGTGGCGCCCCGCCGGGCCGTTCGTCGTGGCGGGCGTCTTCAGCCTGGCGGTCGCGTGCTTCGGCCTGGCCGTACGGCGGCGGGTGACGGCCAGGGCCGAGGCCGACGTCGCCGGGGAGGCCGTCCCGGCGGCCTGACACCGGCCGGGCCTGTCGCGAGGGCCGTGGAACGCGCCCTCCGGGCCAGGTGACGGCCCAGGGACTGGGCCGGGCGCTCGACGGCGCGGTAGGTCAGCGCGGAGCAGGCGATCACCACCGCGAGCAGCAGGACGGCCATGGCCAGGCGTTCTGTGAGGGAGAAGCGGCCCGGGTCCGTCGTCAGCCGCCGGAGCACCTGCACGGCGAGGGGATGCAGCAGGTAGACGGAGTAGCTGATCAGGCCGAGCCACACGAGGGCGCGGGGCATCGGCCGGCGCCGCAGAAGGCGGGCGGCCAGGAAGGTGGCCCATGCCGCGGCGACGGCCGTGGACCACCCCCTGGTGAACGCCAGCACCTGGTCGTCGGGCATGCCCCAGCCGGGGCCGAAGGCCCACGCGGCGCCGATGGACGCGACCGGCACGCACGCCAGCGCCCACCCGCTCTTCCTCCAGCGCAGTTGTCCCTGGTCGAGCCGGTAGAGCACGGTGCCGGCGAACATCGTCGCGAGGATGGCGAGGCTCTGCCACGCCCCGATCCGGCTGTTGACGCCGAGCAGCACCAGGGCCAGCACGGCCGCGGCGGCGGTGCCGCACGCGCGCAGCCGCCCGCGACAGGCCAGCGACGCGGCCGCCGCGAGCAACAGGACCGCCGTGACCGCCACGACCTGGGCGGTGCCCGCGCCACGCGACAGCGCGCCCGCCGGAAGCAGTCCGCCCACGGTGAGAGCCGCCGCGGCGAAGGCGAGCATGCCCGTGGCGCTGGCGCGGTGCACGCCCGCCACGAACATCGCCGTCACGAGCAGGTAGAAGACCATTTCGTACGACAGCGTCCAGAACACGTTGACGACGCTGACCACCTGAAGAAGGTCCTGCAGCATCGTCAGGTGTGCCAGGGCCGAGATGCCCGGATTGTCGGCCAGCTGATCCGGCAGCGTCGCGTACACGCCTTCGGCGCCGAACACCGTCCCTGCCGCCGCGGCGACGAACCACAGGGGATACAGGCGGAAGACCCGGTTGATCCAGAATCCGCCGACGCTGCCGCGGCGTTCCAGCGAGACCGGCACCACGTAGCCGCTGACGAGGAAGAACACGAGCACGCCGTACTGGCCGAAGTTGAACCACTGGCCGGCGCCCGCGCGCACCTCGGGGAACAGCGCGTCCAGGGAGTGCTCGAACACCACGACGATCGCGGCCATCCCGCGTAACGCGTCCAGCCATCCCTGCCGCGGCGCCGGCGACGGCGGCTGCGGCCGCGCAGATGATTCCTCCTCCCTGACACCGCTTGGGCTCGTTTCCACAGCATCGACGAACATCCGGTCAGGGTAGGAGGTCAGCCTGGGAGAATCGTGAGCGCCCCCTGAACGCGGCCGCGCTCAGGGGGCGCTCACGTGCCGCTATGTCAGGTCCGCGCAGCTTCGCGCGTCGGCGTCCTTGGCCGCGCCAGGCACCCACCGGACGTTCGCGAACGAGGCCGAGAACGCGCCGTCCGTGTAGACGAGGAACGGCGTGTTGACGTTCTCGAAGTCCAGGTTGGGCGAGAAGCAGGAGACCGGGATCTTGACAGTCGCCTTCGTGCCCACGGGCAGCTTCTGGAACAGCGACGTCGCCACGACCTCCGCGAAGCACGGGTAGACGCAGTGGGCGCTGATCACCGTGCGGGCCGCCGGCGGCTGGTGGACGATCGTGTCGAAGACCAGCGCCGCGTCGGCGTTCAGGTAGCCGCGCAGGTCGCTGCCGCCCGCGGGGTTCTGCAGGTAGATCTGCGCCGCCCCGGCGCCGTTCCAGGTCGCCTTCAGCCCGTCGCCCTGCAGGTTGACGTCCGACGGGACGACGGCGATCTCCGAGTGCGCCGCCTCGCCGTCCACGCCGATCTCCGTGCCGCCCCAGTTCTCGGCCGAGCCGATGTAGCTCTTGTACGGCGCCACGTCCTGGCGGTTGTAGATCTCCAGGTCCTCGGTGGCGGTGCCGCCGCCGCCCGTGCCGGAGCAGCCGAACTCGGGCGAGGTCTCGTCGAGCGCGCCGACCGACCCGGTCTGCCCGTAGCGCAGGCCGTAGCCGAGGGGGAAGAGCGGGTCGTATCCCTCCTCGCCGGGATTGAGCGGGGACTGGCAGGCGCTCCTCGGCCACGAGTACGACAGCGTGCCCGTGTAGCCGGAGCCGCTGTTGCGGCTCCTGACCAGCAGGTCGGCCACGCCGCCGCCCTCGGTGCCGGGAAGCCAGGCGACCACGAACGCGTCCGACCGGTTGAGCTCCTTGTTCACATGCAGCGGGCGGCCGGTGACGTAGACGGTGACGACCGGCGTGCCCTTGCCGGCGACCTTGTCGAGCACCGCGAGGTCGCCGGGGTAGAGCTTGGCGGCCTCCAGCGAGCGCCGCCCGAGGTCGCCCACGCCCTCGGCGTAGGGCGTCTCGCCGATCACGGCGATCACGGCGTCGTACCGGCTCGGGTCCACGCCGTCGGCCGTCTCGCTGAAGGTCACGCTGTCCGTGCCGAGGACCTCGCGCAGGCCGCCCAGGATCGTCGTGCCGTTCGGGAAGTCGGCGGCGGTGTTGCCGGTGCCCTGCCAGGTGAGGGTCCAGCCGCCGGTCTGGTTCTGCATGCTGTCGGCGCTCTTGCCGACCACCAGCACCCTGGATCGGGGCGAGAGCGGGAGGACCTTCCGGTTGTTCTTCAGCAGGACCTGCGACTCCCGCACCGCCTTCCTGGCCAGCGCCCGCGCCTGCAGGGCCTTCGCCGAGCCCGCACCGGGGCGCGCGGAGGGCTTGCGCGCGTCGAACAGGCCCGCCCGCAGCTTCACCCGCAGGATGCGCGTCACGGCGTCGTCGATCCGGGACATCGGGATCTCTCCCGCCTCGACCTGGGCGATGGTGGTGGAGATGAACGCCTTCCAGTCGTTGGGCACCATCACCACGTCGATGCCGGCGTTGATCGCCCGCGCGCAACTGGAGTTGGTGCACCCGGCGACCTGGCCGATGCCGTTCCAGTCGGAGACGACGACGCCGTCGAAGCCCATCTTCTGCTTGAGCACCTCGGTGAGCAGCTTCCTGCTGCCGTGCGCCTTGCCCTCGGTGATGCCGAGGTCCTCGTTGGTCCAGCTGTTGAAGGACGCCATGACGGTCTGCGCCCCGGCGGCGAGCGCCCCGTAGTAGCCCTGGCCGTGGATGTTGATCATGTCGGCCTCGGACGAGGGGTTGACCCCCTGGTCCTGCCCGTTGAGCGTGCCGCCGTCGCCGATGAAGTGCTTGGCGGTGGCGATCACGCCCCGGTCGCCCAGCCTGCGGGAGCCGCCGTCCTGCAGGCCGCGTACGACCTCGTAGCCGTACGCGCGGGTGATGCGCGGGTCCTCCGAGTAGCCCTCGTACGTGCGGCCCCAGCGGTCGTCCCTGACGACGGCGAGGGTGGGCGCGAAGGCCCAGTCCTGGCCGGTCGCGCGGACCTGCGCGGCGGTGGCGGCGCCGATGTCGCGCAGCAGGCAGGGGTCGTGCGCGGCGCCGAGGCCGATGTTGTGCGGGAAGAGCGTCGCGCCGAACACGTTGTTGTTGCCGTGCACGGCGTCGATGCCCCAGATGACCGGGATCTTGGTCCGCGTGCTCACCGACGCCTGCCAGTACGCGTCGGCGAGGGCGAGCCAGTCCTGTGGTGAGGCGTGCTTGTCGCGGCCCGGCCATGACCCTCCGCCGTTGAGCACGGAGCCGATGCCGTACTGTGCGACCTCCGCCGGAGTGATCGCGGAGATCTCCGGCTGGGTCATCTGACCGATCTTCTCGGCCAGTGTCATCCCCGCGACGATCTTCGCGACGCGCTTCTCGTCGGCCGGGTTGCGCCCGGCGTCGCTTCTGACCGCAGGCCAGTCGGGCAGCGCGGGCAGGCGCTTCTCGATACGCGCGCAGCCGTGGTCCATGTCCGGTCTGCCGACCACCGGCCGGCCGGTGGGCGTGCCTACGTGCCCCCGGGTCTCGGGGACGGCCGCCGCGACGGCGCCCGGGAGCAGGGCGAGGCCGGTCAGGGCCGAGAGCAGCCGCCGGCGGCCCGGCGGGCGGGGGGTGATCAGTCTGCGCATGAACGTCCGTTCTCCAGGAGCCGCGTGGGCCGGATCGGGTGGTACGGGCGTGTTGCGCAGATCGTCACCCCGGACGGCCCTCCGGTCAAGAGAGCGCTCTCCCGTGCCCGGGGACTCTTGCGGGGTCAGAGCGGGATGTTGTTGTGCGCTCCCCGCGTGGCCGGCGCCGCGGCGAGGGCCTCGGCGAGCCGCCGCCGGGTCGTCCGCGGGTCGATCACCTCGTCCACGACCCGGAGGTCGAGCGCCCGGCGGACGCCGCCGGACAGTTCCTCGTGTTCCCGCACCAGCTCGGCGCGCAGCCGCTCCCTGTCCTCCCCGGAGGCGGCGGCGAGGCGCCGGCGGTGCAGGATTCCCACCGCCGCCTCGGCCCCCATGACCGCCACCTCCGCTCCCGGCCAGGCGAAGACGGCGGTCGCCCCGAGCGAGCGGGAGTTCATGGCGATGTAGGCGCCGCCGTAGGACTTGCGGACGACCACCGTCACCCGCGGCACGGTCGCCTCCGCGAAGGCGTGCAGCAGCTTCGCCCCCCGGCGGACCACGCCGCCCCACTCCTGGCCGACGCCCGGAAGGTAGCCGGGGACGTCCGCCAGCACGACCAGCGGAACGCCGTGGGAGTCGCACATCCGGACGAACCTGGCGGCCTTCTCCGCCGACAGGGCGTCGAGGCAGCCGCCCTTGCGGAGCGGGTTGTTCGCCACGACGCCGACCGTGTGCCCGGCGAGGCGGCCGAGCCCGACAACGATGTTCGGTGCCCAGCGGGCCTGGATCTCGACGAACGCCGCGCCGTCCTCGCCGTCGTCGAGCAACGCGCGGATGACCGGGCGGATGTCGTACGCGCGGCGGGCCGACTCGGGCAGCAGGGCGGCCGGGTCGCGGTCGTCGGCCAGGCCGTCCAGGGCGTACCCGCCGGTGTCGGCCAGCAGGCCGGTGACCGTGCGGGCACGCCGGTAGGCGTCGTCCTCGTCCCCGGCGACCACGTGCACCACGCCGGAGCGGCGGCCGTGCGCGTCGGCGCCGCCGAGCCCCTCCATGTCGATCTCCTCGCCCGTCACGCTGCGGACCACGTCGGGGCCGGTGACGAACACCCGGCCCAGGTCGGACATGACGATCAGGTCGGTGAGGGCCGGTCCGTACGCCGCCGCGCCCGCCGCCGGGCCCACGATGACGGAGATCTGCGGCACCCGTCCTGACGCGCGGATGTTCGCCTCGAAGACCAGGCCGGCGCCGTGCATCGACTCCACGCCGTCGGCGAGACGGGCCCCGCCGCAGTGCCATACGCCGATCACCGGCGCCCGGCGCCGCAGCGCCTCGTCCACCGCGGCGACGATGTGCCGGGCCCCGGACAGCCCCAGCGCCCCGCCCATGACCGTCGCGTCGGTGCAGAAGGCGACCACCGGAGAGCCGTGGACGCGCCCGGTGACCGCGAGCACCCCGCTTTCGTCCTCCGCGTGCAGCGGCGTCATCGAGTCCGCGTCGAGCAGGCGGCCGAGCCGGGCGACGGGCTTGCGGACGTCGCGGCTCTCCTGCGCCGCCACCGCCTCGGCAACGGTCATGGATCTACCCCCATTGGTCTGCGTGCGCTCGCGTTTCTCCGGAAACGGTAGGCAAATCCCGCCTATCGGGTCCAATTACGATTTCCGATGGAAATAGATAAAGAAATCCTTATGAATAGGCCGATATGCCCGTGACGGCCATCACAGTTGACTATTTCATGAAATTCGTGCAAATGTCGATTGGGTCGGCCGTCCCGGAGCCGCGGGCTCCGGGACGAGAAGCGCGGGCACGGCGAAACCGCGCCGCCGCTGCTCACGCGCGTTCTCGGAGAAAGGCCGCCGTGCGGGCGGGCCGGGCTGTCTCCTTCTCCGTTTCGGCCGTGGAATGGGGCAGCCCGGGCCGCACCGCCGCGCGCCGGGGGGAAAGCGGCGAATGCGGCCGAGCCGGTCAGGCGTATGCGCGGACGAGAAGCACGAAGAAAACCACGACAGGCACGACGAGAAGCACGGGCACGACGCGAGGGGACGGATGTTCACCATGGACGAGGCGGTCGGCTACGGCGAGGACGCGGTCGCGGTGGTCGGGCTCGCCTGCCGGCTGCCGGGAGCGCCGCACCCGCGGGACCTGTGGGAACTGCTGCGCGCGGGGCGCGACGCGGTGGGCCCGCCCCCGGAGAGCCGCCTGGCCCGCGAGCCCCGGCTCGCCGGCCTTCTGGGCGGTTTCCTGGACCGGGTCGACGAGTTCGACGCGGGTTTCTTCGGCGTCTCGCCGAAGGAGGCGGCGGCGATGGACCCCCAGCAGCGGCTGACGCTGGAGCTCGCCTGGGAGGCGCTGGAGGACGCCGGCATCCGGTCCGCCGACCTCGCGGGCACGTCGGCGAGCGTGGTCATCGGGGCGATGGCCGCCGACTACGCCACGCTCGTCTACCAGCGGGGAGAGGCGGCCATCACCCGCCACACGCTCGCCGGGCTCACCCGCGGCATCCTGGCCAACCGCGTCTCGTACGCGCTGGACCTGCGCGGGCCGAGCCTCACCGTCGACACCGCGCAGTCGTCCGCGCTGGTCGCGGTGCATCTGGCCTGCGAGAGCCTGCGCTCGGGCGAGGCGCCCGTCGCGCTCGCGGGCGGGGTGAACCTCAACCTGGTCCCGGAGAGCACGGCGACCGCGGAGCGATTCGGCGGCCTGTCCCCCGACGGGCGGTGCCACACCTTCGACGCCCGGGCCAACGGCTACGCGCGTGGGGAGGGCGGCGGGATCGTCGTGCTGAAGCCACTGCGCCAGGCGCTGGCCGACGGGGATCACGTCTACGCGGTCATCCTGGGCAGCGCGGTCAACAACGACGGCGCGACCCCCGGCCTCACCGTCCCCGGCGCAGCCGCCCAGGAGCAGGTCGTACGGCTGGCCGTGGAAAGGGCCGGCGTCGATCCCGCTGACGTACAGGCCGTCGAGCTGCACGGCACCGGCACCAGGGTCGGCGACCCCATCGAGGCGGCGGCCCTCGGCGCCGCGCTCGGCGCGGCCCGGCCCGCGACGCGACCCCTCCTGGTGGGGTCGGCGAAGACGAACGTCGGCCACCTGGAGGGAGCGGCCGGCATCGTCGGGCTGCTCAAGGCCGTGCTCAGCATCCACCACCGGGAGGTTCCGGCCAGCCTGAACTACGAGACGCCGAACCCCGGCATCGACCTCGCCGCCCTCAACCTGCGGGTCGCCACGGAGCTCTCCCCCTGGCCGCGCCCGGACGCGCCGCTGATCGCGGGAGTCAGCTCGTTCGGCGTGGGCGGAGCGAACTGCCACGTCGTCCTCGCCGAGCCGCCGCCGGCGCCCGCGGCCCACGGGCCGGGAGCGCCGCCCCGTACGACGCGGCGGACGGCTCGGGAGGAGGTCGCCACCGACGCCGGTCCGGCCGGGGACGGCGAAGCCCTCGGGTCCGGCGGGGGCGGCGGGGGCGGCCCGGAGGTCGTTCCTCTCGTCCTGTCGGCTCGCGACCCGGCCGCCCTGCGGGAGCAGGCCGCCCGGCTGAGCGGCTCCGCCGCCCTCGACGCGAACCCGTCCGACGTCGCGCTGTCGCTGGCCACCGGCCGCACCGCCTTCGAACACCGGGCGGTCGTGGTGGGCGCGGACCCCCACGACCTGCGGGAACGGCTGCGCGCGTTCGGCGCGGGCGACCTGGCGTCCGGAACGGTGCAGGGCAGGGCGCGCGACCTCGGCGGCACCGTGCTCGTCTTCCCCGGCCAGGGCAGCCAGTGGGCGGGCATGGGCCGGGACCTGGCCGACGCCTCTCCCGTCTTCGCCCGTCACCTGGCCGAGGCCGCCGAGGCCCTTCGCCCCCACGTGGACTGGTCGCCCCGCGACGTGCTGTGGAACCTGCCGGGCGCGGAGTCGTTCGAGCGGGTCGACGTCGTGCAGCCCGCGTTGTTCGCCGTGATGGTGGCGCTGGCCCGGCTGTGGGAGCACTTCGGCGTCCGTCCCGGCGCGGTCATCGGCCACTCGCAGGGCGAGATCGCCGCAGCGCACGTCGCGGGCGCGCTGTCGCTGGAGGACGCCGCCGCGATCGTGGTCCTGCGCAGCCAGGCGCTCGCCGCGATATCGGGTCGCGGCGGGATGGCCTCGGTCCCGCTGCCGCATCCCGTGGTCGAGGCGCGGGTGGCCGAATGGGCGGGGCGGCTGGAGATCGGGGCCGTCAACGGCCCCTCGGTCACCGTCGTCTCCGGAGACGCGGACGCGCTGGACGAGCTGATCGCCCGGTACGAGGCCGAGGGCGTCGCGGTGCGGCGGGTGCGGATCGACTACGCCTCGCACTCGGCGCACGCGGAAGCCGTACGGGGCCGCCTGCTGGACTGCCTGCCGGGGCACCCGGCTCGGCGGAGCGGCGTGGCCTTCTACTCCGGGCTGACGGGCGGGCGGCTCGACACCGCGGAGCTGGACGCGGACTACTGGTATCGCAACCTCCGCCACACCGTGCGGTTCGACGAGGCCGTCGGGGCCGCGCTGCGTGACGGCCACACCGTGTTCGTGGAGGCCAGCCCGCACCCGATCCTGATACCGGGCGTCCGGGAGATCCTGGACGCCGGCGACGCCGCGCCGGGCCTCGGACGCGTGGTCACCGGGACGCTACGCCGCGACAGGGGCGACCTGGGCGAGTTCCTCCGGGCGCTCGGCACGCTCCACGTCAACGGCGCGCAGGTCGACTGGAGCCGGGCCGTACGGCCCGGGGCGCGGCGCGTCCCGCTGCCCACCTATCCCTTCCAGCGCCGCAGGCACTGGATCGACACTGTCGCCGCGGCGACGGAGCCGGGAGAGCTGCGGGCACAGGCCGCGCCTGCGCCGGCACAGCGCCGGCAGGAGATACCGCGCCAGAAGGAAACACCGCACGGGCAGGAGACGGCCCGGGATCCGGAGGTCGCGAGGAGCGAGCAGGCGTCGCTCGATCTCGTCCTGTCCGCGACGGCGGCCGTCCTGGGGCATCCGGACGTGCGGAGCGTCGAACCGCACCTTTCCTTCAAGGACCTGGGGCTCGACTCACTGGGCGTGGTGGAGCTGCGGGACGCCCTGGCCACGGCCACCGGTCTGACGGTTCCCGCGACCGTCACGTTCGAGCACCCCTCGCCCCTCGCGCTGGCCCGCCACCTGAGCGCGCTGTCCGGGGGCGGCACGACCGCTCCCTCGACGCCTCCCGCGCAGGCGTCGGAGGAGCGGACGGCCGACGAGCCGATCGCGGTGGTCGCCATGGCCGGGCGTTATCCCGGAGCCGACAGCCCGGAGAGGCTCTGGGAGCTCGTGCTCGACGGCGCCGACGCCGTCACCGGCTTCCCCGCCAACCGGGGCTGGGACGTGGAGGCGCTGCACGACTCCGCCGCGGCGCGGCCGGGCACGTCCGTGACCGGTGAGGGCGGCTTCCTGCACGACGCCGACCGCTTCGACGCGGAGTTCTTCGGCATCAGTCCCCGCGAGGCGGCGGCCATGGACCCCCAGCAGCGTCTCCTGCTGGAGGTGGCCTGGGAGGCCTTCGAACGCGCCGGTGTCGTGCCGCGGTCGCTGGCGGGCAGCCGCACCGGCGTGTTCGTCGGCATGATGCCCCAGGACTACGGCCCCCGGTTGCACGAGACGGCCGGTGGTTCCGAGGGCTACGCCCTCACGGGCACGGCGACCAGCGTCGCCTCCGGCCGGATCGCCTACACCTTCGGGCTCGAAGGGCCTGCCGTGACGGTGGACACGGCCTGCTCGTCGTCGCTGGTCGCGCTGCATCTCGCCGTACGGTCGCTGCGGTCGGGAGAGTCGGACCTGGCCCTGGCGGGCGGGGTGACGGTGATGTCGTCACCCGGCATGTTCACCGAGTTCTCCCGGCAGGGCGGGCTCGCGCCGGACGGGCGGTGCAAGGCCTTCTCCTCCTCGGCGGACGGGACAGGCTGGGCCGAGGGCGTCGGCCTGCTGCTGGTCGAACGCCTGTCGGACGCCCGCAGGAACGGTCACCCGGTGCTGGCGGTCATCCGGGGCACCGCCGTCAACCAGGACGGCGCCTCCAACGGCCTCACCGCGCCCAACGGGCTGTCGCAGCAGCGGGTGATCCGCCAGGCCCTGGAGGACGCCGGACTCGCTCCTTCGCATGTGGACGCGGTCGAGGCGCACGGCACGGGCACGAGGCTCGGCGACCCCGTCGAGGCGCAGGCGCTGCTGGCGACGTACGGCAAGGATCGGCCGGCCGACCGGCCGCTGTGGCTCGGCTCCCTCAAATCCAACATCGGTCACACGCAGGCCGCGGCGGGCGTCGCCGGCGTCATGAAGATGGTGCTGGCCATGCGGCACGGCGTCCTGCCGAGGACACTGCACGCCGACGATGCGTCGCCGTACGTCGACTGGTCGGCGGGCCTGTCGCTGCTGACCGAGCCCGTGCCCTGGCCGGAGACCGGCCGCCCGAGACGTGCGGGGGTGTCGTCCTTCGGGATCAGCGGCACCAACGCCCATGTCATCGTCGAACAAGCACCCGACCAGGACGCCGCCCCGCAGGCTTCTCCCGCCCCGTCGCCGTCCGGCCCGCTGAAAGCGTCTGCTGCCCAGGACAGCGGAAACTCCCCCGTCACCGCGTCAGACGGTCGTCGGGAGGTGCCGGGCGCGGCTGGTTCGGTGCCGGTGGTGCCGTGGGTGATCTCGGCGCGGTCCCGGGATGCGCTCACCGCGCAGGCCGCCCGGCTCGCACACCATCTGGACCGGCACCCCGAGTTGGACCCGGTCGACGTCGGCTACTCCCTGGCCACCACCCGCACCCGGTTCGACCACCGCGCCGTCATCATCGGCACCACCCAGC
>NZ_VIRJ01000057.1:0-28862 GCF_006874435.1 Microbispora sp. KK1-11 | reverse complement strand
CACCACGATCATGGCCATCCCCGCCCCCGCCGGCAAACCCCTGCCCGGCGTCACCGCCGAACGCGTCGCGATCGACACCACCGTCTGGGCCATCCCCTGGCCCCAGCTCACCCTCCTGGCCCTCCTCGTCCTCGCCTTCCTCGCCATCCGCATCACCAGCGCCCGCCGCCGCAGGCGAATCGAAAAACTGATCATCCTCACCGGCCGCGGCACCCCTCTCGGGACCTGAACACCGGAGTGCGCGGGCGGGAGGAACCCCCGCCCCGCTGAAGCACCCACAGGCCACCCCCGACGCGTGGCGCGAAGATCCTCTTCCACCCCGACACCGACATCCGCCCCTCAGGAGGTGGCGACCATCAACCGACCCAGGCACCCGACGCCGGTCCGGCGTCCGATTTGGGGCCGCGTGCTCGCCCTCACGGTCGCTTTCGCGCTCGGCGCGATCGTCGCCGGCGGTGTGGTGTTCGGAGTGACCCGGCCGAGCTCGATCGAGCAGATGGCCGACCAGATCCGCGCCGAGTCCGCCCTCCGGGACAAGACGCAGATCAAGACCCTGACGGAGCTGGCCCGCACCACGCGGGACCGGCTCGTCCCCGTGCTCGACGGACTGAGCCGCGCCATGCCCGCCGACGGCACCGCGGGGCCGGCCCTGGTGACCGCCGCCGACGTCGAGAGCTGGCGGAAGGCGGCCACCGCGGCCGTCGAAGGCTTCGCCGACCCGCCGTCCGGTGAGACCGCCACCAACGTGGCGAGGTCGAGTCTCGCCTCCGCCGTACGGCAGATCGCCACGACCGTCGACACCTACGCGGCCGCGCGGGACCTCACAGGACCGGCCCGCACCACCGCGCTGGACCTGGCCGTACGGCAACGCGCCGACGCGCTCTTCACCTGGTCGGTCGGAGCCACCGCCCTCGACGCCGTGAACGTCGACGCGGGCTACGGTCACCAGCACGTGTTCCTGCCGACATCACCCGGCGAAGGGGAGCTCACCCCCGACGCCGAACCCGAGGGGAGTCACGACTCGTGAACAAGCCACTGACATACGTCCTCACCGCCCTGATGGCCGGGCTCGTGCTGATGCTCGGCGCGCCGGCGGCCTCCGCCCACGGCGGAGCGATCAAGCTGGAGGTGACGGGAGACGGCGCCGACAACGTCAACGTGCTGGTGACGTACAAGAAGGACGGCCATCCCGTCACGGAGATCCTCGATGCGACGCTGACCGCGACCTCGACCGACGGCCGTTCCTTCGGCCCGGTGCCGCTCAGGTCGGCACCCGAGGGCCAGAATCTCTACCACTCCGCCGAGCCGCTGCCGAGCGGCGAGTGGCAGGTCAAGGTGACCGCGACCGAGCCCGGCAAAGCACATGCCACGGTGAAGGTGAAGGCGGGAGACATCGCCGCCTCGCCCGTGGCGGCGACCGGGCCGGCACCGGACCAGGCCAAGGCCGCGGCGACGTCGGCCGCGGCGGACGACGAAGGCGCGATGGGGATGCCCCTCAAGATCGGCATCATCGCTCTCGTGGCGCTCCTCGCCATCGCGGCCTGGCTCGGCCTCGCCTGGCGCAACCGGGCGAGCGCCCGGCGCTGAAGGAGCTCCAGGTGATCGGGGGCCGGATCGGAACGGCGATCACCACGACGGGCCGGGACTGAAGTCCCGGCCCGATCTCGGCGCCGTCCCGTGACGGGGTCAGGGGCTGGTGCAGGTGACGGACGGGGTGGCCGCGCCGCCGTTGGCGGTGAAGCCGAAGGTGGTGGACGCCCCGGCGCCGAGGGAGCCGTTGTAGGAGGCGTTGCGGACGGTGACGCTGGAGCCGGACCCGCTCTGCGTGCCGTTCCACAGGCTGCTGATGGTCTGCCCGCCCGGCCAGGTCCACTTCACGGTCCAGCCGTTCACCGCCGAACCACCCGCGCGGACCGTGACCTCCGACTGGAACCCGCCCGGCCAGCTGTTGGTCGTCGTCATGGTCGCGGAGCACGCGCCCGTGACCGGAGGAGTGGGGCTGGGGCTGGCCGGCGGGGTCGGGCTCGGGCTCACCGGCGGGGTCGGGCTCGGTGAGGTCCCGGGAGCGCTGTTGAGGGCGTTCAGCGCCGCGGTGTAGGCGGGCTTGGGCTGGTAACCGGAGTCCCACATCATGGGGGCGCCATAACCGGGGAACGTCCCGGGGATCCAGGAATGACCGTCGTCCACGCCCCACTGCGAGACGCCGACGCAGCGGGAGACCGCCAGGCAGGCGTTCACGACCTTGCCGTAGTCGCTGCCCTGCTGCTGCAGTTCGGAAGAGTCGGCCGGCATCGGGATGCGGTCGTCGAGTTCGGTGATGGCGACGTCCAGGCCCAGGTTGGCGAAGCGCTGCATGTTCGCCTGCAGGGACGAGGGAATCTGGCCGACGACGAAGTGGCTCTCGAAACCGATGCCGTGCAGCGGAACGCCCTGAGACACCAGCGACTGCGCCAGCGAGTAGAGCGCGTTGCTCTTGGCGTTGGTGCCCTCGATGTTGTAGTCGTTGATGTACAGCTTGGCGTTCGGGTCGGCGGCGTGCGCGGCCCGCAACGCGTTCGCGATGTAGTTGGCGCCCATCGCCTTGTAGAACACGTCCTGGCGCAGCGTGCCGTCCTCGTTGTACGGCTCGTTGACGACGTCCCAGGCGTAGACCTTCCCCTTGTAGTGGGTGGCCTCGGTGGTGATGTGGTTCTCCATCACGCCCTGGACCTGGTTCAGCGGCAGGCTGCTGACCCAGGCGGGCAACTGGGCGTGCCACACCAGGTTGTGCCCGCGTACCCGCATGCCGTGGGACTGGGCGAAGGAGACGATCTGGTCACCCGACCCGAAGTTGAACGAGCCTCTGGACGGCTCGGTGGCGTCCCACTTCATCTCGTTGCCGGGGGTCACCATGTCGAACTGGGCCGCGGCGAGGTTGGCCTCGGCGCTGATGCCGAGGTCGCCCCGCGTCAGCGCGGTGCCGAAGTACCGCCCCTTGGCCTCGGCCGACGCCTTCAGCGTCGACGCCGCCTGCGCGGGCATCGCCAGGCCGGCCGCGACGGCGGTGGCCGCGGCCAGAACGGCGGCCAGACCGATGGCGCGGCCCCGTGACCGATCCTTCGGATGGTTGGGCGGTTTCATCTCAGCCCTCCAGTGGTGGTTCGGATGCTGTCCGCGGACCTGGCAGCGGGCGCGGGGGCAAGACCGAGGGCCTGCGGCGCTCCCGTGACCGGATCTCGGCTCCGCACCTGTGCGGGGAACGGCCATCAACTGTTAGCGCTAACAATTGGGCTTCTCAGCGTTCCCTCAGCCCGGTGGTGGTGAACGGAGCAAATACGACACGGACCGGCCCGTCAAGAACGCGACCGTGCTCGTCCGCAAGGGCTTCGACCCTTACCTACCGTTCCACCACCGCGTACTCGCCCCGGCCCACGTCGTACGCGCGCGCCCGTCGCTGAAACATTCATCACCCGCGGAGCCGGTGCAGGTCACAACCGTCCCCGGTCTCACCCGGCGCGGGAAACGTCCCGGCCCGGTGCATGGGCCCGGTGTGTCGGCCCGGTGCGTCGGCTGGGTGTATCGGCTGGGTGTATCGGCGCCGCCGCGGTCGTCCTGGACGTGGACCGTGGTCACGCCGTAGAAGCGGAGCTGCCGGCGTTCGGCAGCGGAAGGCTCCGCAGCCGGAGTTTTTGGATCTTTCCCGAGCCCGTCTTCGGCAGGTCGTCCGTGATGTCGAAATGGACGGGTATTTTGTATTTGGCCAGGCGAGGGCGGAGAAAGTCACGGAGCTCATCGGCGGTGACGTTCGTGCCGGGGCGGAGCACCACGAACGCGCGGCCGACCTCGCCCCATGTGGCGTCGGGTACGCCGAGCACGGCAACCTCGGCGATGGCCGGATGCTCGAAGATCGCTGCTTCGACTTCGGCCGGGTAGACGTTCTCCCCGCCCGAGATGTACATGTCCTTGACCCGGTCGACGACGTAGAGGTGGCCCTCCTCGTCCAGAACGGCGACGTCGCCGGAGCGGAACCAGCCGCCGTCGGAGAACGCGGCGGCGGTCGCCTCCGGGTTGCGCCAGTAGCCGGGGGTCACGTTCGGCCCTTGAATGAGCACCTCACCCGGCTGTCCCGTCGCCGCGTCCGTGCCGTCGGGCCGGACGACCCGCACATTGGCGAAGAACACCGGCACTCCTGCCGAGCCCACCTTGCGCACGCTCTGGCTGGCCTCGAGGAAGGTGGCGCCGGGAGCGGTCTCGGTGAGCCCGTATCCCTGGCAGAACACCAGGCCCCGTTCCTGGTAGGTGCGGATCAGCGCGGCAGGGATCGCCGCACCCCCGGACATCAGGGTACGCAGCGAGGACAGGTCAGCGCCCGCCCACCTGGGCGACCGGGCGAACGCGGCGAACATCGTGGTGACCCCGAACATCCAGGTGACCTCGTACTTCTCCATGAGGTCGTAACACTCGTCCACGTCCCACGACGGCATGATCACCGAGGACCCGCCTTTGAGGAAGGTCGGCAGCAAGGTCTGGTTCAGGGCGGCGACGTGGAAAAGCGGCGCGCTGATCAGCGTCACCTCGTCGCTGGTGACATCGACGCCGAGCAGGAGGTTGAAGCAGTTCCACACAAGGTTGCCGTGGGTGAGCATCGCGCCCTTGGGCCGCCCGGTCGTGCCCGAGGTGTAGAGGATGAGCGCCGTGTCGTCCAGCCGCACAGGCGTGTCGATCGGGGTGGGATCGCCCTCCGCGAGCCAGGTCTCGTAATGCCGCTCCCCCGGCCCCGGGGCGCCGAGGGCGACGACCTGCCGAAGGGGAGCCGCGATGTCCGGCGGCAGGGCTCGGACCACCTCGGTGCACTCGGGCGCGTAGACCAGCACCTTGGCGCCCGAGTGGTCCAGCATGTAACCGATCTCGGGCGCGGCGAGACGGAAGTTCAGCGGCACGAAGATCGCCCCGAGCTGATGCGAGGCGAACATCGTCTCGACGAAGGCGACGTGATTGCGGCCGAGGTAGGCGACCCGATCACCGGGCTCCACCCCCGCCGCACGCAACCGCGACGCCAGCCGTGTCGTCCGATCATGAACCTCGGCGTAGGTGACGGGCCGGTCCGCGAAGATGAACGCGGTCCTGTCCGGTGTCATCTGGGCCCGGCGGGCGGGCCACCCTCCCAGTCCGGCGTTGCGCATCGGTGTTCGACCTCCTGTGAGCTGGGGGATCAGGGAAGGCACCAAGACCGAGCAGGCACGGCAGCTCGGGATCGACGACGAGGCCGACCTGGGAGTGGACGGGGGCGGCGCCGCGAACGGCGCCCGATCACGGGTTCAGGCGTAGTGCCGGTAGATCGCCCGGGCGACGCAGGCCGGCTTGTTCGCACCTTCGATCTCGACGGTGAAGTCGAGCAGCATCTGGACGCCGTCGCCGGGGACGTCCTCGACGGAGACGACGGCGGCGGCGAGGCGGATCCTGCTGCCGACCTTGACCGGGCTGGGGAAGCGGACCTTCTCCAGGCCGTAGTTGATGCTCATCTTCACGCCCTGGATGTCGAGCAGTTCGTTGAACAGCGGGATGACCAGGGACAGGGTGAGGTAGCCGTGGGCGATCGTGCCGCCGAACGGGCCGTCCTTGGCCCTGTCGGGGTCGACGTGGATCCACTGGTGGTCGTCGGTGGCGTCGGCGAAGGTGTTCACCCGCTCCTGGCCGATCTCCAGCCAGCCGCTGTGGCCGAGATCCTTGCCGGCCAGCGCCCTGATCTCGTCGAGCCCGTGCGCGGTGGTGGTCATGCGTCTGTCGTCCTCTCCTGCGTGCCGAGCCCGAGCAGGCGTACGGCGTTGTCCTTCAGGATCTTCGGGCGGACCTCGGGCTTGATCTCGAGCTTGTCGAAGTCGGCCAGCCAGCGGTCCGGGGTGATCACCGGGTAGTCGGAGCCGAAGAGCACCTTGTCCTTCAGCAGCGTGTTGGCGTACCGCACGAGCTGCGGCGGGAAGTACTTCGGCGACCACCCCGACAGATCGATGTAGACGTACGGCTTGTGCGTGGCGACGGCCAGCGCCTCGTCCTGCCACGGGAACGACGGGTGGGCCAGGATGATCCGCAACTCGGGGAAGTCGACGGCGACGTCGTCCACGAGCATGGGATTGCCGTACTTGAGCCGGATGCCGCCCCCGCCGGGGACGCCCGCGCCGATGCCGGTCTGCCCGGTGTGGAACAACGCCGGAACACCCAGCTCCTCGATCGCCTCGTACAGCGGGTACGCCACGGGGTCGTTGGGGGCGATGCCCTGGATGCTCGGGTGGAACTTGAACCCGCGCACGCCGTACTCCTGGACCAGCCGCCGCGCCTCGCGCACGCCCGCCCGGCCCTTCCAGGGATCGACACTGGCGAACGGGATCAGCACGTCGGCGTGCTCGGCGCAGCTCTCCGCGACCTCTTCGTTCGAGATGCGCGGGTGCCCGGTGGCGTGCTCGGCGTCCACGGTGAACACCACCGCGGCCATCTTCCGCTCCGCGTAGTACGCGGCCATCTCCGCGATGGTCGGCTGCCGGTGCCCGTGGGCCTTGAAGTAGTCCTCCGAGGCGCCGAACAGCTCCGGGCTCAGCGAGCCGTGCCCGTCCTTGGAGATCTCCGCGTGGGTGTGCACGTCGATCGCGACCAGATCGGCGACGTTCATGGCCGTCATGTCAGACCCCCTGAGCGTCCGAGGCGGGAACCTTGGGCGCGGGGATGCCGTACGTCTCCGGCTCGGCGCCGACTCCCGACTGCCAGGAGGCGGCGATGGTCCCGGCCGTCCACCCTCCGTCGGCGAACGCGACAGCCTTCTCAGCGGGGTGCGACCACAGCGCGAGGCGGTCGCCGCCGATCCCGATCGCCTGGCCGGTCACACCCGCGGAGGCGTCCGAGGCGAGGAACACGATGAGCCCCGCCACGTCCTCGACCGTGCCCAGCCCCTCGTCCCTGCGCAACCAGCCCGGGAACGGGCGGCCGGTCCGCTCGGACTCCTCGATGATCGGCGCGAACGCGGGAATGGTCTTGGTCATCTCGGTGGCCGCCACCGGGACGACCGCGTTCACCGTGATGTTCGCCCTGGCCAGCTCCATCGCCCAGGTCCTGGCCATCGCCACGATGCCGGCCTTGGCCGCCGCGTAGTTGGTCTGCCCGAAGTTCCCGCGCTGGCCTGCCGGCGAGGAGATCAGGATCAGCCGGCCCCCACTCCCCTGCTCGCGCATCCGGATCGCCGCGGCCCGGGCGCAGGTGAACGTGCCGCGCAGGTGCACATCGATCACCGCGTCGAAGTCGTCGTCCGACATCTTCCACAGCACCCGGTCGCGCAGGATGCCGGCGTTGGTGACCATCACATCCAGCCGTCCGAACTCCTTGACCGCGGTGGCCACCAGCCGGTCGGCCACCTCGGCGGATCCGACCGGGGCGACGACGCTCCGCGCCTCGCCGCCGTTGCCGGTGACGGCCTCGACGACCTGCGCGGCCGCGTCGGCGTCCACGTCGTTGACGACCACCGCCGCCCCGGCCGCGGCAAGCGCTTCGGCGTATGCGCGGCCGAGCCCGCGGCCCGCACCTGTGACGACGGCGACCTTGCCGGAAAGATCCATGGGTTCCCCCTGAGTTGTACGGCGATTGATTGGAATATAGGACGCTTTCATGACGATCGTCAAAGATTTGCCCAACGTCTGTGCCGGGGAGCGTCATCGAGGTGGTCGCCCGCCTGGGCGTCTGCGAAGGGACGGGCCGGTCGGCTCGCACGGCGAATCGGAGCCGGCACCGCCGAAGGAGTGAGACGTACGTCGGGCGCACAGGACGCGGCCGCCTCAGGAGGAGCGCTACCACGTCGGCATCCACGTCAGGCCAGGACGACGTTCTCCAGCCACTGGCCGACGCGCTTGACCACCTCGTCGTCGAAGGTGCGGGCGTCGACGTTGTCGGCGTGAATCTCGATCACCGGGAACCCGGCGGCCTCCAGTGCCCTGGCGGTGAAGTAGCTGCCGCGCGGGTCGTCGGAGACCAGGTGGACCACGCCGTCGATGCCGTGCAGGCGGGCCTCCTTCACGTACCACTCGCTCGACCACGGCGGGGTGTAGAGCTGGTCGGTGAAGGCGGCGAAGCGCGCCGCCAGCGCCCTCATGGGGTCGTCGCCGTAGCGGATGTAGCCGTCGGCGGCGATGGCCAGGTACATCGACCAGACGAACACCGCACCGTACTCGTCCTGGAAGCGCTGGTAGAAGCCCATGTCGTACCAGAGGCCGCGGCCGATCCACATCAGCCGGGCCCGCTCCCCCGGGCACGCGGCGTGGCCCGCGTCGACCCGGTCGCGCACCTCCTCATAGAAACGCTTGGCGATGTCCCGGGCCCACTCGGTGCCACGGTGCCATTGGGGAAGCATGACGCTGGGGATGCTGTCGACGACGCTGAGCGGGGCCGGCCGGGTGCGGGCGATGAGGTCGCGTGTCTTCCTGTTCCACTCCTCCTGCTCGTTGACCAGCGCCATCACCTCGCGGAAGCGGGACGCGCCGAACCGCCTGCCGGTGGTGGTCTCCAGGAACCTGACGAGGTTCTCCAGCTCCGCGGTGAGCAGATCCAGTCTGGCCGGGCCGACGGCCTGCTCCCAGCGGTGCGGCATGAGCTCCCACCAGTTGACGGGGACCTCGTTCTCGGCGGCGCTTTCCAGCGGGTAGAAGGTGACCCCTGGCTCGTGACCCCAGATGTCGAAGACCTTGCGGGTGACGTCGCCGGAGGCGTCGCCGACGACGATGTCCGGTTTGGGCAGGCCGCCCCACGGGCCGGCCTCCGGTTCCGGATCGAAGGCGGAGCCGAGGGTGACCGAGTTGTACTGCTCGGAGTAGTCGGGGTAGCCGCGCTGCCGCACCAGCTCCAGGTAGTGGCCCGAGCGCTGCTTGGCGGCCACCAGGGACGCCCACCATTGGCTGACCGCATACGGGATGTCCATCGTGCGGAAGATCTCGTGCGGGACGTCCGCGTTCAGCAGGGCGAACGGCTCGCCGGCCGCGACCCGGCGCCGCAGGTCGGCGAACCATTCGCGCTGGTGCCTGCCCGCCTCGGCCGCCGTGGCCAGGGATTTCACACTGCGCATGGAAGTTCCTTCCGCAGGGCGGTCAGGTCGGCACGCCCGTAGTCCTGGCGCTCCAGCAGCACGGCGGGGATGTCGAGCGCCGCGCGCTGCGCGGGGAAGTCCCAGGCCGGGGCCTCGTCGCCGGTCCTGGAATAGGCGCAGAAGAGCTCGGCCCGGCAGTGCCGTACGGCCCTCGCCGCGTGCGCGGCGCGCTCGCTCACGGTCGCCCGGTGGGCGGTCGGACCGCTGTAGTGGTAATGCTCGGCCAGCGCGTCCAGGCCGCCCGCGCCGACGGGCCTTCCCGATGACAGGCCGCCGAAGGAGTGGTCCTCGCCGACGATCACGTAGCCCTCGGACTCGACGGCCTCGTACACGTGCGGCGTGTCGTGGTCGCTGCCGCTCAGGAAGACGCGCCGCCCGGCGTGTTCTTCGAGCTGTCCGGCCTCGGCCAGCAGCCGTTCCAGCAGCGCGATGTGCTCGTCCACGGGCAGGGCCGCGCCGGCCACCGCGAGGAACTGCCGCCCCGTCAGGCGGGCGGGCACGGCCCTGCGCAGCTCGGCGGCGGCGGCCAGCAGGCGGCGCCGCTCGTCGTGCGCCGCCACCGCCCCGGCGAGGTCGAGGGGACGGCCGGTCCAGGCCTCCAGCCTGGCCGCGAACTCGCCGATCCTGCGACGGTTGTACCGGGCGGTCGTGCGGTGCGGCAGGTGCAGGATGTCCACGAGGTACACCTCGGGCAGTCCCGTGCCCGGTTCCACGCGGCGCAGCTCGCGCAGCGCGTAGAACAGCCGCAGGGACGCCTCGCAGTCGTGCGAGACCACGATGCGATCCAGGTCGCCGAAGGACCCGGCGAGCAGCCGGGTGAGCACCGAGCGGGCCATCGGGTCCACCCCGCGGCCCAGGTAGCGGTCTCCGAGCGCGGAGCCGGACTCCGGGTCGCCCGTGAGGCGGAACGCGCGGACCCCTGCGGCGGTCAGGAGTTCGACCGGCATGTCCGCTCCGACGTAGCCGACGACCGGCGTCCTGTCGCCGGTCGGGCCCTTCGAGGGGGCCGGAGGTGCGCCGCGCCGGGCGTACGCCTCCTCCAGCGCGGCCAGCGCCGTGGGCATGTCAGATCACCCCCTCCTCGGCCAGGGCCTTGAGTTCGTCGTCGGAGTAGCCGAGCAGGTCGCCGTAGATTTCGGCGTTGTGCTCGCCGAGGGCGGGCGCCGGCCGGTCGAGCCCCGCCTCGGAGGCGGAGAAGCGGATCGGCACGCCGGTCCCGTACAGGTCCCCCTGGCGACCGTGGCGCGGATGCTCCAGCGGCACGACCTCCTCGCGTTCCAGCACGAGCGGGTCGCGTACGGCGTCGCCGGGCTCACGCACCTCGGCGGCGGGAACGCCGTGCCGGGTGAGCAGATCGAGGATCACGGCGAGCGGGCGGTCCGCCGCCCACGAGGCCACCAGCTCGTGCAGCTCGCCCGCGTTGGCCACGCGCGCGTCCCTGGAGGCGAACCGCGGGTCTCCGGCCAGATCGTCGCGCCCCATCGCAGCGAACAGGCCGCGGGCGAACGCGTCGGTGGGACCGCACAGCGCGAACCAGCCGTCCGCGGCGGGGAACGTGCCGAACGGCGCCAGCCTGGGCACGGTCGTCCCCGTGCGCATGGGCAGGCCCAGCTTCTCGTAGGCGTCGAACGGCTCGCACGCGACCAGCGAGGTCAGCGCCCCCAGCATGGACACGTCCACGTGCTGGCCCTGGCCGGTCGCGTCGGCCCGCAGGACCGCGGCGAGCGTGCCGATCACCGCGTACAGCGGCGCGACCAGGTCGCCCACCGGCAGCCCGAAGCGGACAGGCGGCTCGCCGGGCGCGCCCGCGGTCATCATCACGCCGCTGAGCGCCTGGATGATGGTGTCCATCGCCTTGCCCGAACCGGGACCGCCCTGCGCGCCGAAGCCGCTAATCGACGTGCACACGATGCGCGGGTTGACCGTGCTCGCCCAGTCGTGGCCGATGCCGAGCCGGGTCATGACGCCGGCGCTGTAATTGTCGATCATGATGTCCGACACTTTGACCAGACCGGCCAGGATGTCGCGGGCCTTGGGG
Source organism: Microbispora sp. KK1-11 (assembly GCF_006874435.1). NCBI lineage: Bacteria > Bacillati > Actinomycetota > Actinomycetes > Streptosporangiales > Streptosporangiaceae > Microbispora > Microbispora sp. KK1-11. The sequence continues at coordinate 17,727 of NZ_VIRJ01000057.1, read as the reverse complement.
TGCTTGAGATTGAGCGTGACGCTCTGCTTGTTGCGGCCCCGCAGGAGCATCGACACGGACATGTCGTCGTCCCCGTGGCGGCCCAGCGTCAGCCCGTCCGCACCGAGATAGGGGGCGTTGTTGCGGGAGGTGTCGCCGCCGGTCAGCGGATTCTCCACCTTGATCACGCGGGCGCCGAGCCCGGCCAGCAACAGGGTCGCGTACGGTCCGGACAGTGCGGTGGTCAGATCGATCACCGTGCGGCCGGCGAGCGGACGGTCAGCCACGCAGCACCACCTCGTCTCCCTCCCAGTGAAACTCCGTCTTCAGGCCCGCCTGCCGCGTGATGTGCTCGATGTACGACACGACCCGCCGCCCCTCCTCGTCGTCTCCGAGCGGCACCGGCCGGCCCGCGCCGTCGATCCAGCAGGGCACGATTCCGGCCGAGACCAGGCCTGCCGAGCCCAGGCCGTCCCGGTCGAACCGGCACACCGCGATCGCGGTGTGCCGGCTCTCGGGGTGGAAGGGGTAGTACGGCATGTCAGGGTCGGGCGCGAAGCCGTACAGCTCGACTCTGCGGCGCGCCCACTCGGCTCGTTCGCCCGCGTCGCCCGTGGTGGGCGTCAACGCGTGCGTGACGGTCACGAAGTTGCCCAGGCCGTGGTAGATCGGCCTGCCGCGGTACATCTCGACGCCGCGCATGATGTGGGCGTGGTGGGCGAACACGGCGTGCGCGCCGGCGTCGATCGCGGCGTGCGCCACGGGCCGCTCGTACATCGCCAGCACGGCGGGCGTGTGCCCGACGCCCTTGTGCATCGACACCGTCACGATGTCCACCTCGGCGGCCAGGGCCGCCACGTCCTCGGCCATCCGCTCCAGGGAGGCGGGGTCGGCGAAGGTGTAGACGGCGGGCGGCCCGCCGGGGCTGGCGTGGTCGAGTTCGTAGTGGGTCAGCACCTTGATGTACGCACAGCCGGGCTTGCGGCTGGTCGCCCAGGACTCCCGGGGACCGACGCAGTTGTAGCTGAGCACCCCGACCCGCAGGCCGTCGCGCTCCACGACGGCGGGGCGGCGGGCCTCCTGGAGAGTCAGGCCGGCGCCCACGGTCGTCAGGCCGGCCTCGGTCGCGTACATGATCGTGTCGGCCACCCCCTGGTCGCCGACGTCGTAGACGTGGTTGCCCGCGAGCGTCACCACGTGGAAGCCGGCGTCGGCGACCGCGGAGAGCGCGGCGGGATCGGCGGGCGGGGCGGGGACGTCGGTGCTGACCTGGGCGGTGGACGTGCTGTGGGGCACCTCGATGTGGCCGATCACCACATCGCCCCGGCCCAGCGTCTCCCGGGCCGGGGCGAAGAAGGACGCGGGGTCGGGCTCGTCGACGACGAGGTCGCCGACGGCCATTACCGTGAAGCTCAAGAGCTGGTCTCCTCCTCCAGGAGGCGTTCGTCGGGGGTCTGCGCCGCGCGCCCGGAGAAGCGCGACAGGAAGGCCTTGAGGCGGGGCGAGGCGGGGTTGTCGAAGATCTCCTCGGGAGTGCCCGACTCGACGATCCGGCCCTTCTCCATGAAGACGCACCGATCGGCCACCTCGCGGGCGAAGCTCATCTCGTGCGTCACGATGATCATGGTCATGCCGCCGCGGGCCAGGTCGAGCACGACGCTCAGCACCTCGTCCACCAGCTCGGGGTCCAGGGCGCTGGTGGGCTCGTCGAACAGCATGATCCGCGGGTGGGTGGCCAGGGCCCTCGCGATGGCGACGCGCTGCTGCTGCCCTCCCGAGAGCATCCGGGGATGGGCGTCCGCCTTGTCGGCGAGCCCCACCCGCTCCAGCAGCCGCAGCGCCTCCTTGCGCGCCTCCTCCGGCCTCCGGCCGTGGACCTGCACCTGCGCCTCGGTGACGTTGCGCAGCACGCTCCAGTGCGCGAACAGGTTGAACTGCTGGAAGACCATGCCCATGCGGCCGCGCTGGGCGGCGACGCGCCGGTCCGGCAGGGGGCGCAGATGGCCGCGGTGGAACTCGTAGCCGAGCAACTCGCCGTCGAGGTACATCGCCCCGCCGTCGATGCTCTCCAGCTGGTGGACGCAGCGGGCCAGGGTGGACTTGCCCGAGCCGGACGGGCCGATCACGGTGACGACCTCGCCCTCGTGCACGTCCAGGCTCACCCCGTCGAGCGCCACGTGGTCGCCGAACCGCTTGCGTACGTCGCGGATGCGCAGGACCGGCGTGTCGCTCACCGCTGCCCCTTTCCGAAGTGCCGCTCCAGGCGCCGCTGGCCGAAGGACAGGCTGATGACCACCACCAGGTACCAGGCGCAGGCGACGATCAGCATCGGCACGATCTCGTAGGTCCTGTTGTAGATCACCTGCACGGAGTACAGCAGGTCGGCCATCGCGATCACGCTGACCAGGGAGGTGCCCTTGAGCAGGCTGATGAACTCGCTGCCGGCGGGCGGGACGATCACCCGCATCGCCTGCGGGAGCACGACCTTGACGAAGCTCTGCCTCGCCGTGAACCCCATCGCGCGGGCCGCGTCACGCTGGCCGCCGTCCACGGCCAGGATGCCGGCCCTGACGATCTCGGCCATGTACGCGGCCTCGTGCAGGGTGAGCCCGATGACGGCCGCGGTCAACGAGCTGATCACGGAGTTGGTGGGCCACGAGACGAACGTCGGGCCGAACGGGATGCCCAACGGGATCCGCGGCAGCAGGTAACCGAGGTTGAACCAGAAGATCAGCTGGACCAGGGGCGGAATGCTGCGGAAGACCGTGACGTAGACGCCGCAGGCCCAGGCCACCGGCCTGAAGGCGCTCAGCCTGCCCGCCGCGAGAAGCACCCCGAGCACGCTGCCGAGCAGCATCACGATGACGGTGAGCAGCAGCGTCATGCCCAGGCCGCGCAGGACGTTCGGGTCGAACAGGTACGTGCCGACCACCGGCCACTCGAACCGCGGGTTGGTGACGAGGAACCAGGCGAACTGCGCGACGAGCACGAGCAGCACGACCCCGGCCACCCACCGCAGGGGGCGGATGCGCGGACGGGCGGCGGCGACGTCCACGGCCGGTGGCGCCATGGTCTGTGGTGCCACGCTCATTGCGTCGCCGCGGTGTTCATCTTGGGCTCCGGCACCGCCACGTTCTGGAGCCCGTACTTGTCCATGATCTTCTTGTACTCGCCGTTCTTGAAGATCTCCTTGAACGCGTCGAGCATGACCGGGCCGAGGCCGCTGGACTTGGGCACGAGCATCGCCAGCTGGTCGACGCCGGCGCCCTGCTCCTCGGTCTGTGTGACGTACGTGAAGGCGTCCTTCTCCTTGGAGAGCACGTCGAGCGCGGCGCTCTCGGTCATGCCGGCCGCGTCCGCCCGGCCGGACTTCGCGGCGAGGATGGTGCCGTTGGTGTCGGCGAAGCCGATGAAGTCGAGCCCCGGCTTGCCCTGCTTGGCGCACCATTCGGTCAGGCGCTTGGCCTGGTCCTCCACGATGCTGCCGGCGGTGCCCGCGACGCGCTTGCCGCACAGGTCACCTGAGCTCTTGACGGCCGAGGACCCCGCCTTGGGGATCAGGTAGGAGGTCCGGGTGACCATCCACACGAGCGCGTCGAACTGCTTCTCCCGATCGGCGCTGTCCTTCACCGGACCGTTGAAGGCGTCGTACCGGGAGGCGAGCATGCCGGACAGCGCCGCGGGCAGGCCACTGACGATCGAGATCTCGGTGCGGACCCCCAGCACCTTGCCGAGGGCGTCCTGCAACTCCTTGTCGATGCCCGTGACGGTCTTGCCGTCGTTGGCGACGATCCGATAGGGCGGGTGGGAATCCCCGGCAAATCGGATGACGCCCGCTTCCTTGATGCCGTCGGGCAGGGCGTCGTACAGAGCCGTCGCGCCGGCCGGCCGCTGCGTCTCATCGCCGCCTCCTCCGCAGGCTGCGACACCGGCGAGGGCCAAAGCCGCCATACCCGCGAGGATGGTCCTGGGCAATCTCATGGTGGTCCTTCCACGACCAGCTAATGATGCAGTTAATGTTGCGGTCGTTGGGATAAGTGTCACACCTAGAGGTGCACACCTGTCAAGAGGCGGCTGTGCAGCGGAGACGTGCGGGGCGGGCCGGAACGCCGCCCCGTCGCCGGAAGCGGTCAGGTGAGCGCGAGGATGGAACTGGTCCGGTGGTGGGCGACCAGTTCGGCCAGTTCGGGCTCGAACTCCGCGACGATCTGCTTGACGCGGAACTCGGCGAGCGGCCCGAGGGTGTCGTAGATCTCCACGAAGAGGTCTCTGGCCGCGGCACGCGGCCAATCGGCGGGCAACAGCTCCGCCGGCAGGTCGGGGTCGTGGTTGGGGAACGTCCGCCAGGTGTCCATGATCCCCGTACGCGCCACCAGCGCCTCGGACGCGCCGACCACGCCCTTGCGGACGCGCTCCAGAAGAGGCGAGTACTGGGCCACGAACCCCTCGTAGGTGCGCCGGAGCTGGTCGAAGTCCCATGCCTCCTGTGGGGCGCGCATGCCCGCGAGATTCAGGGCCTCGGCGCGGAAGATCGTCGACATGGGGATCTCCAGCTCGGTGAGCACCGCCGCCGCGCTGTCGGCGTTCGCGGTCGGCGAGACCCACAGCCCGTCGTAGAGCGGGGCGAAACCGAGCCAGCGCAGCCTGGCGCGCAGCGCGTGGCGCAGGTCGCGCTGTTCCTCCGAGATGGAGAACGCCGCCATCACCCATGTCCCGTCCCACGCGCCCTGCGCCAGGCCGAAGGACATGATCCGCTGCCGCCCCTCCAGCATCACCGCGGCGGCCCGATCCGTCAGGCGATAGTAGGTGCGCCGCCCGATCTTGGACGACTCCAGCAGATCCCGCTTGGTCAGGCGGCTGAGCGCGGCCCGGGCCGCCACGGCGGAGACGCCGAACTCCTCGGTCAACCGCACCAGCGCCGCGGACGGCAGTTGCTCGGGCCGGCTGATCCAGTAGTCCCCGAGAAGCGTCGTAATCAGGTGCTGCGGGGGTGCGCCCACCTGGAAGCGCGGGAAATCGAGGTCCCCCGCCTCGGACCTTTCACCATCATTCACAGCAGGAGTATATTGACAACGCTTGAGCGAGCGCTCGTTATCAGAATGTCATGCTTCCTGGGCGACTTCGAGCTGCCGCCGCGGAATCCACCCGGCGTGCCGCGGGCACCGCATCAGCCGGCCAGGCCGCCGCCGGCGAGGAGGTCCAGGCGGTCGCGGTCGGTCGTCTCGTCGAAGCTCGTGTGACGGCGAGTCGCCGGCGACTCCAGGGCGGACGCCTGCGCGAAGGTGTGGTGCGCGGCCAGCCCGGCCAGCTCCGGGTCGTACTCGGCGAGGATCTCACGGAACCGCCGCTCCGCCGGCTCCCCGAGCGAGTCGTAGATCTGCACGCAAAGCTGCCGAGCCTCCTCGCGCGGCCACCCGGCGGGCAGCAGCTCGGCGGGGAGGTCGGGGTCGAGCGTGGGGAACGCCCGCCAGTCTGTCATGATCGCGGTTCGCAGTCGCAGCGCCTCTGTGGGGCACGGGCCGGCCATGGCCAGCCGCTCGGCCACCGGCCGGTGGGCGTCGATGAAGCGCAGGTAGCGCTCGCGCAGCGCGGCGGTGTCGAAAGCGCGGTCCAGCACCGGGTCCAGGTCGTCGTCGGCGACCTTGCGGGCCCGGAACACGACCGCCCCGCGCACGCCCAGCCTTCGCACGAGTTCGACGACGTCGTCCGTCTTGTCGTGCGGAGACACCCACACCGCGTCGAAGATCATGCCGAAGTGCAGCAGGCGCAGCCCGTCGCGCAGCGCGCGCCGGGTGTCCCGCTGGTCCTCGGGCACCGAGAACGTGACGACCGTCCACTGCCCGTCCCAGCGCGGTGTGGTGGCGCCGAACGTCAGCAGCCGGCGCATGTGCGCCACGATCACGTCGGACGCCCGGGGCGGCAGACCGTACGCGGTGGTGCGGCCGTTGCGGGAGCTGACCAGCAGCCCTCGTGAGGCGACCCGCCGCAGGGCGGCGCGGGCGCTGGTCTCGGTGATGCCGAACTCCTCCAGCAGCCGGACCAGCGCCGCCGACGGGATGTGCTCCTGCCGCCAGAACCAGTAATCGCCCAGCAGCGTGGTCAGCAGCCGCTGCGGCTCGGCCCCTTGCCGGGCCCTGGGCAGGGAGCCGGGTTCCGGCGACGCGGTCACCCGGCGTCCCTCCATCGTCAGACTCCTCAGCCGGTGTAGGTGCCCCAGCCGGCCACTCCCCGGATAGGGGCGTGCTCACCGGGCTCGACCTGCGTGAATCCTACGTCACCCGGCTCCGCGTCCGTCCGGGCCCTTCCCGGCGGTCCCGGCCGCGGTCCGGCGGTGCCGGGACGACGGTCACGCGGGATGCCTCCTCACCCTTCACCGCCGGGGACGTGGGGGCGCAGGAACCGGCCGGGGGTGTAGTGAACGAACTCCGCGGCGCCCAGGTCCGGGTCCTCGGCGGCCAGGCGTGCGGCCAGCTCGTTGAGCTGATGAGCGTCGGCGTCCGCCCAGCGGCCGGTGGTGACCCGGTTCCTCAAGGTCTGCACCGCGGCGACGAACTCGGCTCCGGTGTAGCGGCAGTGACCGGGCCGGTCGACGAACGCCTGGCGCAGCATCGCCTGGTTCCCGGCGCGCCGCACCACGTCGGAGTAGGCGCGGGCCTGGGTGACGGTGGGGTAGTTGTCGCCGCGCTCGTGCATCGTCAGGACCGGGACGCCGAGCGCGCCGCGCGGGGTGAAGTAGTTCTCCATGTAGGTGACGGCGCCGGGGTCGGCGGAGACGCGCGGCGCCGCCGCCAGGGCCGCGAGGTCGGCGTCGAGGTCCAGTCCTGCGCCGTCGTAGAGGGCGCGCACCTGCTTCACACGCCCGGACTCCTGAAGTTCCCTGCGGTAGTCCACGCCCGTGTTCCAGGAGAAGTTCCCGCCTGCCCGCTGTTCCAGCGGATAGCGGGGAGAGAAGACGGTCGCCATGAACGCCGCGTACTCCTGGGCCTCCTGCGCCGCCCAGTCGCGTGCCGCGGGTTCGGCGGTGCCGGCCACCGACCAGGTGGAGACCTGGGCGAAGGACGCGGCCAGGGCGATGCGGGCCCGGCCGGCCGGAGTCTGCTGGGCGGCGTCCAGGACGGCGCGGGCGGCCGCGCCGCTCCGCGTCTCCTCGTCGGCCGAGGCCGGCCGGACGAGCTTCACCGCGTCGTCGCCGGGGGCGAGCAGCGTCTTGAACGCGAAGGCCGCGTCGAACGACTGGTTGAGCATCGCCACCGGCCCGGCCACCGAGGCGCAGTACGGCAGCGCGCCGTCGATCAGGTCGGGCCGGCGTTCGGCCAGACCGGCAGCGATGGCGCCGCCCATCGAACCGCCCCAGGCCAGGGTGGTCGTGGGCTTCCCCGCGACCTCGGCGAATACGGCGAGCGTGTCGGCGGAGGCCGGCAGGGTCTCCTCGACGGCCCAGCCGCTCCCGTAGGGCCGGGTGCCGGCCAGCGCGTACCCGTGGGCCAGCAGCCAGCTCTGCGCGGCGGGGTTGCCGCCGAGGTCGGCCGGCAGGTGCTGCGGTCCGGCGCCCTGGCCGTAGCCCGGGCTGAACGTCAGCACGGTGCCGTTCCAGTTCTGCGGCACCTCGATCGCGTAGGTGGCGCCGCTCGGGTGGACGCCCGTGACGCTGACGGGACCGGCCTGGCCGGACGCGGCCGAGGCGTGCGGGAGGCCGGCGGCCGGCGGGATGGCGAGTGCGAGAGCCGTGGCCGTGAGCACCGTCAGGGCACGGGTCGCCCGATTGATCACTGAACGGGGATTGATGTCCGCCTCCATGAGTGGGAAGCTGCTGCGACGCGAGATCCGCAACAGTTCGTCGTACGGTCGTCCGAATTCCGCCGCTAATTATGTTCGGCAAAAATCTTACGGTCGTCACAGAACTGTTGACAATGCTCTCGGGCCTGCTTACTTTGGCCCGACCATCTGCAAGTGAGGAGCCGCGATGTTCCGAAAGTCAGCTCTGGGCGTCGTCGCGGCGGGTGCCGCGATCGCACTCCTGTCCGCCTGTGGTGCAGGCCCCGGTAGTACCCGCAGCGCGTCCGCCGACGGTGGCCGGCCCGACGAGCTGGTCTTCGCCGCCATCCCGTCGGAGCAGAGCGACAACCTCGAGGCGTCGTTCGCCCCGATCGTCTCCGCGCTGCAGAAGGACCTCGGCGTCCCGGTGCGGTTCCAGGCCGTCACCAGCAACGCCGCGGTCGTGGAGGCACAGGTCGCCAAGCGGGTGGACATCGCGGTCTACGGGGCCTTCAGCTACTACCTGGCCCGTAGCCGCGCCGACGTCGAGCCCGTCGCCGTCCCGCTGGCCGCCCCGGGCGGCGACCCCGGCGCCTACGCCTACGGGGTGATCCGCGGCGACGACAAGTCGATCACCTCGCTCAAGGACGTCGCCGGCAAGGACGTCTGCTTCACCGACCCCGGCTCCACCACCGGCTACCTGCAGCCCCTCGCCTCGCTGCGGGAAGCCGGCGTCGACGTGGACAAGGACGTCAAGACGGTGTTCACCCACGGGCACGACACGGCGGTCGCCTCGCTGCTGGCCGGTGACTGCGACATCGCCTTCGTCGGCGACGTGTTCATTGACCAGCTGCTGCCCGCCCGCGGCCAGCTCAAGCCGGGGCAGGTCACCAAGGTGTGGACCTCGCCGCTCATCCCCGGGCCGCCGATCGTGGTCGGCAGGTGGCTTCCGCAGGACACCCGCGACAAGATCGTCAAGACGGTGACCGGCCTGACCGCCACCGGCGCCGCCTCCGCCGGGCTGTGCAAGGGCGGCGAGATCAAGGGCCCGAAGAACTGGGGCCAGTACGCCGACGCCGCGGCCTGCACCCTCGGCGCCTCCACCGCTTGGACGTTCGTCAAGGCCACCGACGCCACCTACCAGCCGATCGCGCGCATCTGCGAGATCACCAAGGCCGAGGTCTGCACGTCCGGTGGCTGAGGAACCCGCCGTGATCGGCAACCCCGTGCTGCGGCTGTCGGAGGTCGTCAAGGGCTTCCACGGCGCCACCGTGCTCGACGGTGTCTCACTGGACGTCCCGCAGGGGCGGTTCGTCGCCCTGGTCGGCCCCTCCGGGGCCGGCAAGTCCACGCTGCTGCGGCTGGTCAACGGCATGCACCTGCCGGACAGCGGCACCGTGCGCACCCTGGGCGAGAACCCGGCCGCCTGCTCCCGGAGCCGGCTGCGCGCCCTGCGCGCCAGGGTCGGGTTCGTCTTCCAGCAGTTCGGTCTCGTCGGGCGGCTGTCCGCGCTGGAGAACGTGCTGATGGGGTCGCTCGCCACCCTGCGGCTGCCGAGATATGGGGTGATGAGCTACCCACGCGCGCTGCGGATCCGCGCCGTGGAGCACCTGGACCGGGTCGGGCTGGCGGACCGGCGGTTCCAGCGCTGCGACACGCTCTCCGGCGGTCAGCAGCAGCGGGTCGCGGTAGCCCGGACCCTGCTGCAGAGCCCCGAGCTGATCCTCGCCGACGAGCCGGTCGCCTCGCTGGACCCGGCGGCGAGCGTGCTGGTGCTTGAGACCCTCAAACGGATCAGCGCCGAGGACGGCATCTCCGTGGTGTGCAGCCTGCACCAGATCGAGCTCGCGCTCGCCACCGCCGACCGGGTCGTGGCGCTGCGCGGCGGCCGGCTGGTGCTGGACGAGCAGGCCGCCGGCCTCACCGCCGAGCGGCTGCGGGACGTCTACGACACGGCGGGGGCCCGCGATGGTTAGCACCACCCCCGCGACGCACGCCCCGGCCGCGGCGGACCCGGGCCCGCTGCGGCCGCCGTGGAGCGCCCGCGCCCTCATCGCGGCGGGGCTGCTCGTCGCGGCAGTGGCCGTCACCTGGGTGACGTTCTGGTGGATCGGCCTGTCCCCCGCCTCGCTGGCCGCCGGGTTGGACGACACCGCGCGGCTGTTGCGCCGGATGTGGCCGCCGGACCTGCCCGGCGCCGGCGACGTCGCCTGGATGATCGCCGAGACTCTGCTCATCGCGGTGGCGGGCACCGGCCTGGCGGCGCTGGCCTCGGTGCCGCTGGCCTTCACCGCCGCGCGCGACCACTGCGGCCCCCGCTGGCTGCGGCCGGCCGCCCGGGTGGTCGTCGTGCTGACCCGGGCCGTGCCGACGCTGGCCTTCGCGATCCTGTTCGTGCGGATCTTCGGCCTGGGCCCGCTGGCCGGCGCGCTCGCCGTCGCGGTGCACTCGGTGGGCATGATCGCCAAGCTGCTGGCCGACGCCGTCGAGGAGACCGACCCCGTCCCCGCCGAGGCGGCCCGCGCGTGCGGGGCCGGCGAGGTGCAGGTGGCCGTCTCCACCGTGCTGCCCCGCGTGTTCCCGGCGCTGACCGGCATCGTGCTGTACCGCCTCGACATCAACATCCGGGCGTCGGCCGTGCTCGGCGTCGTCGGGGCCGGCGGCATCGGCGTGGCGCTGCAGACCTCGCTGGGCAGCCTCAACTACCACAGGGCGGCGGGAATCATCTGCGTGATCGTCGTCCTGGTGCTGCTGCTGGAGCTGCTGTCGGTGGCGGTCCGCCGCCGCACGGTTCGCCAAAGCACGGGCCGCCAAAGCACGGGCCGCCACCTCACGGTCCGCCGCACGGTTCGTCAAAGCACGGGCCGCCGCACGGTCCGCCACCCCGGGGCAGGCCGGTCCGCCGGGGACACGACGGGCACGGCCGCGCTGCCCGCCGGGCGCGCCCCGCACGACGTCGGCTGGGACCGGGGGCGGGTGCTGCGGGTGGCCGGCGCGGTCGCGACGGCAGTCGTCTTCCTTGTGTCGCTGTGGTCCCTGAACCCCGACCCGGGCCGGCTGTCCGGCGCCTGGCCGAATCTGCGCGGCGTGCTCACCGGCATGTGGCCGCCCGCGTTCTCCGGCGACCTGCTCATGGCGGTGCTGGAGAGCCTGCTCATGGCGCTGGGCGCCGCCGCGGTGGGCGCCGCCTGCGGGCTGGTGCTGGCCCTGCTCACCGCCGTCACCACCACCCCCTGGCGGGCGCTGTCCGTGGCGGTCCGGGTGCTGCTCGTCGTGGTCCGGGGCATCCCCGACCTGGTTTACGCGCTGCTGTTCGTGGCCGCGCTGGGGCTCGGCCCGTTCGCCGGTTTCCTGGCGCTGTGGATCTCCTCCACCGCGCTCGCGGCCAAGTTCTTCGCCGACTCCCTTGAGCAGCTCGACCCGCTGCCGCACGAGGCGCTGACCTCGGTCGGGGCCCGCCGGTGGCAGGCGTTCGCCGCCGGGATCTGGCCGCCGTTCGTGCCGTCGTTCACCGGCAACGGCCTGTTCGTGGCCGACCTGGCGTTGCGCGAGTCGGTCGTCCTCGGCATCGCCGGCGCGGGCGGCGTCGGCTACCTGATGCAGGAGTCGATCGCCACCCTGCGTTACGACACCACCGCCGCGATCGTCATCGCGATCGCCGTCGTCGTGTACGCCATCGAGACGCTCGCCCGGGTCGCACGCAGGCATCTGCTGTGAGCGGGCGGGCTCATGACGGGAAGGGATCTCACCATGACCACCACCGCCGACGGCCTCGGGCGCGCCTCCGACTGGGACCCCACCGCACCGGAGACCTTCGACAGCTCGCACGAGGTCTACGCCGAGCTGCGGCGACGCTGCCCGGTGCCGTGGAGCGACGCCTTCGGCGGCTTCTGGGCCGCCACCCGCTACTCGGACGTGGTGCGGGTGGCCCGGGACAGCGAGACGTTCAGCACCGCGGTGCAGAACGTCGTCCCACATGTGCCGCGCGCCCAGCGCCGGCCGCCGCTGCACTTCGACCCGCCCGAGCACGGGATCTACCGCGCCCCGATGGACCGGGTGCTGCGCCGCAGCGTGGTGCGGCGTCTCGAACCGGCCTTCGCGGAGGCGGCGCGCGAGCTGCTGGGGCCGCTCCTGGCCCGCGGCGGCGGCGACTACTCCCAGGAGTTCGCGCTGCCGTACGCGGCGCAGTGCTTCGCGCTCTTCCTCGGCCTGCCGGTCGACCAGGTGCTGGAGATCCGCCGGATCGGCGTCGCGTACAGCTTCGCCATCCAGGAGATGGACCGGGCCCGGGTCATGGCGGCGAGCGAGGAGCTCTACGCGATCGCCCGCGCCATCGTCGAGGACCGCAGGGCCGACCCCCGCGACCCGGACGAGGACCTGGTGACCAGCCTGCTGCGGGCGTCCGGCGACCCGGAGCGGCCGATCCCGTACGACCTGGTCGTGGCCACCGTCCGGCAGACCATCGTGGCCGGCATCGGGGCGCCGCACGCCGTGCTGGGCAGCGCCGCCGTACATCTGTCCCGCGACCCCGACCTCCAGGACCGGCTGCGCGCCGACCCCGGGCTGCTCCCGGCGACGGTCGAAGAGCTGCTGCGGCTGTACGCCCCCTATCGGGTGTTCGCCCGGACCGCCACCCGGGACGTCGATCTCGGCGGCCGCACGGTGCGGGCCGGCGAGGCGATCGCCATGATCTTCCCCTCGGCGAACAGGGACGAGGCGGTGTTCGACGACGCCGACCGGCTCGACCTGGAGCGGCGGCCCAACCGGCACCTCGCGTTCGGCCGAGGTGCGCACCGGTGCCCCGGCGCGGCGATGGCCCGGCTGGAGATGACGGCCGCGCTGGGCGAGTTGCTCGGCGGCACCACCCGCGTCGAACCGGACGGCGAGGTGGAGATGTTCAACTGGCTGGAATTCGGGCCCAGGTCGGCACCGCTGCGCCTCGTCCCCCGCCGCTGAGCCCGCCTCCGCAGCCGCCGGACGCGAGCACCAGCCGTCGGCGTACGCCCGCGCCTCAGGTGCGGCCCTCGACCCGGGGGTCGAAGGGGCGCGCACTCCGGTGCGTTCCGATGACGTTTACCGATGCCGTCGTGGACGCGGATGTCGTTCTTCAGGTCGTGAACCGGGCACGTCAACCCCACCACGGGGGGCGGCTCGGACGCCTCCGGCCACCTGCCGCGGCCGCCGGGCGGCGCTTTCACCTCGGGCGGCAGGGTCAGCCGTGCACCGGGGCGCCCGACGTGCCTGCGCCGCGCCCGGCGTACGTCCCGGTCGCTCCGCCACCTGATCAGGGCGACTATCGGGGATTGACATTGGTGACAGAAAGCTGAACGATCGTCTCCGTTGGAGACGGCAATGTGCCTCACAACAGCTGCCAGGCGCCCCGCCGGCCACTCGCGGACCTCGTCGGCCCCGAGCCAACACCCCCTGCCCGTCCATGACCGTGGAGGAAACGCAACATGCTTGCCCGCTCCATGACCGCGCGGACCCTGCTGGCGGCGACCGTGGGAGCGGTCGTCATCGCCGGCTCCACGACAGCGGCGTCCGCCCAGAATCCGCCATCGCCGAAGCCCTCCACGACCGGCGCCTCGACGCGGGCCATACTGCCCACGGTCCGGGAGGCGGCCGAGGGGTTGCCCGGACACACCGTCTACCGCCCGGCCGATCTCAAGGCCCTGCGGAAGGGCAGCCTGCCCGTGATCGTCTACGGCAACGGCGCCTGCGCGACGAGCAACCTGGAAGGGATCACGTTCCTCACCGGCCTGGCCTCCCAGGGATACATCGTCGTGGCCAACGGCGCGATGGACGAGTTCGCCGTCCCCAACACCCCCGAGAACACGATCGCGCACCCCGAGGCGCTCCTCGCGGCCGCCCATTGGGCCACCGAGTCGAAGCAGGCCCGCAAGCAGTTCGACGGGCGGGTGGACACGACGCGGGTCGGCGTGCTCGGCCACAGCTGCGGCGGCGTCGAGGCCCTCGCCGCCGGGACCGACCCCATGATCGACGCGGTCGCCGGGTTCAACACCGGGTATTTCGCGGAGCCGGCCTTCGGCGGCTACGGGCGTGACCGTCTCGCCGACCTGCACACGCCGACGCTGCTGGTCAACGGCGGCCCTGACGACGTCGCCTACCAGAACAGCATCGACAACTACGCCCTGCTCGACGTCCCCGCCGCCCTGGTCGGCGACACGGCGGCCGGCCACACCGGCTTGATTGCGGGTCTCGAGGCCACCAAGGGCTGGCAGGTGGCCGCGGACTGGTTCGACTACGTCCTGCGCGGCGACCGCGCCGCCGGGGCGCGCTTCGTCGGTCCCACCTGCGGGCTGTGCGGCGAGGACGGGTGGAAGGTCGAGTCGAAGGGGCTGTCGCTGTGATCCGTCGTAAGACGACCGCGTGCCTGGCCGTCGCGCTGGCGACCGTCGTCGGAAGCGGAACCGCCGCCGCGGCCTCCGCCAGGCCTCCCGGCGGCACCCCCTGCCTGCCGGACTCTCCCGCCCACCCCACCTGCGTCAGCGGCACCCTCGACGACGGCACGCCGTACGAGTTCGTCGTCCCGGCCCACTGGAACGGCACCGTGGTGGTCGCCCTCGACTTCGCGGGCTCGGGACGGAACGAGCCCCTGACCGCGCGACTGCTGGCCGACGGCGTGGCCCGCGGCGGGACGAGCCGGGCGATCACCGGCTGGGACATCCGGTCCGCCATCGACAACCAGGCCGAGGCGCTGGCCCGCTTCGAGGACGCCTACGGCCGGGCACGCTACGCCATCGATTCCGGAACCTCGATGGGCGGTTTCGTCTCCGCCGGCGTCGCCCAAGTCCACCCCGGCACCTTCGACGCCGCCGTCCCGATGTGCGGCGGCCTCGGCGGGTCCGTCGGCCAGTGGAATCAGAAGCTCGACACGGTCTTCGTGCTCGAGCGCCTGGTCGCGCCGGGGCTGCCGGTCGTCGACATCCCGGAGGACGTCGAATCGGCCCGGAAGGCATGGATCGACGCCCTCGTCGCGGCGCAGCAGACCCCCGAGGGGCGGGCCCGGATCGCGCTGGCCGCCGCCATCGGCCAGTTGCCGGCCTGGGGACGGAACCCCGACGGGTCCGTGCCGCCGCCTCCGGACAGCGGGGACGCCGCCGCGCTGCAGCAGGGCGCCTACCTCGCGCTCGCCGGTGGGCCCCTGCCCTACATCGGGCAGGCCATGAGCAGCCGGCGCCAGATCATGGAGGTGGTCGGCGGGAACCCGTCCTGGAACACCGGCGTCGACTACGAGAAGCAGTTGCGTCTCGCCGATCCCGCCCTCCGGCGTGCCGTCCGCGACCTGTACAAGGCTGCGGGTCTGGACCTCACGGCCGACTTGAAGAGCCTGGCCGCCGCGCCCCGCATCGCGGCGGACCCGGACGCCGTCAAGCGCTTTTCGCGCGGCATCGTCCTGGACGGCGACCTGCGGATCCCCGTGCTGACCGTGTCCGGCACCGGTGACCAGATCTCCACCGTCGCCCAGCAGCAGTCGTACGGGGAGAATGTGCGGCGGGCGGGAGCGAACTCCCTGCTGCGCCAGACCTACACCGAAACCGCCGGCCACTGCGACTTCTCACCAGCGGAGCAGGAGGCGGCGCTGATGACGATGCTCGACCGGCTGCGGAGCGGTCACTGGCCCGCGACGTCCGCCCCGGCGATGAATGCCCGTGCGGCGGCGCCGGCTGCCGACCTCGCCCCTCGATATGTCCCGTTCACCCCGCCTCGGTTCAACCGCCCCTATCCCGGCTGAGCCGTACGGGTCGCTGCCCGGACCACCCCGGTCCGGGCAGCGGCTTCTCTCGACACGCCCCGCCGCTCGCGACGGGGCGACGGCCTCTTCAGGGCCGAGGCGTACGTCTGCGTCCCTCGGAGGAATCCACCGCGCGGCTCACCGCGACCGTCCCCCGCGCTCGACGCCGCGACCATCCCCCCAGGCACCGCACGGCACCCCGCTCACACAAGCAGCCGCTTCACAAGCAGTGGGAACGAGTCGCTGCCGAACTCAGCGCCCATGACGCACCCGGCGACGTACGCCGCCGGCGTGAGTCCCGGGGTCATCGGTGACATGACATATCCGCGCGGGCGTCGGACGGCCTGCGGCTGCGCCGGTGATGACACGACGAAGGCGACCGGCCGGGGCATTCGTCCTTGCCGCCGTGAACCTCCTCATCGGTGACTCTCCGAGAGAGGCGGCTCCAGGGACGTGGTGTCTGTCCGCCGGACCGCCCCACACCATGGCCTCCCGGATGGTGGCCACAGGTCGGCTGTTAACGCTAACAATTTTTTCCCTGCCGCGGTTCCTTCTCTGTCGCATGGCTGTGGTGGCAGGTCGGAGCAAATACGAGACGAAGAGACGATGTCAAGAACGGGAGCTCGCGCCCACGAAGGGCCGGCGGACGGGCATGCGGCTCATCAGGCGTTATCAGGGGTCGCCGTCCGTGACCGCGAGAGCGGCACTCTGAAAGTTTCTTAAGAGCCTTGACACATTTCGGCACGGTTTCCCAAACTGTGTCCTCGAGGCGGCTTCCTCCTGCCATCTGGTGGCGCGCGGTGAGGACCGCCGTTCGCGACGCCCTGGTGGTGTGCGTTCCCTGATCACGGGACGCGGCGTCGATCGCGCGGAGTGACCCCCGCGCGTCCGCTTTTCCTGCAACGGCTCCATCGCCGTCGGCGGCTCCACGACCTTCGGGTTCACCGCGAACGGCACCGTGCCCACCCCGGCCGCTACCCGCACCGGCTCCTGACCGCGGTCGGACATGATGATGAGGAGAACACAGATGCGTCTGCCCTGGAGAGCGCGGTCACCGCGTCCTTCCGCCGTCACGACCGCGCCGCCGTCCCGGCGGCGCTCGCGCCGCGGCCTCGTGATCGGCTCCATCCCGGTCCTGCTGGCCGGCGTCGGCGGCCTGGTGATCACACAGCCCGCCCAGGCCGCCGTCGCCTGCCGGGTCGACTACGCCATCAGTTCGAGCTGGCCGGGCGGCTTCAACGCCAGCGTCACCATCAACAACCTCGGTGACGCGGTCGACGGCTGGCGGCTGACCTGGTCCTTCGGCGCCGGCGAGCAGATCACCCAGATCTGGAACGCCACTCAGACCCAGTCCGGCTCGTCGGTGACCGCCACCAACGTCTCCTACAACGGCAGCATCCCCAGCGGCGGCAGCACGAACTTCGGATTCAACGGATCCTCGAACGGCTCCGCCCAGGTGCCCACCTCGTTCTCCCTGAACGGTGTGGCCTGCACCGGCAGCCCGGGCTCGCCCAGCCCCTCCCCCACGCAGTCGCCGACGCGTTCTCCGTCCGCGTCTCCGTCCGCGTCTCCGTCCGCGTCTCCGTCTCCGTCCCCCTCTCCGTCTCCGACCGGCACGTGCGCTCTTCCGTCGAGCTACCGCTGGACCTCGACGGGCGCGCTGGCGACGCCGAAGTCCGGGTGGGTCTCGCTCAAGGACTTCACCAACGTCACCTACAACGGCAAGCACATCGTCTACGCCACCACGCACGACACCGGGTCGACCTGGGGTTCGATGGCCTTCAGCCCGTTCACGAACTGGTCGGACATGGCCTCGGCCACCCAGACCAAGATGAACTCCTCCACGGTCGCGCCCACGCTGTTCTACTTCGCCCCCAAGAACATCTGGGTGCTCACCTACCAGTGGGGCGGGACCGCCTTCTCCTACCGCACCTCCAGCGACCCGACCAACCCCAACGGCTGGTCGGCGCAGCAGACCCTGTCCACCGCGAGCATCTCCGGCTCGGGCACCGGCCCCATCGACCAGACGCTCATCGGTGACGGCCAGAACATGTACCTGTTCTTCGCCGGGGACAACGGCAAGATCTACCGGCAGAGCATGCCCATCGGCAACTTCCCCGGCAGCTTCGGCTCCAACTACACCCAGATCATGAGCGACTCGACCAACAACCTGTTCGAGGCGGTCGAGGTCTACAAGCTCCAGGGCCAGAACAAGTACCTCATGCTCGTCGAGGCGA
>NZ_VIRJ01000056.1:0-29501 GCF_006874435.1 Microbispora sp. KK1-11 | reverse complement strand
CCCGCCACGACCCCCTCCCCCCCAGGAGCAGGCAGTGCATTCACAGGAAGCCCCGGGGACGGCTCCACACCGAGCCGTCCACGCGCACCCCATGAGACCGCCACGCCCGCGCACCCGAATCCTCGCCGGGATCGTGGCCGCCCTCCTGGTGATCGCCGGCCTGGCGGCAGGATCGTCCGCCGCATCCGCGGCGGGCAACCCCTACGAGCGCGGGCCCTCCCCCACCGCGGCGAGCATCGCCGCGGACCGCGGTCCTTTCGCCACCGCCCAGGTGACCGTCCCCAGGGGCAACGGATTCGGCGGCGGGGTCATCTACTACCCGACCGACACCAGCCAGGGCACTTTCGGCGCCATCGCGATCGCCCCCGGCTTCGGCACCGCCTGGAGCTACTACGCCTGGCAGGGCCCGAGACTCGCCTCGTTCGGCTTCGTCGTGATCGGGATCGAGACCAACACTCTCAACGACTACGCCGACGCCCGGGCCACGCAGTTGCTCGCCGCCCTGGACTACCTGGTCGACAACAGCCCGGTGCGTGACCGGGTCGACCGCGACCGGCTGGCGGTGGGCGGACACTCCATGGGCGGCGGAGGCGCACTCCTCGCGGCCACCCAGCGGCCCTCGCTCCTGACCGCGGTCGGACAGGCGCCGTACGTGCCCAACGGCAGTCTGTCGGGCATCAAGAGCCCCACGATCATCTTCGCCGGCCAGGCAGACGGAACGGTGACCCCGCAGTACGCCCAGAACGCCTACGCCACGATTCCCGCCGACGTCGAGCGCGCGTACGTCGAGATCGCCAACGAGGGCCACGGCTTCCCCGCCGGTGGCGGCGGGGGCAACTCCGGTGCCTTCGCCCGCACCATGATGGTCTGGCTGAAGCTGTTCATCGACAAGGACACCCGTTACGCGCCGTTCCTGTGCCCGACGCTGTCCAACGCGAACGGCATCTCCAAGTACATGGCAAGCTGCCCGCTCGGCCCGCCCGGAGGCGGCCCGACGGCCAGCCCGACGGCGACTCCCAGCTCGACTCCGACAGGTCCTCCGCCCGCGACGAGTGCGCTGAAGGGTGTGGCGTCGGGGCGGTGCCTGGACGTCAACGGCGCCTCGCAGGCCAACGGGGCGCAGGCGCAGATCTGGGACTGCAACGGCCAGCCCAACCAGCAGTGGACCACCACCAGCGCCGGTGAACTGCGCGTCTACGGCAACAAGTGCCTCGACGTCAACGGCGGCAGCACCGCCGACGGCACCAGCGTGATCATCTGGGACTGCAACGGCCAGAACAACCAGAAATGGCGCCTCAACACCGACGGCACCATCACCGCCGTCGGCGCGAACAAGTGCCTGGACGTCAACGGCGGCGGCACCGTCAACGGCACCAAGACCCAGATCTGGACCTGCCACGGCGGCACCAACCAGAAATGGACCCGCGTCTGACGGCGTCCTCGTCGTCCGACCCGATGAGGGAACCAGAGGCGGCACCCCTCTGAGCACGAAGCACAACTCCGGCAACGGCGCGGCGGCGCGCGCTCTGCCCTAACTGATCTTGACTGTCAGGAAGGAAACCGATGTCCCGACGTCCGTGGCTCACAACGCTGACCACGATGGCGCTGATCACTTCCGGAGCCTTGGCGCTCACCTCCGCTCCGGCGAACGCGCTGACCATCCCGGCGTCCGACTACCAGCAGGTGTCGCTCGCGTCGGGCGGCTCGGAGCTGGGTGAGGCGATGTCGCTGGCCGTGATGCCCAACCGGTCGGTCCTCCACACGGCCCGTGACGGCACGCTGCGCGTCACCGATGCCAACGGCAACACGAAGGTGGCCGGCAAGCTCAACGTCTACACCCACGACGAGGAGGGCCTTCAAGGTGTGGCGGTCGACCCGAACTTCGCGTCGAACCGCTACGTCTGGCTCTACTACTCGCCACGGCTCAGCACGCCGACCGGTGACGCGCCCAGCAACGGCACCCAGTCGCAGTTCGACCAGTGGAAGGGGCACCTGAACCTATCCCGCTTCACACTGAAGTCCGACGACACGCTCGACATGAGCAGTGAGAAGGTCGTGCTGGAGGTGCCGAACGACCGGGGGATGTGCTGCCATGTGGGCGGCGACATCGACTTCGACGCCGCCGGCAACCTGTATCTGACCACCGGCGACGACAGCAACCCGTTCGAGTCGGCCGGGTATTCGCCGCTGGACGAGCGCACCGACCGCAACCCCCAGTACGACGTGCAGCGCACGGCGGCCAACACCAACGACCTGCGCGGCAAGCTGCTGCGGATCAAGCCGCAGCCGGACGGCACCTACACGATCCCCAGCGGGAACCTTTTCCCCCCGGGGACGGCGAAGACGCGGCCGGAGATCTACGCGATGGGCCTGCGCAACCCGTTCCGGATGAGCGTGGACAAGGCCACCGGCGTCGTCTATCTGGGCGACTACGGGCCGGACGCGGGGTCGACCAACTCCAACCGGGGGCCGCAGGGGCAGGTGGAGTTCAACCGGATCACCAGCGCCGGGAACTACGGGTGGCCGTACTGCACCGGGTCCAACAGCACGAACGAGACCTACAACGAGTGGAACTTCGCCACCAACAGCACCGGCCCGAAGTACAACTGCACGGGAGGGCCGACCAACAACTCCTTCCGCAACACCGGGCTGACCACGCTGCCGGCGGCCAAGCCGGCCTGGATCAGGTACGGAGGGGACGCCGGTTCGCCGCCGGAGTTCGGCTCCGGGTCGGAGTCGCCGATGGGCGGCCCGGTCTACCGCTACGACCCGAACCTGAACTCCGCCGTCAAGTTCCCGCAGGCGCTCGACGGGCGGTTCTTCGCCGGTGAGTACGGCCGCCGCTGGATCAAGGCGATCGAGGTCAAGTCGGACGGCGCCTACGGCGAGATCTCCGCCTTCCCCTGGAGCGGCACCCAGGTGATGGACATGGCCTTCGGTCCCGACGGCGCCCTCTACGTGCTCGACTACGGCACCGGAAGCAACAACCAGGCGTTGTATCGGATCGAGTACATCGGCAAGGCCAACCGCAATCCGATCGCCAAGGCCTCCGCCGACAAGACCTCGGGACCGGCTCCGCTGACCGTGAGCTTCTCCTCCGCGGGCAGTTCCGACCCCGAGGGCGGTGCGCTGACGTACTCGTGGAACTTCGGCGACGGCACAACCTCCACGGCGGCCAACCCGAGCAAGACCTACACCACGGACGGCACCTACACCGCCACCCTTACCGTCCGTGACCCGCAGGGGCTGACCGGCACGGCGAGTGTGACCGTGAACGTGGGCAACACCGCGCCGTCGGTCACGCTCACCTCGCCGGTGGAGGGGCAGTTGTTCTCCTTCGGAGACACGGTGCCCTTCCAGGTCGCCGTGTCCGACCCCGAGGACGGCACCATCGACTGCTCGACGGTGACCGTCACCTACTTCCTCGGGCACGACAGCCACGCCCATCAGATCACCTCCAAGTCCGGGTGTTCCGGGTCGATCGCGGTGCCGGTCGACGGTGAGCACGACTCGGCGGCCAACATCTACGGGGTGCTGCAGGCGTCCTACACCGACAAGGGCGGTCTCACCACCACCGTCGTCCGGACGCTGCAGCCGCGGCACCGCCAGGCCGAGCACTTCGGCGCCCAGCAGGGCGTGCAGACGGCCGACCACACCACCGCCGAGGGCGGCAAGACCGTCGGCTTCACCGACGACGGCGACTGGATCTCCTTCCAGCCCTACAACGTCGGCAACGCCACGCGCATCACCGCGCGGGTGTCGTCCGGTGGCGTGGGCGGCCGGCTGGAGGTGCGGGCGGGCTCCGCGACCGGCACGCTGCTGGGTACGGTGAACGTGGCGGCCACCGGCGGCTGGGAGACCTTCACCGACGTGTCGGCGAACCTCAGCGGCGTGCCGTCCGGCACGACGACGCTGTACCTGGTCTTCCGCGGAGCGACAGGACAGGGCTACCTGTTCGATCTGGACGCCTTCACCTTCGACACCGGCACGTCGTCCTCCCCGTCCCCCTCCCCGTCGCCCTCTCCATCAGCCTCCCCGTCTCCTTCTCCGTCGCCCTCGGCGAGCACGAGTGCGCTGAAGGGTGTGGCGTCGGGGCGGTGCCTGGACGTCAACGGCGCCTCGCAGGCCAACGGCGCCCAGGCGCAGATCTGGGACTGCAACGGCCAGCCCAACCAGCAGTGGACCACCACCAGCGCCGGTGAACTGCGCGTCTACGGCAACAAGTGCCTCGACGTCAACGGCGGCAGCACGGCCGACGGCACCAGCGTGATCATCTGGGACTGCAACGGCCAGAACAACCAGAAGTGGCGCCTCAACTCCGACGGAAGCATCACCGCCGTCGGCGCGAACAAGTGCCTGGACGTCAACGGCGGCGGCACCGCCAACGGCACCAAGGTGCTGATCTGGACGTGCAACGGCCAGAACAACCAGAAGTGGACCCGCGTCTGAGCCACCCGGCACACCGCCCGGCCACACGCCGATCAACCCATTGATGCGCCCGGCGCGGCCCAGCTTTCATCGTCGAAAGGGGCCGCGCCGGGCCGCGACGGAAGGACACCCATGCTGCGACATCTGACCCCCGCCGCGCTCGGGCGCATCGCGGGGAGCGACCGGAAGACATCCGTGCTGCGACGCCTGTCGGTGACCGCGGTGGCGCTCACCGCCGCCGCCGCGACAGTGATCCCCACCATCCCCGCCCACGCCGCCGCCTTCAAGGTGCTGGTCTTCTCCAAGACGGCCGCGTTCCGGCACGACTCCATTCCCGCCGGCATCCAGGCCATCCGGGAACTGGGCGCCGCCAACGACTTCGCCGTGGACGCCACGGAGGACGCGAACGCGTTCACCTCGGGCAACCTCGCGCAGTACAAGGCCGTGGTGTTCCTCAGCACCACCGGCGACGTGCTGAACGCCTCCCAGCAGACCGCCTTCCAGTCGTACATCGACGGCGGAGGCGGCTACGTGGGGGTGCATTCGGCCGCCGACACCGAGTACGACTGGCCCTACTATGGGCAGCTGATGGGGGCCTGGTTCAACAACCACCCGGCCATCCAGCAGGCGACCGTACGGAACGAGGACCGGGCGCACGCGGCCACGGCCCATCTCGGCCAGACCTGGACACGCACCGACGAGTGGTACAACTACCGCACCAACCCGCGCGCCAACGTGCACGTGCTGCAGAGCCTGAACGAGAGCAGCTACAGCGGCGGGAACATGGGCGACCACCCGATCACCTGGTGCCACCCGCAGGCGTCCGGCCGGTCGTTCTACACCGGTCTCGGGCACACCCAGGAGTCGTACGCCGACTCCAACTTCCGCACCCTGCTGCTCGGCGGCATCCGCTACGCGGCCAAGGCCACGAACGCCGACTGCCGTCCCGAGACCGGCTACACGACCCTGTACAACGGGTCGACCACCGGCTGGACGCAGGCCGGGCCCGGCTCGTTCGCCAACAGCGACGCCACGCTGACCTCCCAGGGCGGCATGGGGATGCTGTGGTACAACGCCAAGGAGTTCGGCTCCTACTCCCTCAAGCTCGACTGGAAGCTGACCGGCGACTCCAACTCCGGCGTGGTCGTCGGGTTCCCGGCCACCAGCGACCCCCAGACGGCCCTCGACACCGGGTACGAGGTCCAGATCGACGCCACCGACACCGCGGACAAGACGACCGGGGCGATCTACGGCTTCCAGTCGGCCGACCTCGCCGCACGTGACGCGGCGCTGAACCCGCCGGGTCAGTGGAACACCTACGAACTGCTCGTCCAGGGAGAGCGGCTGCAGGTGTTCCTCAACGGCACGAAGATCAATGATTTCACGAACACGGACCCGGCCCGATCCCTGCAACAGGGGTACATCGGCATCCAGAACCACGGGTCCGGCGATGTGGTGTCGTTCCGGAACATCCGGGTCAAGGAACTGAGCGGCCCATCGACCTCCCCGTCCCCCTCCCCCTCGCCGTCGCCGTCCCCTTCCGCGTCGCCGTCGCCGCCCGCGGGTGGTACGACCGCGCTGCGGGGTGTGGCGTCGGGCCGGTGCCTGGACGTCAACGGCGCATCCCAGAACAACGGCGCCCAGGCGCAGATCTGGGACTGCAACGGGCAGAACAACCAGAAGTGGACGTCCACCAGTGCGAGTGAGTTGCGGGTGTACGGCAACAAGTGCCTGGACGTGAACGGCGCCGGCACCGCGGACGGCACGAGCGTGATCATCTGGGACTGCAACGGGCAGAACAACCAGAAGTGGCGCTTCAACTCGGACGGCAGCATCACCGCTGTGGGCGCGAACAAGTGCCTCAGCGTCAGCGGCACCGCCAACGGCACGAAGGCGCAGATCTATACCTGTAACGGCCAGAACAACCAGAAGTGGACTCGTGTCTGAGGTGATCCGTCCCACCCGGGAGCGGCGGGGGACTCCGGGGCCCCACTCCGCCTCGCCGCACCCGGCATGACGTCCGGCGCGGCCCTGATCGGGGGCCGCGCCGGTTTTTTCTTCGTACGGATGGCGCGCTGATTCGGAGGTTTTTCGCCAAATTGCGGCGAAAGTCCCTTTCCCCACGTCAGAAGTATGTGGCTCTCTGCCCTTGGGGAGAGGGCCCACATGTATGACAAGAAGCCCGGGACTTCCTTGAGATGAGTGTGAAAGTTTCATACTCATTTGCTCCAAGCCTCTGGATACAAGGCCTCCACTCCTCGTGCACTCAAGGGGCATTGGACGCTACGGCACGGTCATTTTCCTGTGAGAGGGCGACTTCCGCAGGAAGGTGGCGAAACTATGTCCGAGCGTGAGAGAAGAAGTCTCCTCAAGCAAGTAAATAAGCATGCTTGACATCAGAAGTTTGGTAGACCTATTTTCTTCCCGAATCGCTTCGACCGCTCCCGCCGGACCAGGTTGAGCCTCCGCTCGAGTCACACCCGTCCACCGGAGCGGAACGCGCGTCGGCCGGCCGCCGGGCCCTCCTCCCCGGCGACCGGCCCGGTGAACCGCACGCCGGGCCCGGCACGACTTCCACCCCCTTAGGAGATCCCCGTGCATGAGTCATCACCCCGTACGGCGCGGAGACTCGTCCCGGCCGGCCTGGCGTCACGTCTCGACAGGCGGGCCGCGTGCTGAAGATGACCGGCATCGGCAAGAGCTTCCTGGGCGTCCGGGTCCTGGACGGGGTCGACCTGGAGGCGTCCGCGGGCGAGGTCCACGCGGTGGTGGGAGAGAACGGCGCCGGCAAGTCGACGCTCATGAAGATCCTCGCGGGGGTGCACACTCCGGACAAGGGGACGATCGAGATCGACGGCCGCAGCGTGGCGTTCGGGCATCCGATCGAGGCGCAGCGGGCCGGGGTGGCGATCATCTACCAGGAGCTCACCCTGCTGCCGGAGCGGACGGTTTCCGAGAACGTCTTCCTCGGCCGGGAACCCGTACGGCGGGGGCTGGTCGACCGGGCGGCGATGGAGTCGGCGACCGGTGAGCTGCTGAGCTCGCTCGGCGAGGAGTCGTTCGGGCCGCGCGATCTCGTCCGGCGGCTCTCGGTGGCGCAGCAGCAGGTCGTCGAGATCGCCAAGGCGCTGTCGCTGAACGCCCGGATCGTGGTGATGGACGAGCCGACCGCCGCGCTGGCCGACCACGAGGTGGAGCTGCTCTACACCCTGGTGCGGCGGCTCACCGGGCGCGGCATCGCGGTTCTGTACATCTCCCACCGGCTCCCCGAGATCTTCGAACTCGCCGACCGGATCACCGTGCTCAAGGACGGTGCCCGGGTCACCACCGCGGAGGCCTCGAGCCTGGACACCGCGACCCTGGTCCGCCTGATGGTCGGCCGGGAGCTGGACTCCTACTACCCGCCCCGGGCGGCGGAGCCGCCCGGAGAGGTGATGCTGAGCGTGCGCGGCGGGGGCAACGCCCGCCTGCACGGCATCGACCTCGACCTGCGCGCCGGGGAGATCGTCGGGGTGGCCGGGCTGCAGGGCTCGGGCCGCACCGAGCTGGCCAAGGCGCTGTTCGGCGCGGAGCCCTTCACCAGCGGCGAGATGACGCCCTGCCGGCCCCGCTCGGTCCGCGAGGGCATCGCGGCGGGCATCGGCCTGGTCACCGAGGACCGCAAGGCCGAAGGGCTCCTGCTGAACCAGCACGTGCGTGACAACGCCCTGCTCGTCGCCCGGGCCGCCGG
Organism: Microbispora sp. KK1-11; assembly: GCF_006874435.1. Classification (NCBI taxonomy): domain Bacteria; kingdom Bacillati; phylum Actinomycetota; class Actinomycetes; order Streptosporangiales; family Streptosporangiaceae; genus Microbispora; species Microbispora sp. KK1-11. The sequence continues at coordinate 21,343 of NZ_VIRJ01000056.1, read as the reverse complement.
GAGGCGCCGGCCCGGGATCGAGCGGCTGCTCGAGCGCGTGCGGCTCACCCCGCCCCGGCCCACCCAGGAGGTCCGGCTGCTGTCCGGGGGCAACCAGCAGAAGGTCGTGCTGGCCAAGTGGATGACGGTCGCGCCGCGCGTCCTGCTGTTCGACGAACCCACCCGCGGCGTCGACGTCGGCGCCAAGGCCGCCATCCACGAGCTGATGCGCGAACTCGCCCGTGACGGCACGGCCATCCTGATGATCTCCTCCGAGCTCCCCGAGCTCATCGGCATGAGCGATCGCATCCTCGTGCTGCGGGACGGGCGCATAGCGGGAGAGCTGCCCGCCGGCGTCACCGAGGAGTCCGTGATGCACCTGGCGGCCGCGTCGTGACTCAGCAACTGAAGCTCCGGCGCGTCGCGGCCGAGGGCTCGTTCCTGCGGCGGCTGACGGCCGACCGGCCCGCGCGTGCCGTCTACGTGGCGCTGGCTCTGCTCATCGTGCTGGGCTGGCTGCTGTTCGCCCTGGACGGCGGGCGGTTCCTCAGCCAGGAGAACATCGTCGGGATCCAGCAGCGATCGGCGGCGCTGGGCATCGTCGCGGTCGGTCAGACCCTGGTGATCCTGGCCGGGAGCCTGGATCTCTCGGTGGCCTACCTGATCAGCCTGACCTCGCTGGTCGCGGCCGAGATCATGGCGGGCGCCGACGGAGGCGTACCCGCCGCGGTGGCCGCGGTGCTGGCGGTGAGCGCGACAGTCGGCCTGGTGAACGGCCTGATCGTCACCAGGCTCCGGGTGCACGCCTTCATCGCCACGCTCGGGGTCGCGCTGATCATCAGAGGCGCGCTGGACGAGCGGTACGACGGGCCGGCGGGCAGTGTGCCCGAGTCCTTCCAGCACCTCGGGTACGACCGCATCGGGCCGCTTCCGGTGTCGGCGCTGCTGTGGGCCGCGGTGGCGGCGTCCGCGTGGCTCCTGCTCAGCCGGACGCGGCTGGGCTACCGGATCTACGCCGTGGGCGGGGACGCCGAGGTCGCGCGGCTGTCGGGAGTGCGCACCGAGCGGGTCGTGGTCGCCGCCCACGTGCTCTGCTCGGTCTGCGCCGGGATCGCCGGGTTGCTGCTCGCCTCCCGGCTCGGGGCCGGCGCGCCGACGGTCGGGACCGACGGCGGGTACGACCTGGAGTCGATCGCGGCGGTCGTGCTCGGCGGGACCGCCCTGGCCGGAGGCCGCGGCGGGGTCGCCGGGACCGTCGGCGGAGTTCTGCTCCTGGCCGTCCTCGACAGCATCTTCAACCAGCTGGAGGTCAACTCCTTCGCCAAGGACGTCGTGCGGGGCGTGGTCCTGGTGGCCGCCCTGGCGATCTACGCCCGCAGGAGGCGGACCGCATGAGACGCGCGCTACCGATCTTCGTGGTGCTGGCCGGGCTGCTGGTCGCGATCGCGATCGTCAACCCGTACTTCCTGGAGCCGCCCGCATTCCTCGCCTTCGTCAAGCGGGCCGCGCCACTGGTGATCCTCGCGGCCGGGCAGTACTTCGTCATCGTGTCCGGCGAGTTCGACCTGTCGGTCGGCTCCCTCGTCACCGCCGAGGTGGTGATCGCCGCCCGGCTCATCGACGGCTCCGCGGCGGCGACCTGGCCCGTGCTGGCCCTGCTGATCGTCCTCGGACTGCTCACCGGGCTGGTCAACGGGACCGTCATCACCCTGCTCCGGGTCCCGTCGTTCATCACGACGCTCGGCATGCTGCTGATCCTCTCGGGAGCGATCTTCCTCTGGACGGGCGGCGCGCCCAGGGGCGCCCTGTCCCCGCAGTTCCGCGAGCTGGGCCGGGGAAGCCTGGGCCCGGTGCCCTGGTCGGTCTTCATCCTCGTCGCGGTGGCGGCCGCCGCGATCTGCGCGATGCGTGCCGGCTTCGGCCACACGCTGATAGCGGCCGGCGACAACGACCGGGCCGCCGCTCTGTCCGGTGTCCGGGTCGCCCGGGTGCGGACGGTGGCGTTCATGATCTCCGGGCTGTCCGCGGCGGTCGCCGCGATTCTGCTCGGTGGCTTCGCCGGGGTGTCCGCGCAGGTCGGCCAGGGCCTGGAGTTCCAGGCAATCACGGCTGTCGTGCTCGGCGGCGTGGCCCTCGGGGGCGGCCGCGGCTCCGTGGTCGCCGCAATGGCGGGCGCCTTCACCCTGGAGGCGCTGTTCACCCTGCTCAACCTGTACGGCATCTCGGGGGCGGTGGAGCCGGCCGTACAGGGTGTGATCATCATCGCCGCGGTGGCGCTGGGAGCGGTGAGCCTCCCACGCAGAAGAGCCGCGGCCGCATCGTGATGGAAGGACAACCATGCGTTCATATTCGCGGCGGCTCCTCGCCTCCGCCGCGCTGGCCGTGCTGACGCTGTCGGCGGCCGCGTGCACCAGCGACAAACCCGCGCCCTCCGTCTCCGCCGCGCCGGCCGGGTCCACCGGGTCCGAGGACAAGGGCACCGGGGCGCAGTCGAAGTTCTTCGTGCAGGCCGACTACGACGCCCAGATGGCGATGCGCCGGGCGCAGCCGACCGGCTCGCCGGACAAGCCGTGGGAACAGAGCATCGATCCGCAGCTCGTCGACACCGCCACGTACAAGAAGGCGGGGCCGTACCACCTGTGCTTCTCCAACGCCGCCGTCAACAACCCCTGGCGGCAGGTCGGCTGGAAGACCATGCAGGCGGAGGTCGCCCTGCACAAGGAGATCGCCCGCTTCACCATGCTGGACGCCGAGGGCAAGGACGACAAGCAGATCTCCGACATCGCGGAGCTGCAGGGCAAGGGCTGCGACGCGCTGATCGTCTCCCCCAACACCACGGCCACGCTGACCCCCGCGGTGTCCGGGGCCTGCCCGAAGGTGCCGGTCATCGTGTTCGACCGGGGGGTTCAGACCGACTGCCCGGTCACCTTCATCAAGCCGATCGGCGGTTACGCCTTCGGCGCCGCGGCGGCCGAGTTCCTCATCGACAAGGTGCCGCCAGGCGGGAAGATCCTGGCACTGCGCATCCTGCCCGGTGTGGACGTGCTGGAGACCCGGTGGTCGGCGGCGAAGGTCGCGTTCGACAAGAGCGACCTCAAGGTCGTCGGCGTCGAGTTCACCGACGGCGATGCCGCGAAGACCAAGAGCGTCGTCAGCGACTACATCCAGCGCTACGGCAAGATCGACGGAGTCTGGATGGACGCGGGGGCCACGGCCGTCGCGGCCGTGGAAGCCTTCGAGGACGCGGGCCAGCCCGTGCCGCCGATCAACGGCGAGGACCAGCAGGACTTCCTGAAGAAGTGGAGCGACGCGAAGCTGACCGCCGTCGCTCCGACCTACCCGACCTACCAGTGGCGCACCCCGGTCATCGCGGCGCTCAAGATCCTGAAGGGTGAGCAGGTGCCGAAGGTCTGGAACCTTCCGCAACCGACGATCACCCAGGAGAACCTCGCCACCTACCTCAAGCCCGGCATGCCGCCGCTGCACTACGCCCTGTGCGGCTGCGAGAACCTGCCCGGCTACCCGCAGAAGTGGGGCGGCACGTCGTGATCGGAGTCAACACGTGGGTCTGGGTCTCGCCGCTCACCGACGAGTCCCTGGCCGTCCTCGCGCCGCGGATCGCGGGATGGGGATTCGACGTGGTCGAGCTGCCGGTCGAGCAGCCCGGCGACTGGGACCCCGGCAGAGCGGCGGCCCTCCTGGACGGGCTCGGCCTCGGCGCGTCGGTCGTGCTCACGATGCCACCGGGACGCGAGCTCGTCGGCACCTCGGGGCAGAGCGTCCAGGAGACCCAGGACTACCTGCGGCACTGCGTGGACGTGGCGGTGACCGTGGGCGCGCCGGCGGTCAGCGGACCCGCCTACGCCTCGGTCGGCCGGGCCTGGCGGATGAGCCCGGACGAGCGGCGCGCGCTCTACGCCGAGCTGAGGGAGAACCTGAAACCCGTCGTCGCCTACGCGGCCGAGCGCGGGGTCCGGATCGGCGTCGAACCGCTCAACCGATACGAGACCAGCGTCGTGAACACCGTCGAGCAGGCGCTCGAAGCCCTCCCGGAGGAATGCGGGCTCGCCCTCGACACCTACCACATGAACATCGAGGAGAAGGATCCTCTCCGGGCCGTCCGGCTGGCGGGCGCCAGGATCGCGCACCTCCAGGTCTGCGGAACCGACCGCGGCGCCCCCGGCAGCGACCACTTCGACTGGACGGGCTTCGCCGCGGCCGTCCGCGACGTGGACTACGGCGGCCCGCTCGTGATCGAGTCCTTCACCGCCGACAACAAGACCATCGCCACCGCCGCATCCGTCTGGCGTCCCCTCGCCCCCAGCCAGGACGCCCTCGCCACCGAAGGCCTCGCCTTCCTCCGCACCCTCGACCTGACCCCCCGACCCTCCCCGTGAGCCGAGACGGCTCGCACCTTCGAGACTCCGACCGTTACCCGGTAAACCCCCCAGGAGATTTTTCATGCGAAGATCACGCCTGCTCCCCGCCCTGGCCGCGGCCCTGTTGGGGCTCTTATTGTCCGCGGTGCCGCTGGTCGCGCACGCGGCCGCTCCGCAGTTCAAGGTGCTGCTGTTCAGCAAGACCGCGAGCGGCGCCTACCGGCACGACTCCATTGCCGCCGGCATCGCGATGTTCCAGCAGCTGGCGACGGACAACAACTTCCAGCTCGACCAGAGCGAGAACTCCGCCGTCTTCACCACGTCGAACCTCAACAACTACGACGCGGTGATCATGCTCCAGACGTCGGGCATGGTCTGGGACAACGACGCGCAGCGTCAGGCCATGCAGGCCTACGTGCGCAGCGGCCGCGGCGTCGTGGCGATCCACAACGCCGTCGACATGAACATCGAGTCGCAGTTCCCCTGGTGGGACCAGACCGTGCTGGCCGGCGCGCACATGACACAGCACTCGTCGATCGTGCAGGGAACCGCCAAGGTCGCCGACAAGGTCCACCCCTCGACGAAGGGCCTGCCGGACCGGTGGACCCGCACCGAGGAGTGGTACAACTTCGACAAGAACATGCGCGGCTCGGTGCACGTGCTGGTGACCGCGGACGAGACCACCTATGACGCGGGCGCTAACAAAATGGGCGCCGACCACCCGATCTCCTGGTGTCACAACCCGGAGGGCGGCCGGGTGTGGGCCACCGCGATGGGCCACAACGCGTCCTCCTACTCGGAGCCGCTGTTCAAGCAGCACCTGCTGGGCGCGGTGAAGTGGGCGGCGGGCGCCGAGGCCGGCGACTGCGGCGGCACGATCACGGCCCGCTTCCAGAAGGTGACCCTCGACGGCGCGCCGGACCAGCCGATGGAGCTGGACGTGGCGGCCGACGGCCGGGTCTTCTACATCTCCCGCTCGGGCAAGGTCAACCTGATCCCCGCGGGCGGCGGCAGCACGCGCGTCATCGGCACCCTGTCCGTGTACGACGGCGGCGAGGACGGCGGCATCGGGATCGCGCTCGACCCGAACTTCGCCACCAACGGGTGGATCTACATCAACTACTCGCCTTCCAACGGCGGCGAGGTGAACCGGGTGTCCAGGTTCACCTTCAACGGCACCAGCCTCGACCTGTCCAGCGAGAAGAAGATCATCGAGGTTCCGGCGTTCCGCAACGTCGACGAGCCGGGTCACACCGGCGGCTACATCACGTTCGGCCCGGGCGGCAACCTCTACATCGCCCCGGGTGACGACACCAACCCCAACGCCTCCAGCGGCTACGCCCCGATCGACGAGCGGCCGGGCCGGGAGCACTACGACGCCCAGCGGTCCGCGGCCAACACCAACGACCTGCGCGGCAAGATCCTGCGCATCCACCCCGAGTCCGACGGCACCTACACGATCCCGTCCGGCAACATGTTCGCGCCGGGTACGGCCAAGACGCGGCCGGAGATCTACGCGATGGGCTTCCGCAACGCGTTCCGCTTCTCGGTCGACAAGGTCACCGGCTGGATCTCCGTGGGCGACTACGGGCCGGACGCGGGCAGCGCCAACTCCAACCGCGGCCCCGAGGGCACGGTCGAGTGGAACCTGATCAAGCAGCCCGGCTTCTACGGCTGGCCGTACTGCACCGGCAACAACACGCCGTTCAACGACTTCAACTTCGCCACCAACACCTCGGGGGCGAAGTTCAACTGCTCGGCGCCGGTCAACGACTCGCCCAACAACACCGGCCTGACCAACCTGCCGGCCGCCAAGCCCGCGACCGTCTGGTACAACTACCACGCCTCGGCGGAGTTCCCGGAGATCAACTGCTGCGGTGGCGCGGCCCCCATGGGCGGCCCGTTCTACCGCTACGACGCGACCAGCGCGTCCGACCGCAAGTTCCCCGAGTACTTCGACGGCGCGACCTTCCTGTACGAGTGGAGCCGCAACTTCGTCAAGGAGATGCGCCTCGACTCTTCCGGCAACCTCCTGAAGATCAACCCGTTCGTGGCGAACATCGCCCCGCACGCGCCGATCGACATGAAGTTCGGCCCCGACGGCGCGCTCTACATGGCCGACTGGGGCAACGGCTTCGGCCACGCGAACACCGATGACGCCATCTACCGGATCGACTACGTGGTCGGGAACCGCGCCCCCATCGCCAAGGCGAGCGCCAGCCCCGACTCGGGCGCCGCGCCGCTGACGGTCGCGTTCTCCTCGGCCGGCTCGTCCGACCCCGACGGCGACGCGATCACCTACAGCTGGGACTTCGGCGACGGCACCACCTCCACCGCGGCCAACCCGACGAAGACCTACAACGCCAACGGCACCTACACCGCCAAGCTGACCGTACGGGACTCGAGCGGGAAGACGGGCAGCATCACGCTGACCATCGCCGTCGGCAACACCCGTCCCAAGGTCGTCTTCTCGGCGCCGCCGGACGGCGGGTTCATCAGCTTCGGCGACCGGGTGTCCTACACGGTCAACGTCACCGACCCCGAGGACGGCACCGTCGACTGCTCCAAGGTCAACGTGTTCACCGCGCTCGGCCACGACCAGCACGCCCACGACACCGGCCAGTTCACCGGGTGCTCCGGGACGGTCACGACGACCGCCTCGGGCCACGACGAGGCGGCCAACGTCTACTACGTCCTGGGCGCGTCCTACACCGACAAGGGCGGCCTGAAGGGCGACGCCGGAATCACCCTGCAGCCCAAGCACAAGCAGGCCGAGCACTTCAACGGCTCCAGCGGCATCCGGGTCGTCGACGAGGCCGGTGCCGAGGGCGGCAGGCGCGTCGGCGACATCTCCAACGGCGACTGGATCTCCTACACGCCGGTCAACCTGTCGGGGATCGACTCGGTGTCCTTCCGCGTGTCGGCGCCGTCCAGCACCGGGGCCTCCATCGAGCTGCGCGCCGGCTCGCCGACCGGGACGCTCGTCGCCTCCAGCTCGGTGCCGTCGACCGGGGGATGGAACAACTACGTCTCCCTCCCGTCGGTGGGGGTCACCAACCCGGGTGGCACCGGCGACCTCTATGTCGTGTTCAAGGGGTCGACGGCGAACTCGTTCGACTTCGACTCGCTGACCTTCAACGGCAAGGGCGTCGGGCAGGACGGGGGCACCTCCTCGCCCTCTCCGTCGCCCTCCGTCTCGCCGTCCGCTTCCCCGTCGGCGTCGCCGACCCCGCCCGCGGGTGGGACGAGCTCGCTGCGGGGTGTGGGGTCTGGCCGGTGCCTGGACGTCAACGGCGCCTCGCAGGCCAACGGCGCCCAGGCGCAGATCTGGGACTGCAACGGCCAGCCCAACCAGCAGTGGACCACCACCAGCGCCGGTGAACTGCGCGTCTACGGCAACAAGTGCCTCGACGTCAACGGCGGCAGCACGGCCGACGGCACCAGCGTGATCATCTGGGACTGCAACGGCCAGAACAACCAGAAGTGGCGCCTCAACTCCGACGGAAGCATCACCGCCGTCGGTGCGAACAAGTGCCTGGACGTCAACGGCGGCGGCACCGCCAACGGCACCAAGGTGCTGATCTGGACGTGCAACGGCCAGAACAACCAGAAGTGGACCCGCGTCTGACGCAGATCTGACGTCGGAACTCCTGAGCCGGTCCGCCATGCGGCGGGCCGGCTCTCCCTTTGTCCAGCGGCGCTCAAATTCATCATATGAATTACATATGAGCAGAGGAGTTATACTCTCACCTGTGATGATCCTCCTGGAGGCCCAGTGACTGCCGCGTTCTCTCAACCCGGTCTGACCGCGAGCGCCTCCCGCGGCCCCCTGGAGCCGCCCGCACACCGACGGCCCCGCCGCCTGGGCGACACCGTGGTCACGTATCTCGTCGACCGTATCGTGTCGGGGGCCTACCCCGTGGACAGCGTGCTCCCGACCGAGCCCGAGTTGTGCCAGGAGTTCGGCGTCTCCCGTACGGTGGTGCGCGAGTCGATCAAGCTTCTGGAGGCGAAGGGCCTGGTCAAGGCCACCCCGGGCCGGGGGACCCGGGTCTTGGAGCCCATCGGCTGGAACCTGCTGGACCCCCTCGTCCTCGAGGCGCAGATCCGGCACGACAGCGACCTGTCCATCCTCGACGACCTCGTCAACGTCCGGGTGGCGCTCGAATGCGACATGGCGGCGCAGTGCGCGCGCGTGATCACGCCGGCTCAGGCCGAGGCGCTGAAGAGGCAGGCGAACGTCCTCGCGGAGACCCTGCACGACCCGGAGCGCTACGGCAGGGAGGACGTGGCCTTCCACGAAATGATCATGCTTGCCTCCGGCAATCGCCTCGGTCATGCGATCATTCATGGCATCCACGCCAAGGCACGGCTGTCGAGTCAGTACAACGGCGACCCGAACAGGGAGGAACTCCTCCAGTCGCTCGCCGAGCACCGGCAGATCGAGGCAATGATCCTTCAGGGCGACTCCCAGGGCGCCGCGGCCGCGATGCGCGTCCACATAGTGGGCTCATGGGCCAGGCGCCGCCCCCGCGTACACGGAGCGATGGGCCAGGAAGCAGGCTCCTGAGAGGGCCCCGCCGCGGCCGGCGCCACCGGGGCGGGGGGATACCTCACGTGGCGGGGCGATACCTCACCCCGCCACCCGCGGGTGCTCCCCCGGGGCGTCAGGGTTCGCGCGTCGGCACGGCCGCGGCCGGGATCAGGCCTTCGGCGATCAGGTCGTGCCAGAGCCCCTCGGGGATGTCGGTCTCGAACCGCCGGAGGTTCTCGTCCACCTCTTGCGGGGAGCGCATGCCGACGGCGATCGCGCAGACCGCGGGGTGCAGCAGCGGAAAGGCCAGCGCGGCGGCGGGCAGTTCGACGCCGTGATCTGCGCAGACCGACGCGATGCGCTCCGCGCGCCCGAGCACGTCGGCGCCGGGGGCACGGTACTCGTACGTCGAGCCGGGTGCGGGCCGGGCGGTGGAGAGCAGGCCGGTGGCGAAGACACCGACGGCGACCACGGCGACACCGAAGCGGCGGGCCGGCGTGAGCACCGAGTCGAGTGCGCTGTGGTCGAGCAGCGAATAGCGGTTGGCCAGCATGATCACATCGACGAGCCCCTCCTCGATGATCTCGGCGAGCCCGGCGGTGGAGTTGGTCCCGATGCCGATGGCCTTCACGACGCCGGCGGCCTTCAACCGCGCCAGCGACGCGAGCCCCTCCCGGGCCGCGCCCTTCCACGCCTGGTCGGGATCGTGCAGGTACAGGATGTCGACCGACTCGAGTCCGAGACGCGTAAGGCTCTCCCGGAGCGAGCGTTCGACACCCGTCGCCGAGAAGTCCCACCGCCGTGTGAGGTCGCCGGGAACGGCGAACCCGTCGTCGTCCCATTCCCGAGGCCGGGGGTTGGGCACGATCAGGCGACCGACCTTGGTGGACAGGACGAACTCGTCGCGAGGGCGGCGGCGCAATTCGGCTCCGATGCGGCGTTCGGAGAGCCCGAGACCATAGTGCGGCGCCGTGTCGAAGTAGCGGATACCGCGATCCCACGCCCGGCGCACCGTCCGGGCGGCCTCGTCGTCGCTCACGGGCCGGGCGAAGTTGCCGAGCGGTGATCCGCCGAGGCCGATGACACCGCCCCCCGACCGGCCTCGGTTCAGCAGATCCGCGATCGAGGCCGTCATCCGCCCAGCCCGTAGAGGACCGACGCGGCGCCGGACATGATCGACTGCCGCTCCGCCGGGCTCAGCTCGCCGATGAGCTCGTCCACCGCGCGGCGCCACGCGACCGCACCGGCCCCCAGCTCGGCCAGCGGCCAGTCGGACCCGTACATGAGCCGCTCCGGGCCGAACGCGTCGAGCGCCACGTCGACCACTCGGCGGAGGCGGGCTCCGTCGCCGCCGTTCACGAGCCCGGCCAGCCCGGAGATCTTCGCGAAGGTGTTCGGCCGGCCGGCGAGCTCGCGCAGGCCGGCCTCCCAGCCGGCGTCGTCGTCCGACTCGGCGATCCCGCCGAGGTGGTCTACGACGAAGCGGACACCGGGGTACGCGGCCACGACGGCCGCGGCCAGCGGCAGCTGCCACCATCGCACGACCAGGTCGAAGCCGAGGTCGCGCGCGCCCAGCTGGTCGAGCGCCCTTCCCACGTCGGGCCGCGCGAGCCAGTCGGGGTCGGGGTCGATGTGGACCAGGTGACGGATTCCCACCAGCCTCCGGCGCGCCGCGGGGTCGAGCCCGTCGAGTTGCGCCGCCACGTCGGCGGTGAGGTCGGTCCAGCCGACCACACCGGCGATGCGCGGGCTCGGGTGCGCCAGCAGCCGCCGCGTCTCGGCGGCGCTGTTGCTCGCCTGCACGACGACCGCGGCGTCCACGCCCGCCGAATCGAGCATCCGCTCGAGGTCGCCGGGCGTGAAGTCGCGATCGATGGCCGCCATCGTCGTGGGGTCGATCCACGGCTGGGGGTCGGTGGCCCGGTTCCAGAGATGGACGTGTGCGTCGATCGCGCCGGTCACGACAGGTGCCAGATCTCGTCGAGCGGCTGCCACAGCGCTCCGGGATCTCTTTCTTCGACGATGCGCACCTGGCAGGGGTCGGTGTGCGTCCACCACTCGCGCGTCACCGGGTCCTCTGCGATGCGGGCCATGTCGGCCGCGTGATCCTCGCCGACATACTCGTAATAGGCGAACAGGGTGTCGCCGACGATGAAGATCGAGTAGTTCGTGACGTTGGCGTCGCGCAAGGTCTGCTCGACCTGCGGCCAGACGTTGCGATGCAGTTCGAGGTACTCCTCCCTGCGCTCGGGCCGGACGCCGACGACGAGGGCGTGACGCTCGACGCGGCGCCGCTCGGTGTGCTTGTCCATTCGCTCGCTCCGCTCGCTCATGCCACCTCCTCGCCTTGCGGCTCGGAGCCGCATGAGCGAATCGCACTGTGCCTATTGATTCGCTCGCTCCGCTCGCTCATGCCACCTCCTCGCCTTGCGGCTCGGAGTCGCATGAGCGAATCGCGCTGTGCCTATTGATTCGCTCGCTCCGCTCGCTCATGACCCCACCCGCTCTCCCGCGGGCGCGCCGATGCGGTCGTCCCCGTGGGAATCCGGGACGAGGCGCAGGCCCGCCCGGTGGGGGCGGACGTGCGGCCCCGCGATCGCGGCCGGCGGGTCGGCGGCTCGCACGGCGTTGATGTGATCCTCGTCCACCCGGATGCCCAGGCCCGGCTCGTCCCCGAGGACGATCCCGCCGTCCTCGAACTCCTGGTCGACCTGGAGTCCGATGGGCGCCGACAGGTCCTGGACCTCGAAGGCCAGGTGGTTGGGCACCGCCGTGGCGGCGTGCGCGACCGGGTTGGTGTGGTAAGCCACCGGGCTCACGGGCAGGTCCCGGCTGTGCGCCACCGCGGCCACCCGCAGGAAGTGCGTGATGCCCCACACGTTGCCCACCTGGACGATGTCGACGGCGTCGGCGTCCAGGAGCGGCCGGTACTGATCGAGGCCGGTGAGGTTCTCTCCGGTCGCCACGCCGGCGCGGATGCCCCGCCGGACCGCGGCGAGCCCGGCCGCGTCCCATCTCCGCACAGGCTCCTCGACCCAGGTGAGGTCCACCGACCGCTCCAGGGCCGCGATGTAGCGCACGGCCTGGGACCGGTTCCACGACTCGTTGGCGTCGAACATGAGGGCGGGGTCGGCCGAGTTGCGCGCGAGGACATCCCGCAGCGCCTTCAGCCGGCGCAGATCGTGCTCGAGACTCCGGCCGCCCTTGAGCTTGGCGGCGCTGAAGCCCCGGTCCGCGAAGCGCTCGTAGAGGCGTACGAGGGCGTCGTCGTCGAGTGCGATGTCCAGCCCGGAGGCGTAGCCCGGAACGAACCGGTCACGTCCGCCGAGAGTGCGCCAGAGCGGCTCGCCGGCGGCCTTCGCCTTGAGGTCCCAGAGCGCCATGTCGATCGCACCGATCGCGCCGAACGTCGCGCCGGAGTGGCCCGTCTTGAAGACCCGGTCGATCATCCGGTCGTAGAGCGCGGAGACGGCCCGCGGGTCCTCGCCCTCGACGGCGCCGAAGACGCGGTCGATGTCGCCGTGCGCTCCGAGCCCGACACCCTCGACGCCGCTGTCGGTCTCGAGGATCAGCACATGCACATCCGTGCGCGGCTCGGGCATGACGCCGTTGGCGTCGCCGATCAGCCGGCCCCAGTCGTGCGCAGTGGTCAGGCTGCGATAGCCGGTGACCTTCACGATTGCTCCTTTGTGACAGGAATTCGACTCACTCCTTGGTGCCCCCGGCCGTCATGCCCGCGACCAGGAAGCGCTGTGCGAAAAGGAAGACGATCAGCACCGGCAGCACCGAGATGACGGTCGCGAGCGCGAGCGTGGGCAGCTGCACGGACAGGGTGCCGGCAGAGCTCGGGTTGAACGCCGGGGTGGAGGCGAGCAGGGAGGTCAGGCCGACCTGGACCGGATACCCCTCGCTCGAGGGCAGCATCACGAAGGGCAGGAAGAAGTTGTTCCAGCTCTGCACGAAGCTGAAGAACGCCACCAGCGCGACGATCGGCGCCGCCAGCGGCAGCGCGACCCGGGTGAACACCTGAAGCTCGCTGCATCCGTCGAGGCGCGCCGCCGCGAGCAGGTCGCGCGGGACGCTGGTCGAGAAGTAGATGTACGTGAGGTACACCCCGAACGGGAAGAACGACATCGGGAGGATCACCGAGAGCGGGCTGCCGATCAGCCCCACCACGTTCAGCTCAAGGAAGATCGGCAGGACCAGCGCGGTGTTCGGGATCAGCATGACGATCAGCGTCAGCACCAGGAGTGGCCGCCGCAGCCGGAACTCCGTCAGGGCCATCGCGTACCCCGCCGGAATGCTCGCGATGAGCGTGATGACGAGCGCGCCCAGGGCGTACAGCGCCGAGTTGCCCACCCACGCGGTGACCGCGCCGTCCTGGAAGCCGAACAGCTGGTCCCAGTTGGCGGCCAGGTTGTCGATGCTCCCGGGCAGGAACGGGTTGTCGACGATGAGCCCGTGCGCCGACTTCGTCGTGGCCAGCAGCAGCCAGACGATCGGGATGACGAAGAACAGCACGAAGATCGCGACCACGACCGCGACGATCGTCCGGCCGCTCCAGCCGCTGACGCTTTTCCGTCGCGCCATCGCGCGGCCGGCGTCCACTGTCGTCATGAGCTCAGCCCCTCTCGAACAGGCCGCCGCGCGTCACGAAGACGGCCGACAGCGCGAGGGCGACGACGAGCAGCAGCAGGGAGATGGCCGCCGCTCCGTTGAAATCGTTCTGCTGGAACGCGTACTGGTACGCGAGCTGGTTCAGCGAGTAGTCGTTGGGCACGATCGCGTTGCTCGCCTGCGAGAGCAGTTGCGGCTCGACGAACAGCTGCGTGCCCGCGGCGAGCGACATGATGCCCATGTACGAGATCCACTTGCGCAGCATCGGCAGCTGGATGTGCCAGGCGATCTGCACCGTGCCGGCGCCGTCGATGCGCGCGGCCTCGATCACGTCGGCGCTGATGTTGTTGAGCGCGCCGTACATGATGACGATCCAGCCGCCCGCGCCGGTCCAGAACGCGATGACGGCGAAGACCGGGGGCAGGTTCGCCGGCACGATGACCTGCACGAAACTGGAGAAACCCAGCAGACGCAGCAGGCCGCCGACCGGGCTGGCGGTCGGGTCGAGCACGAACAGCCACAGCAGCACGCTCGACGCGCCCGCGAGGGCGCCCGGCAGGTAGAAGACGAACCGGAGCGTCCGGCTCAGCCAGCGCACGCGGACCGCGTGGACCACGATGGCCAGGAAGGAGACCAGTACCACCAGGGCCACCAGCCAGATCACCAGGTAGAGCGCGACGTGCCCGACGGCGGGCAGGAAGCGGAAGTCGCTCATGACCTTGGTGAAGTTGGCGATGCCCGCGAAGCCGCCGTCGCCGTCGGTGAACGCGAGGTAGAGGGAGTAGAGGGCCGGAAGGATGCCGAATGCGACCGTCAGCACCGCGTAGAGAGCGATGAAGGCGTAGCTCATCGCGCTCCGCTCGCCGCCGTCGCCCCGGCCGGCCGGCCGCCCGGGCGGGATCACCGCAGACCGGGCGGCCTCATCCGTAACCGTCATGTCACTTGACCGTGTAGCCGTTGACCTGGGCCTGGTTCTTGATCGCGGTCCCCCACTCGGGAAGGAGATCGACCAGGTTCTTGCCGCCGGCGATCGCAGGGGTGATCGTCTTGGCCCAGATCGCCTCCTGGCTGAAGACCCCGGAGCCCCACCCGGTCCAGATCTGCGACCCGGCCTTGATCAGCGCCTGCAGGTCGGTGGCGTAGTAGCCGCTCGACTCCTGCTTCTTGACCCACTTCTCCGCGGCCGACGCGTAGGCCGGGTATCCGGGAGCCAGGTTCACCTGGTAGTCGTCGGCCGTCGTGACGAACTCGACGAACTTCTCGGCCGCCTTGAGGTTCTTCGAGTGGCTGCTGACGAACCAGGTGCCGCCCCCGACGTTGCCCGTCGCGGGGCTGTCACCCTGCCAGACCAGCGGTGCCGCGACGCCGAGCTGGCCCGCGGGGACGTTGAGCGACTGCGGGTTGTTGAAGATGGCGCCCGCGTACCAGGCCGGGCCCGGCATCAGGAGCACCTTGCCGGTGTACTTCTTCACGAACTCCGGAGTGAAGACGCTCAGGTTGGGGACGGTGCCGTTCTTGATCAGAACGTCGAGCATCGACGCGACGCGCTTGCACTCCGTGCTCTCGGTGTTGACCGTGACCGACGTGGGACCGGTGATGCCGTTCGCCTGGCACTTGCTGCCCCAGAAGTAGATTTCCGGGGCGAAGGAGTCTCCGACGGCGCCGACGATGTAGCCGGGGTGCTCCTTGGCCACCTTCTCGCCGAGCGCCTGGTACTCCTCCCAGGTGGTGGGGAGGCTGTAGCCGAACTTGTCGAGCAGGTCCTTGTTGTACCAGAGCGCCACCTGCGCCAGGTCGTTGCGGAGGCAGTAGACCTTGCCCTCGACCGTGCACGGCGCCAGCGAACCCTGCGTGAAGCCGTCCAGAGTGCTCTTCGGAACGAGCCCGCTGTTGAGCACGGCCGCGAACGCCTGCTTGCCGTTGCTCTTCTGGCTCGCCCACGCCGCGTCGTTGTTCTGCGTCGAGAACACCACATCGGGCCAGCCGCTGCCCGCCCGGTCGAACAGCTGCACCTTCGTCCGGAACGAGTTCGAGCCGTTCGCGGAGCCGTCATACGTGACGACGTTGACCTTCACGTCGGGGTTGGCCTTCTTGAAGGCGTCGGCCGCGCCTGACCGGTCGGCGTCCACCCACACCGTGATCGCGGCCTTCTCGTCCTGCGTCACCTGCGGAAAGCCGTAGGAGCCGACCGAAGAACCGCCATTGCCGCCGCAGCCGGCCAGCGTGAGAGCGATGGCGAGAGCACCCACCCCGCCCATCATGCGCATCCGCCGCTCGGTACATCCGACATGCCTGTTAAGTGCCATTTGGTGTCCTTTGTCCTGTCCCCCACATTGACGACTCGCGCGGTGTGATGAAAATAGAGCATACGTATGACGTGTGCAAGCGGTCTCAATCACCGCAGAGAGTGAGGACACCCTATGAAGGGTGCTGCATACATGGGCGGGGGTCGCCTCGCGACCGTGCCCGTGGACGTCGCGCCGCCCGGGCCCGGCGAGATCCAGGTCGCCGTCGCCTACTGCGGGCTGTGCGGAACCGACCTTCACATCGTGCACGGCGACATGGACGCCAGGGTGCGGACGCCGCTCGTGTTCGGCCATGAGACCTCGGGCACGGTGGCGGCGATCGGCGCGGGGGTGGAGGGCTGGAAGGTCGGCGACCCCCTGACCGTCATGCCGCTGGTGTGGGACGGCACCTGTCCCGCCTGCCTGGCCGGTCACCAGCACATCTGCCAGAACCTCGTCTTCGTGGGTATCGACTCCCCCGGAGGTCTGCAGCAACGGTGGAACGTCCCGGCCTCGATCGCCGTGCCGCTCCCCCCCGGCCTGGACCTGCGTACGGCGGCGCTGGTCGAGCCCGTCGCCGTCGCGGTGCACGACGTCCGGCGCTCCGGCCTCCAGGTCGGCGACCACGCCGTCGTGCTCGGGGGCGGTCCCATCGGGGTGCTCATCGCCGTCGTGGCGCGGAACGCGGGCGCCCACGTCATGGTCGCCGAGGTCGACGCCTCGCGCAGGAGCCGCGTCGCCGAGCTCGGCATCGAGGTGATCGACCCCTCCTCCGCCGACATGGTCGCCGAGGTCGAGCGCTGGACGGACGGCGTCGGCGCCGATGTGGTGTTCGAGGTGTCGGGAGCCGCAGCCGCGGCCCGCTCCGCGACCGCGCTGGCGAAGGTGCGCGGGACGATCGTCGTGGTGGCCATCCACTCCGCCCCTCGCGAGCTGGACCTGCAGCGCGTGTTCTGGCGCGAGCTCCGGCTGCTGGGCGCCCGGGTGTACCAGCGGTCGGACTTCGAGCGTGCCGTCGACCTGCTCGACAGAGGGCTGATCCCCGCGGAGGCCCTCATCTCCGGCGTCGTCCCGATCGAGGAGATCGCCTCCGCGTTCGACGACCTCTCGGCGGGCCGGGCCATGAAGATCCTCGTGGACGTCGCAGGGGAGGCCCGGGCATGAGCGAGCGTAGCGAGCGACACGGCGGCCTGTTCGACCTCCACGGCCGTCTCGCCGTCGTCACCGGCGCCCGCCGGGGCATCGGCCGCGCCATGGCGGAGGCCCTCGCCGCCGCCGGTGCGGACATCATCGGTGTGAGCGCTCAGTCGCGGGCCGACGACGAGATCGCGGAGTCGATCCGCGGGCTCGGCCGGTCCTTCGAGAGCCGGGCGGTCGACTTCGCGGATCGCGACGCCGTCCTGGCGCTGGGCGCCGAACTCGCGGAACGGGCCCCCGACATCCTCATCAACAACGCGGGCACGATCGAACGGGCCCCCGCGGCGGAGCATCCGCTCTCGTGGTGGGATCGGGTGATCGAGATCGACCTGTCGAGCCAGTTCGCCCTGACGCAGCTGGTCGCACGTCCGATGCTGGAGCGGGGCAGCGGCAAGATCGTGTTCACAGCGAGCATGCTGAGCTTCCAGGGCGGGATCAACGTGCCCGGCTACACCGCCGCGAAGTCGGGGATCGCCGGTCTCACCCGCGCTCTCGCCAACGAGTGGGCCGGGCGTGGGGTGAACGTCAACGCCATCGCGCCCGGCTACATCGC
The DNA here is from genome assembly GCF_006874435.1 of Microbispora sp. KK1-11. Classification (NCBI taxonomy): domain Bacteria; kingdom Bacillati; phylum Actinomycetota; class Actinomycetes; order Streptosporangiales; family Streptosporangiaceae; genus Microbispora; species Microbispora sp. KK1-11. The sequence continues at coordinate 3,799 of NZ_VIRJ01000056.1, read as the reverse complement.
GACCGACAACACGGCGGCGCTCCGCGACGACCCCGACCGGTCGCGGTCGATCCTGGAGCGGATTCCGGCCGGACGCTGGGGCCGCGGCGACGACATCGCGGGAGCGACGGTCTTCCTCAGCTCGGCGGCGTCCGACTACGTCTGCGGCGCGGTCATCCCGGTGGACGGCGGGTGGCTGGCGAGATAGCACGCTCGCCATGACGTGAGAGGCGGGGAAGCCGTCCGGCCTCCCCGCCTCATCGTCGTCCGGCGGCTACTGCGAGACCCCCGGGAAGGTCCGCAGGTGCGGCTCGATGCCGGCCTGCTCGATCACCTGCTGGGCGTCCTCGGGCCAGGCCGTGCCCGACACCTGGACGTTGTCGATCAGCTGGTTGTTGTGCTCGGTGGTGTTCGGCGTCTGCGTGACCCCGGAGTTGTACCAGTTGTGCTGAAGCACGTTGTCGCTGGTGTTGTTGATCGTCCCGTAGGAGTTCGTGAACACCCACACTCCGCAGTCCTGGACCACGTTGTTCTTCATCGTCACGTAGCGAGATCCCTCGTCCAGGTAGAGACCCACCGTGCGCTTGGTGTCGTAGATGTAGTTGCCGCTGAACACGGCGCCGGGGTTCGCGGACAGGTTGTACAGGCTCCCGCCGTCGTGGAAGACCTTCTTCACGCCGTGGATCAGGTTGCCGGTCACCTCGGTGTTCCTGAGCGTCGTCGGCGTGGTGTAGATCGGCTGGAACTCGTAGAGACCCCGGTTCTTGTAGTCCTGGCTGCCGCCCGGGTCGTTCGCGCCCCAGCCCCAGCCGGTGTCGATCCCGTCGTAGGCGAGGTTCGAGACCTCGTTGTGCGCGATCACGGCGTGGTCCACGTAGGTGGACAGGATGCCCGACATCTCCTTGTAGTCCTTCGCGACGTCGGTCACGAAGTTGTTGTCGATCGTGATGTCGCGCAGGGTCATCGCCGGGTCGCTCGGGTGGTGGGCGTCCGGCTGCACGCCGCCCGCGACGACCCCCGCGCCACCGAGATCGGTGAACAGGTTGTGGTGGACCGTCGCCTCGGTGACGCCGAGCCCGATCCCGGCCCCGTTCGCGTTGGCGTCCAGGCCGAGGCCGAGGCCCACCTGCCCGAGGTGGGCGAAAGTGTTCTCCGTGAACTTCACCCGGGTGGCCGCGGCCACCTGGACCGCCGCCGGCATCTGGTTCCAGCCGTTGCGCGCAGCCTCGAACAGTTTGCAGCCCGACTGGCAGCTGGTCAGGTAGTCGGCCGGCTGCGGGACGGTCTTCGCGATGAAGGCGCCGTTCTGCTGGTCGGCGTAGCCGATCGACGAGCCGGGGGACAGCCAGGTCGAGTGCGAGAACTGGATGCCCGAGAAGGTCAGGTCGTGCACCGGCTTCGCGTAGCTGCCCGCGATCTGCACGAGCGACTCGAGGTAGGGCAGCACGAACGACGCGCCGTTCGGATCCTCACCCGCGGCGGCACGGTAGTACAGCTTGCCGGCGGCCGGGTCGAGGTACCACTGTCCCTCCTGCAGGAACGCGTAGGAGTTCTCGAGCAGCAGCTGACCGCCCGCGAACGGGCGTGCCAGGGTGTCGTACCCCCAGTTGTTGTTCTGCCACGCGGGCTGCTGCATGGTGATCGTCGTCCCGCTGATGCTCTTCACGGGGGCGTACCGATCGGTGAAGGAGCCCTGGCTCTCGACCTCGATGCGGCTCTGGTCCGGCAGCGTCGCGAGGTAGTTCAGCGCCGGATTCTTGATCTCCATGCCGGATTCGGTGATCGTCACATCGCTGCGTGCGATCTTGATCGCCGCGCGCGGCACCGCCGCGTCGTTCTTGTAGAGCTGACGGCTGTCCTGCCCCTTCGGCACCGAGGCGACGAAGATGTTCTTGCCGGCGTCGTACGACGTCCAGCCGGTCACGGCCCGGCCGCCGGAGATGACCGGGTGCGCCCCCTCCGCAGCGGTCCAGGTCACCGGCTTGGCGCTGGTGCCCGAGTCGTCCGCGGTGAAGCGCAGCGGCTTGTCGAGCCGATAGGTCCCGTCCCTCAGCACGACCGTCACGGCGCTTCCCGCACGCGCCGACGCACGCGCCATCGCCTGCGCCGCGGGCAGGGTGCGCAGCGGCTTGCCCGGCGTGCCCTGATTGTGGTCGTCGCCGCTCGGCGAGACGACGATCGTGGTCCGGCCGGGATGCGGGGGCACGGCGAGCGCCGGTGTGGCCCCGGCCACGACGATGCCGCCGGCCACGAGAGAGATACTTCCCACGAGGGATGCCAAATGGCCTTGTCTCACTTGTCTCTGGCTCCCTTGGTGCATGTGACGTAACACATAATAGGTATGATGAAAGCGGCGCAACAGGCGTCAGTCAAGAGGGGTGATTTCCCGGGCATGAGTGAGCAACGGAGCGAAGGCCCTGCGAGCGGCCGTCGCGTCGAGGTCTCCACGCTGGGTGAGGCCATGCTTCGGCTGTCGCCCCCGTCGGGCGAGCGGCTGCGCGACTGCGGCCAGTTGCGCGTGCACGTCGGCGGCGCCGAGGCGAACGTCGCCGTCGCCCTGGCATCGGTCGGCGTGTCCGCTCGCTGGACGTCGGTGCTGCCCGACACGGTCCTCGGGCGCCGGGTCGCGGACTCACTGGCGAGCGCCGGCGTCGTCCTCGACACCGTGCGGTGGACGGCCGGCGAGCGCCTCGGACTCTACTTCGCCGAGATCGGCTCCCCGCCGCGCCCGACGAGCGTCCTCTACGACCGGGCCGGCACCGCGTTCGGCTCGCTTCAAGCCGACCATCTCGACTGGGCCGCCGTGTGCGAGGCGCGGATCATCCACCTGACCGGCATCACCGCCGCTCTGGCGCCGGGGTCGGACGCGCTCGTGCTGCGAACGGCGCGGGAGGGGCGCAGGCGTGGCGCTCTGGTCGTCTACGACGTCAACTATCGAGCGGCGCTGTCCTCGCCGGAGAAGGCCGCCTCGTTCACCGCCGAGGTGGCATCCGACATCGACGTGTTGATCTGCCGGGCCGAGGACGCGCGCGATCTCTTCGGCCTGGCCGGCGATCCCCCGACGCTGGCGGACGATCTGGCGAAGAGGTTGGGCGTCGGCCGCGTCGTGGTGACGGCCGGGGCCGACGGCGCCGTCGCACGGTGGGACGGCGAGTCCTTGGCCGCCCCCGCACTGCCCACCGTCGCAGTCGATCGGATCGGCGCCGGGGACGCCTTCGCGGCAGGCGTGCTGTGGGGCGTGCTCGACGGTTCCCCCGAGGATGCGCTCCGCCGGGGGACGGCGATGGCCTCCCTGGCCATGAGCGTGCAGGGAGACCAGTGCCGCTTCAGCGCTGAGGAGGTGCTGGAGCTTGCCCGGGGTGCCGGGAGGGAGGTCCGCCGGTGAACCGGCTCACGGTCGGGTTGACTCCGGTCGTCCTGGCCGGCCGAACACCTCTCTGACCTGCGCGGCGACGCCCGCCGCCGCGCCCACTCATGCCGGCCGTCTCGCCTGAACCGTTCAGATGTGTCGTACTGATCGCACGCGTAGGGCCCCTCGCAAAAGGCCGTCTCGATCAGTCGTCATACTCTTGCAGGGAACGGCGAGGAGGAAGCACGGTGACCGAGACCCAGCGTGAGGGCGGATACCGGCCGGGCTATGAGGTGGCGGCCGAGCAGGTGCTGGAGCTCATCGCCCGGCTGGGCCTGCGACCGGGCGACCGCATGCCGACCGAAAACGACCTGGCCCGCCAGCTGGGCACCAGCCGCACCGTCGTCCGCGAAGCCGTGAAGATCCTGTCCGCACTCGGCCGGGTACGCGCCCAAAAAGGCCGGGGCCTGT
>NZ_VIRJ01000055.1:0-34243 GCF_006874435.1 Microbispora sp. KK1-11 | reverse complement strand
GGCGGCCGGTGACCTTCTCGATCAGCAGCCGGGCCAGCACATAGTTGGTGTTGGAGTAGCTCCAGTCGGTGCCCGGCTCGAACCGCGCCGGCTTGGACAGCGCCAGCCGTACCAGCTCCTGCGGCCGGTAGCTGTGGAACCGGTTGTCCACCCACTGCTTGCCCGCGGGGGTGGCGGGGATTCCCGGCACGAACGTGCCGTCCTCGAAGTACTCGCCGGTGAAGTTGAACACCCCGCTGGTGTGCTGCAGCAGCATCCGCACCGTGATCCGCTCGTCCAGCCCGAACTCGGGCAGGTAGTCGGCCACCGGGGTGTCCAGCCCGATCCTGCCCTCGGCCACCAGCTGCAGCACCACGGTGGCGGTGAAGGTCTTGGTGTTGCTGCCGATCCGGACGTGCCCGTTCGCCGGCGGCGTGGCACTGTGGCCCAGCTCGCGCACCCCGGCGCCGCCGACCCACTCGCCTTGCTCGTCATGCACGCGCAGCGACACCCCGACGAAACCGGAATCGACCATCTCCTGGATGATCTTCTGCAGCTCCGGGCGATCCTGGCCGGTAAGAGTGATGGACATGGTGGTTGCTCCTTCAGGTCTCGTATGACTTCGCTTGGAACGAACGGATGGAGGCTGCGGGTCAGAGGCTGCGGGCGACGATGTCGCCGTAGGCGGTGGTGGCGTGGATGTCTAGCTGGGCGGCGGCGCCTTCGGTGTTGTTGAGCGCGTTGCGGATCCGGCCGTAGAAGGTGCCGGCGTCCAGCGAGGCCGAGACTCCGGCGGCGGCGCCGACCGACACCTCGCCGGCCTCGGTACGCAGCACAACCGTGCCGCGCACGGCCTCGCCGATGCGGATGTCACCCTTGCCGGTGCTGATCTCCGCGGGGCCGGTGAGCCGGCCGACCGAGATGTCACCGGCGGCGGTGGTGAGGCGGGCGCTCGCGGCCTCGTCGAGCTTGATCGAGCCGTGCGCGCCCTCGAAGGCAACGTCGCCGAGCCGTCCGACCGCCCGGAACTCGGCGCCGGCCGCCTTCGCCTCGACCTGGGAACCGGCGGGCAGCCGGACCGTCACCTCGATGGATCCGGAGGGGCCGAGGATCTGGTTCTTCCCCTCCGGGGCCTCGATCCGCAGGACACCGTCGCCGTATTCGACCTTGGTCTGCTCCGCCGCCTTCACGTCGCGGCCCTTCGAGACGTCGGCTGGCAGGACCTCGACCACGGTGTCGGCCCGATCGGCCGCGATGAACTGGACGCGCCCGGCGGGGACGTCGAGGACGACGGAGATCGGGGCGGGGGTGTCGAACTTCTGCATCGCGCTCTCCTGTGACTCGTTGTTTCGAACACTGGAAACGCTACGTTGCATTTCCAAGTTGCACAACATAATCGTTGCGTCCGATCACTATAGACGCAGGTCAAAGGCAGAAAATCGTTGCGATGGACGTGAATCTAATGCAACACCCCTCGATGTGTTCGTTGCAACAGATCGAAAGTGAACGCTATGCTGGAGAGGCCACAGACCACGAAGGAGACCGCGATGCCGGGAGGCAGGCTCACCCAGCAGGACCGCCAGCAGATCGCGCTGGGGCTGGCCGACGGCCTCGCCTACGCGGAGATCGCCAGACGCCTCGACCGCCCCACTTCGACGATCACCCGTGAGGTGATGCGCAACGGCGGTCCCACCGCCTACCGCGCCGACCTCGCCCACCGCGCCACAGAACGCCGCACCCACCGCCGCAGGAAGGCCGCGCCCCGGAACCCGAGCAGGTCCCCGCAGGCCCACGGACGCGATGCCGAGGCGGTGCGCGAGTACGAGGAGGTGTTCGCCACCGTCTTCATGCAATCGGGCTTGCCCAAGATGACGGCACGGGTGCTGGCCAGCCTCTACACCACCGACGCCGGCAGCCTCACCGCCTCCGAACTCGCCGGACGCCTGCAGGTCAGCCCGGCGTCCGTCTCCAAAGCGACCACGTTCCTCGAGAGCCAGGGGCTCATCCGCCGGGAACGCGACGAACGCCGCCGCGAGCGCTACGTCGTCGACGACGACGTCTTGTACCAGTCGATGATGGCCAGCGCCCGCGCAACCGCCCATCTCGGCGAGGTCGCACGACAGGGCGTCGGCATCCTGGGCCCCGGAACCCCGGCCGCCGCCCGCCTGGAGAACATCGCCCGCTTCGTCGCCTTCGTCTCCGAGAGCATCGCCCGCGCCGCAGACCAGGCCCGCGAGATCCTCCACACGAAAGTCGGAACGACTTCGGACAGCGCTACCTGAGCACGCTCGGGTCTCGCGTGGCTGATGTGGGACTCATTGCACGGACCCGAGCGGAGGGCCCACTAGCCTGAGGCGCGATGGACCGTATGACGACGGCGCGGGGTGACTTCGACCTCGCCCGCTTCCCCGAGGACCCCCGCGACCCGCTCCGCGCGTGGGACGCGGCCGACGAATACCTGCTGCGGCACCTCGACGAGCGCGAGGGCGGGCCGGTGGACCTGTCGGGGAGCCTCGTCGTGCTGGGCGACCGGTGGGGCGCCCTGTCCACCGCACTCGCCGCGCAGCGCCCCGTCCACCGTCCCGTGCAGATCAGCGACTCCTTCCTCGGACAGCAGGCCACCCGCGCCAACCTGGAGCGCAACGGCCTCGACGCGGACGCCGTACGGCTGCGCACGACCAGGGACGCGCCGCCGGACCGGATCGACGTGCTGCTGGTGCGGGTGCCCAAGAGCCTCGCCCTCCTGGAGGACCAGTTGCACCGCCTCGCTCCTCACGTGCACGAGGGCACGATGGTCGTCGGCGCGGGGATGGTCACCGAGATCCACACCTCGACGCTGAAGCTGTTCGAGCGTGTCCTCGGGCCGACCCGGACCTCGCTGGCGGTCAGGAAGGCGCGGCTGATCTTCTGCTCGCCCGATCCCGGGCTGCCGCGCGGGGCCGATCCGTGGCCGCGGAGCTACGCGTTGCCCGCCGGCGTGGGGGTGGTCTCCGGCCTGACCGTCGTCGACCACGCCGGCGTCTTCTCCGCCGAGCGCCTCGACGCCGGCACCCGCCTCCTGCTGGGCAGCCTGCCCACGCGTACGGGGCCCGAGCACGTGGTCGACCTCGGCTGCGGCAACGGGGTGGTCGGGCTCGCCGCGGCGCTGTCCAACGGCGAGGCCGAGGTGACGTTCATCGACGAGTCCTACCAGGCGCTGGCCTCGGCGGAGGCCACCTTCCGGGCGAACACCGCAACGAACACCGGGGCGGATGCCGCCGCCAGGTTCGTGGCGGCCGACGGCCTCGCGGGCTTCCCGCCCGGCACGGCCGATCTGGTGCTGAACAACCCGCCGTTCCACACCCACCGGGGCAGGACCGACGCGACCGCCTGGCGCATGTTCAACGGCTCGCGTGCCGCGCTGCGGCGGGGCGGCGAGCTGTGGGTGGTGGGCAACCGCCACCTCGGCTACCACGTGAAGCTGCGCCGGCTCTTCGGCAACTGCGAGGTCGTCGCCAGCGACCCGAAGTTCGTCGTGCTCCGTGCCGTGAAGCGGTGACTCAGAACAGGGTGAGCGGCTCCTCCGGCGCGTTCGGCATGGGCTCGGGCAGCGGCTCCAGGCCGGGCACCTCGGCGCGTACGTCGTCGTGGAACCGGCGGGTGAGCGTCAGCGCGTCGGCGTTGTCGGGGGTGTGGACGAACACCGTCGGCGAGCGGCCCTCGCGCAGCCATCCGGCGACCGCGTCCACCCAGTGCCGCCAGCCCTCGGCCGTACGCTCCGGGTCGTCGCGGCCGATGTAGCGGACGATCGGGCGGTCGGTGAGGGCGGCGGTCCGCAGCGGCACGCGCGGCTTCTTCGACCAGGCGTCCCGCTCGGCGTCGCTGGTCGGCGGGCTGCGGAACAGCACGGTCGTGTCGAACGGCACCCACTCGGCGCCGGCCCCGGTCAGCACCCGCTCCAGGAGCCGCGCGGCCCGGGGGTCGTCGAAGAACGCGCGGTGACGGACCTCGACGGCGTAGCGGTGGTCGCGGGGAAGACGGCCGAGGAAGGCCGCGAGCGCGCCGACGTCCGCCGGGCCGAACGAGCCCGGAAGCTGGATCCACAGCGCGTGGGCGCGCGGGCCGAGCGGCTCGATCGCGTCGAGGAAGGCCCGCAGGTCGTCGTCGGCCCCGGTCAGGCGGCGCTCGTGGGTGATCGGCTTGGGCAGCTTGACCACGAAGCGGAAGCCGGGGTCCGTCTGCCCCGCCCAGGACTCGACCGTGCTCCGCGAGGGCGTCGCGTAGAACGTCGTGTTGCCCTCGACCGCGTTGCACCAGGTCGCGTAGGCCCGCAGCCGCTCCCCGGGAGGAAGCGGGTGAGGCAGGAGACGCCCCTGCCACGGCGCGTGCGTCCACATCGCGCATCCCACATGAAGCCGCATGGCCCCGACGTTATCCGGTTCGGATCACTCCCCCGCTCACTCCCCGCTCACTCCCCGGCGACGGGCGGCGGCACGTCCGTCACGGACCACGTGACGCGGTGACGCAGCACCTCGCCGGGCGCGAGCGAGGTCAGGGGCGACATGGTCTCGGCCTCGACCAGCCGGGCGGTGGGACGCAGGCCCTCAAGCCCCTCCAGCTCCTCCTCCTTGGGGTACTGCATCCAGATGGCGATCTCCGAGCCTTCGTCGGGATAGGGCGCGCCGGGCCGCACGTCGAACCGCTGCGTCAGCGTCGCCCCGCCGGGGGCCACCACCGCCAGCCATCCGGCCGTGCCGCCGATGCCGATCTTGCCGACCACGTCGCGCACCGGCACCCGGCCCGCCGAGGGGGAGACCCGCTCCAGGACCGGCGCGCCGTCGGGGGCGAACAACGTCACCGGCGCCCGGTGCCGCTCGGTCAGCCCGATCCACACCCCGCACCGGGGATCGTCGTGGTCGCGGAACGACTCGGTCGCGAACTGGGTCACCGTCCAGGCCGCCCACCGCACCGGGTGGTCGGTGACGTTCTCCAGCTCGCTGTCGACCACGAGGACGGGCTCGCCGGCCGACATCGTGACCGTGCGGGTGACGGCCAGCCCGGTGCGCGGGTCGTCGCCGCTGCGCATCCGTACGCGCAGGTCGTCGCGCTCCAGCACGGCGTAGGCACCGGCGTCGAGCACCGGATCGGGCGGCCCCGCCCACTCCTGCGCCGACGACCACCCCTGCGGGGCCGGCCAGGTCTTGTCTCCGCCCCAGTTCGCCCAGCTGGCGAAGCCGGTGGGGGCGGGCAGCCGCCGCGCGGCGGGGGTGGGCGCGAGCGACGCGTCGAGCAGTTCGGGGTTGCGCCACAGCCACTCCCGGCCCGCGGCGCGCAGCGAGATGATGCGGCCGCCGCGTCCCGGCAGGACGACCGCCTCCCCCCAGGGCGCGGCGAGCCGGACCGGCGGCTCGTTCTCGTGGCTGGTCATCGGTCCAGCGAAGGGACCAGGCAGACCTTGCCGGTCCGCCCCGAGTCGGCCAGACGGTAGGCCTCGTCGGCCTTCTCCAGCGGCAGCACGTCGGTCACCAGCCGCTCCGGGCTCGCGCCCCACCGCACCAGGCGGAAGGCCAGCTCCTCCATGGCCTGCAGCGAGGTGACCCAGGAGGCGTACAGGGTGAGCTGGCGGTGCAGCAGCAGGTCGGACACCTCGGTCTCCAGCCAGCCGCCCTCGCCGACCAGGGAGACGCGGCCCCACTCGGCCGCGCCCCGGATCGCGACGCTGCGGCCCGGGGCCGAGCCCGAGCAGTCCATCGTCACCGAACAGCCGCGTCCCCCGGTGGCCTCGTCCAGGGCCTCGGCGACCCCGTCGTCCGCGATCAGGACCTCGTCGAACAGGCCGAGGGACCGGGCGTGCGCGGCGCGCTCGGGCGAGCGCTCCACGCCGAGCACCCGGGTCGCACCGAGACCGCGTGCGATCATGGCGGCGGCCAGCCCGACCGGCCCGAGGCCGACCACGAGCAGGTCGTCGCGCCCGCCGACCCCGGTGCGCAGCAGGCCCTCGTAGGCCGTGCCGAACCCGCACGCGATCAGGGCGCCGTCCACGTAGGACAGCTCGTCCGGCAGCGGCACGGCCGTGCTCTCCTCCACCAGGATGTACTCCGCGTGCCCGCCGTCGCGCTGCCAGCCGTACGCCGACCTGCGCTCGGGGTCGGAGCAGCTGATCATGTGGCCGCGGCGGCAGTTGGAGCAGCGCCCGCAGCCGGAGATGTGGTAGACGATCACGCGGTCGCCCACGCCGAACCGCCGGCAGCCCGGGCCGGTCTCCACGACCTGGCCGCTGGGCTCGTGCCCGGCGACGACCCCCTTGTACGCCGCGCCCTCCTGGCCGACGTGGGTCTTGTGCCCCCGGTAGATGTAGGACAGGTCGCTGCCGCAGATGCCGGACGCGCCCACCCGTACGAGCAGCTGGCCGGGGCCGGGCGTGGGCACCTCGACGTCGCGGAGCACGGCGGTGAAGTCGCCGGGCAGGAAGACGCCTTTCATGGTGGTCATGAGCTACGGGCTCCGTTCCGCTGGGAGAGCAACACGTTGATCAGAACGGCGCCGACGATGATGACGCCGCGGACCACGTCCTGGAAGAAGGCGTTGACCCCGAGCAGCACGAGGCCGTTGCCGATGACGGTGATGAAGGCGACGCCCAGCAGGGTGCCGAGCAGGGATCCCTTGCCGCCGGCGAGAGAGGTGCCGCCGATCACGACCGCGGCGATCACGTCGAACTCGAGGCCGACCGACGCGCCGCCGTTGCCGGACCCGAGGCGCGCGGCCAGCAGCAGGCCGCTCACCGCGGCGAGCAGGCCGGTCGTGGCGAACAGGATCACCCGGATCCGGGAGACGTTGATTCCCGCGAGGCGGGCGGCCTCGGCGTTGCCGCCGACGGCGAAGACCGAGCGGCCGTACGCCGTCCGGTTGGCGACGAAGAGGAACACGACGAACAGGACCGCCATGATGATGGCCGGGGTCGGGATGCCGAGGATGCTCCCGGACAGGACGTCGAGGAACCCGTTGGCTTCCAGCGGGACCGGCAGGCCGTCGGTCATGTACTGCGCCAGCCCGCGCAGGGCGCTCCACAGGCCCAGCGTGGCCACGAACGACGGGATGCCCCAGCGGGCGCGCAGGAAGCCGGCGCCGGCCCCGAGCAGCAGGCCCACCGCGAGGCAGGCCGGCACGGCGAGGGCGAACGGGATGTGCCACTCCCCGGTGGCCTTGGCCAGCAGCACCGAGGAGAACGCCACGGCCGGGCCGATGCTGATGTCGATCTCACCGGCCACGATGACGAGGGTCATCGCCCAGGCCACGACGCCGATCGTCGCCGCGTCGCGCAGGATGGCCAGCTGGTTCGTCACGGACAGGAACCCCGGCGCCGTGGCGGAGAGCACCACGAACAGCACCACGATGGCCCCGATGAGCCCGATCTCGTTCAGCCGTTGCGTGTTGCGTCCCAGCCGTCCGCCCCGGGCGTCCGCCTTGGCCACGGGCGGGCCCGTGGGCGTGGTCGTGCTCATGTTCTCCCTCACTCCTCGGCAATCGCCAGGGCCATGACCCTGTTGAGCTCGATCTCGTCGCCGCTCAGCTCGGCCACCGCACGCCCGCCGCGCAGGACGACGATCCGGTCGCAGACGTCGGCCAGCTCCTCCACCTCGCTGGACACGAAGACCACCGCGCGCCCGTCGTCGGCCAGCAGGCGCATCTGGTCGTAGATCTGGCGTTTCGCCTCCACGTCCACGCCGCGGGTGGGCTCGTCGAGAAGCAGCACGTCGCTGCCCGCGTGCAGCCACCGGGCGAGCACGGCCTTCTGCTGGTTGCCGCCGCTGAGCGTGCCGATCGGCGTCCCCGGACGGGCCGTCTTGATCGCCAGGCGGTCGATGAGCGCCCGGGCGGCCTGCCGTATCGCCCGGCGGTCCAGCACGCCCGACCTGCTCACCCTGCCCAGGTCGCTGATGACGATGTTCTCGTCGACGCCCATCAGCGGCACGATGCCCTCGCGTCGCCGGTTCTCCGGCGTCATGCCGAGTCCCCTGCGGAGCATCGCGGCGAACGCGCCGGGCCGTACGGCCTCGCCGCGCAGGCGGATCTCGCCGGAGGCCGGGCGGTCGAGCCCCACCAGGGCGCGCAGCGTCTCGGTGCGTCCGGAGCCGAGCACCCCGGCGATGCCCAGGATCTCGCCGGGCCGCACGTCGATGTCGAGGCCGTCCAGCCGGTCGCTGACCAGGCCGCGCGCGGACAGCACCGGCGGCTCCGCGCTCGGACGTCGGGTCCGGGCCGCCACGGCTTCGGGCGCCGTGCCGAGCATCATCGCGACGATCTCGTGGGTCGAGGCCGTGCGCACCGGCAGCGTCTCCACGATCCTGCCGTCGCGGACGACCGTGGCGGTGTCGGCCACCTGCCGGATCTCGTCCATGCGGTGGCTGACGTAGATGACCGCCACGCCCTGCTCCGCGACCGTCCTCACGACGTCGATCACCTGCCTGACCTCGGCGGCGGCCAGTGAGCTGGTCGGCTCGTCGAGGATGAGCAGGGTGGGCCGCTGGCTCACGGCGCGGGCGATCTCCACGAGCTGCTGCCCGGCGGAGCCCAGCGAGCCGACCGGGCTGTCGACGTCGATGTCCACGCCGATGCGCGCCATCGCCTCCTTCGCGTCGGCGCGCATCCTGCGCAGGTCGAGCGCGCCGCGGGAGCGCGGCCAGGCCCCCAGGAACAGGTTCTCCGCGACCGTCATCTCCGGCACCAGGCTCAGCTCCTGGTAGACGGTCGCGACCCCCAGGGCGGCGACGTCCCGCGTGCCGAGGCCCGCCAGCGGCGTGTCGCGTACGAGCGCCTCACCGGAGTCGAGGTGCTCGGCGCCGGACAGGACCTTGATCAGGGTGGACTTGCCGGCGCCGTTCTTGCCCAGCAGCGCGCGGACCTCGCCGCGCCGCACCGCGAAGTCGACGTCGCTGAGAGCGGTGACGCCGGGGTAGCGCTTGGTGCCCGCACGCACCTCCGCGACGACGTCGGTGTTCGACATGGGAGCCTTCCTGGGAGCCTTCGGTGGGGACGAGGGACTGTGCCCTTTCGATACGGGGGACGGTTTACGGAATCCCGTCGGCGTGCTCGGTCAGCCACTTCTCGTTCGTGGCCTTGTCGTCGGCGGTGTAGAGAATCGGGTCCACCGGGATGACGAACGAGTCGTTCTTGGCGCCGCTCGACGCCTTGCGGGCGGCCTCGTACGCGAGCTTGCCCACGGTCTGCGCGGGGACGTCGATCTCCGCCTTGAGGATGCTGCCGTCGACCAGGGCCTTGGCGATGTCGACGGTCATGTCGCTGCCGAAGACGACGGTCTTGCCGACGCGGGAGCGCGTGGTGACGGCCTTGACGCCGGCCAGGGTGCCGCCGCCCGCCACGGCGTAGAACGCGTCGAGCTCGGGGTTGGCGGTGATGATGTTCTCGGCGACCGGGGTGGCCTTGTCGACGACCGCGCCCTCCTGGTCGGCGACGTACTGGGCGCCCGGCACCGACTCGGCCAGGCCGTCCTTGAAGCCGCGCTTGCGCTCCTTGCAGACCTCCACGAAGTCGCAGTTCAGAATCGCGATCTTCGGCTTGTCGATCTTCTGGGAGGTGAAGTACTCGCCGGCCTGCTCACCCAGCTTCTTGCCGAAGACGTACGGGTCGGACAGGACGTAGCCCCACACGTACTTCTTGGCGTCCGCGTCGTTGATGCAGGTGTTGTAACAGACGACCGGGATGCCGGCCTTGCTCGCCGCCGCGATCGCCGGGGTGGACGCCGTGGCGGAGACGGCCGAGGTGATGATCGCGTCCACGTTGGAGGCGACCAGGGTCGACATGAACGAGGACTCCTTGGCCGCGTCGCCCTGCGCGTTGTTGCCCAGCAGCTTGAGCTGCGAGTCCTGGGCCGCGGCGGTCTCGATGCCCTTCTTCACGCCGGCGTAGAAGCCCTGCGAGTCCAGGTAGATCACCCCGACGCGCAGCTGCTCCTTCGCGCCCGAGGCGCCGCCGGACCCGGCGGACTGACCGCAGGCGGCGAGCACGGCGCCGACGGCCAGCAGGGCGATGCACCGCATCACCGTGAGTCGAACTGATGCCACGAATGGCCTCCCATGAGTCTGTCTTCGGTTGGCGACGCCACCGGGTAGGGCGCGCTGCGCCACGTCAGATGATGCGGCGGGCGTAACGCGCCTGTCAATAAATTGTCATAAAAAAACACTTATCGTAGAGTGGCGGCGTGAACCTCCCCGGACCTTCCACGGAGGCCGGATGCTGCGCGGTCGTGACCGGCGCCGCCTCCGGCATCGGCGCGGCCACCGCCAGGCGTCTCGGCGCGACGGGCACGCCCGTCCTGCTGTGCGACATCTCCCCGGCGGGGGAGGACGTCGCCGCGGCTGTCGTCGAGGCGGGCGGCACGGCAAGATTCGTGCGCATGGACGTCAGCGACGAGAGCGCATGGGGGGAACTCCGCCGCGTCGCCCACCGGGAGTACGGCCCGGTGCGGCACCTCGTCAGCAACGCCTACGTCGTGGACGTGAGACCCGTGCACGACCTGGGCGCGGCATCGTGGAACCGGCAGCTGGAAGTGAACCTCACCGCCTCCTACCTGGCCTTTCGCACGCTACACGAGGATCTGAAGGCGACGTCGGGGGCGGTCGTCCTCGTCTCGTCCGTGCACGCCCTCGTCGGCCTGCCCGGCCACCCGGCGTACGCGGCGACGAAGGCGGCGCTGGTGGGTCTCGGCCGCCAGCTCGCCGTGGACTACGGCCCCGGGGTGCGCGTCAACACCGTGCTGCCCGGGCCGATCATGTCCCCGGCGTGGGACCGCGTGGCGGAGGAGGACCGGCGCCTGAGCGTGGAGGCCACGATCGCCAAGCGGTTCGGCGACCCCGCCGAGGTCGCCGCGGCGATCGCCTTCCTGCTGTCGGACGAGGCGTCCTACATCACCGCCACCACCCTCGTCGTCGACGGCGGCTGGAGCGCGACGAAGAACTCCTCCTGAGAGGGATGACCGCAGAGCATGAGCACCTACAAAGGGCGTGGCATCCACGGCCAGGTCGTCGAGACCATCGGCCGCCGCCTCGTCACCGGGCAGTTCGCCGAGAACGGGCGCATCGACCTGGTCGAGCTGGAGGCCGAGCTGCAGGTGTCCCGCACCGTGGTGCGCGAAGCGCTGAAGGTGCTGGCCGGCAAGGGCCTGGTCGACTCGCGGCAGAAGCGGGGCACCGTGGTGCGCCCCCGCAGCGAGTGGAACCTGCTCGATCCCGACGTGATCAGCTGGGAGTTCGAGAACCGGGGCAGCGAGATGCTCGGGCAGCTCGCCGAGGTGCGGCAGATGTTCGAACCGGCCGCCGCCGCGCTGGCCGCCGGCCGGCGCACCGACGCCGACCTCGCCGAACTCGAGGCGGCCCTGGAGGACATGACCGCGGCCAGGACCCCGGCCGAGGCGGCCTCCGCCGACCTGCGGTTCCACCGCGCCGTCTTGGCCGCGACCGGCAACGAGCTCCTGGTCCGCATGGAGGTCGTCATCGAGTCCGTGCTCGCGGAACGGGACCGCATCGTCCACGACGTCGTCACCGCCGACGACCCGGTGCCGAGCCACCGGGCCCTGCTCGACGCCATCAGGGCCGGGGACGGCGAGGCCGCCAGAACCTGCGCGCTCGCGCTCCTCGACAAGTCCATGGCCGACGTCGACCGCGCGGCCCGCCTCCAGGGAGACCGGTGAAGATCACGCGCATCGAAACGTTCCTGGTCCCGCCCCGGTGGTTGTTCTGCCGGGTGGAGACCGACGAGGGACACGTCGGCTGGGGCGAGCCGGTCGTCGAGGGACGGGCCCACTCGGTCAGGGCGGCGGTCGCCGAGATCGCCGAGCTGCTCGTCGGCGCCGACCCGCTGCGCATCGAGGACCACTGGCAGGTCATGACCAAGGGCGGCTTCTACCGCGGCGGGCCCGTGCTCGCCAGCGCCGTGGCCGGCCTCGACCAGGCCCTGTGGGACATCGCCGGCAAGGCGCGCGGCGTCCCCGTCCACGAACTGCTCGGCGGTCCCGTACGCGACCACGTCCGCGCGTACGCCTGGATCGGCGGCGACGAACCGGGCGAGATCGAGGAGGAGGCCCGGCGCCAGGTGGAGGCGGGCTTCACCGCGGTGAAGATGAACGCCAGCGGCCGCATGTCTCCCATCGCGGGCCCGGGCGAGATCGACGAGGTCATCGCCCGCGTCGCGGCGGTCCGCGAGGTGCTCGGCCCGGGCCGGGACGTCGCGGTCGACTTCCACGGCCGGGTGTCCTACCCGAACGCCCGGCGGCTGCTGCCGCTGCTCGAACCGCTCACGCCCCTGTTCGTCGAGGAACCGGTCGTGCCTGAGTCGATGCCCCAGGTGCGCAGCCTCGTGGAGGCGTCCAACATCCCCATCGCCCTGGGCGAGCGGCTCTACTCCCGCTGGGACTTCCTGCCGGCGTTCCAGGCGGGCGTCGCCGTGGCGCAGCCGGACCTGTCCCACGCCGGCGGCATCTCGGAGGTCCGCCGCATCGCCGCCCAGGCCGAGGTGTTCGGCGCTCTGCTCGCCCCGCACTGCCCGCTGGGACCGATCTCCCTGGCCTCCAGCCTCCAGGTGGCGTTCGCGACCCCCAACTTCCTGATCCAGGAACAGAGCATCGGCATCCACTACAACGACGGCAACGAACTGCTGGACTACCTGGTCGATCCATCCGTCTTCGCCTTCACCGACGGCCGGATCTCCCGGCCGGCCGGGCCGGGTCTGGGCATCGTGGTCGACGAGGCCGCGGTGCGTGAGGCCGACAAGCAGGGCCACACCTGGCGCTCTCCGATCTGGCGTTACCCCGACCGCTCCTTCGCAGAATGGTGACCGGCGTGCAACCACACGATCTGCTCGACCTCCTCGGAGCCCGGAGGCTCCTGGCCATCGTCCGCGGCGACGACCCGGCGGCGGCGCTGCGCAGCATCGACGTCCTCGCCGAGGAGGGCGTGACCCTGATGGAGGTCTCGCTCAGCGGCGCCGACGCGCTGTCGGTCATCCGGAAGGCGGCCTCCACCCTGGGTGCGGGCGTGCACCTCGGCGCCGGGACCGTGCTGACCGCGCGGGACGCCGTCGCGGCCAGGGACGCAGGCGCGACGTTCGTCGTCACGCCCGGCCTGGGCGAAGGAGTGGACGAGGCGCTGCGCCTCGGACTGCCCGTGCTCGCCGGGGCGCTGACCCCCACCGAGGTCATCTCCGCGACCGCGCGGGGCGCCGCCGCCGTCAAGCTCTTCCCCGCCTCCGCCGGAGGGGTCTCCTACCTGCGCGCGCTGCGCGACCCGTTCCCGGCCGTGCCGTTCGTGCCGGTCGGCGGCGTCGGCCTCGACAGCGTCCGCGACTATCTGGAGGCCGGGGCCGTCGCGGTCGGCCTCGGCTCGCCACTGCTCGGCGACGCCCCGCGCGGCGGCGACCTGGACGACCTGCGCCGCCGGGTCAGGACGGCGCTCGACCTGGTGGGCGCTCCATGAGGGCGGACGTCCTGACGATCGGCGAGGCGATGGTCACGGTCCGCTGCGCAGGACCGCTGCGCCTCGGCGGCGACTCGCGGGTGTCCACCGCCGGTGCGGAGGCCAACGTCGCCATCGCCCTGTCCCGCCTCGGGCACACGGCCCGCTGGACCGGCGCCCTCGGGAACGACGAGCCCGGCGAGCTGGTCCTGCGCACGCTGCGGGCCGAGGGCGTCCTGACCGACCACGTCGTGCGGCGTACGGACGCCCCGACCGGCCTGCTGCTGCGGGACGTGGCCGCCGGGGCCCGGGCCCGGGTGCACTACTACCGCAGGGACTCGGCCGCCTCGACGCTGTCGTGGGACGAAGTGCGCCCCGCCGTCGAGGCGGGTCAGGCGGGCCTGCACCTCACCGGCATCACGCCGGCGCTGGGGCCCGCGCCGCTGGAGGCCGTCGTCGCCGCCGCCGGGCAGGCGCACCGGGCCGGCGCCTGGGTGAGTCTCGATGTCAACCACCGTTCCCTGCTGTGGTCCCGGGAGGAGGCCGCGCGGGCGCTGCGCCCGCTGCTGCCGTACGTCACGGTGCTGATCGCGTCCGACGACGAGCTGGACCTCGTGGCGGACGGCGACGGCGAACGCGACCGCGTGGCGGCCCTGCTGGACGCCGGTGTCGAGGAGGTCGTCGTCAAACGCGGCGCGGCGGGCGCGAGCTACCACGACGCGCGGACCTCGTTCGACGTCCCGGCTCGACGGGTGCCCGTGGTGGACGTCGTCGGCGCGGGCGACGCGTTCACGGCCGGATATCTGTCCGGGCGGCTCGACGGGCTCGACGCGTACGGCCGGCTCGACCGGGCGACCCTGCTGGGCGCCGCCAGCGTGGCCTGCGCCGGGGACTGGGAGGGGCTGCCCACCCGGGCCGAACTGCCCGCACTGGCCCTGCCGGAGGGGGAGACACTGCGGTGACATCGCCGGGGGGGGCAGCCGCCGTCCCGTCCCGCTACCCGGAGTAGACCTCCAGCTCGCCGATCTGAGCGGCGGGCCAGCCGGTGTTGCCGGTCACGGTGATCCGCACGTACCGGGCCGAGGCCGGCGGCACCGTGATCGCCACCGTGTTGCCGGACGCCGGGTCGAACGTGTAGCCACCGGGACCGGCGACCGTGGTGAACGACGACCCGTTCGTGCTCGCCTGCACCGACAACGTCTGCGTACGCCTCTCCCACGCCGCGGACGGCGGCAGCTTCAGCACCACCCGCCCGACCGTCGCGGCGGAACCCAGGTCGACCTGCACCCACTGCGGGAACGCGTTGTTCGGGCTCTCCCAATAGCTGTTCGCATCACCGTCCACCGCGTTGCCGCTGCCGTAGTTCTGCGTGTGCCCGCTCTCCGACGTCGCCTTCCCCCGCGCGAGGTTCGTGCTCTGCGCCGCGTCGGTCGTCACCGACACGCTGTTCGAGGCGGGTGAGACGTTGCCCGCCGCGTCCCGCGCCGCGACCGTGAACGTGTACCCGGTCGCCGGGCTGAGCCCGGTCACCGTGTGCGTGGTGCCCTGGACGGTGGCCGCGACCGTGCTCCCCCTGCGCACCTCGTAGCCGGTCACCCCGGTGTCGTCGCTCGCGGCCGACCACGACAGCGAGACGCTGGTGGCGGTCTTCGCGGTCACCGTGAGGTTGCCCGGCGCGGTGGGGGCCTTCGTGTCGCGGTCCCCCGCCGTGCCGTACACCTCCAGTTCGCCGATCTGGGCGGCGGGCCAGCCGGTGTTGCCGGTCACGGTGATCCGCACGTACCTCGCGGAGGTGGACGGCAGGTTGATCGTCACCGTGTTGCCGGAGGCCGGGTCGAACGTGTAGCCGCCGGGACCGGCGACCGTGGTGAACGACGACCCGTTCGTGCTGGATTGCACCGACAACGTCTGCGTACGGGCCGCCCACGCCGCGGACGGTGGAAGCTTCAGCACCACCCGCCCGACCGTCGCGGCGGCACCCAGGTCGACCTGCACCCACTGCGGGAACGCGTTGTTCGGGCTCTCCCAATAGGAGTTCGCGTCCCCGTCCACCGCGTTGCCGGAGGTGAAGCCCTGCGTGTGCCCGCTCTCCGACGTCGCCTTCCCCCGCGCCAGGTTGGCGTCGCCTCCGCCGCCGACGACGGGCGGCGTCGGGCGTACGGAGGTGAGCGCGATCTGGCCCTTGAGCATCCGGCCGCCGTCGCGGGTGAGCCGCAGGTAGTAGTCCGACGAGCAGACCGTGCCGTCCTCGTCCAGCCCGAGGAGGCCGGAGCCCACCGGGATCATCGAGGCGTTCTCCGCGGTCTTGGCGATCTGGTTGCCCTCGTTGAACTCGTCGAACATCGAGATGTAGATGCCCTGGGCCCCGGCGCGGACCATGTTGTAGAACTGCCGCCACATGAAGTCGCCGTGCGCGCGCTGCCGCGACTTCACGTCCCCCGGCAGCACGCAGGGCTGGTAGTCGATGCCGTGGGCGTCGCAGTACGCCTGGTCGGGGACGTTGAGATTGGCGTAGAACCGGTCGGAGTCGGCCGCGTTGCCGATCCGCCCGACCATCCACGGCGAGAGCATGTTCAGGGCGTTGAAGACGTCGATGAACCCCGGCCGGCAGTCCTCCACACCCGTACGCCAGTAGGTGGGCACGCCGCCCATCACGTAACAGCCCTGGGCCTTGAACCAGTTGACCACGTCGAGGCAGGCGGCCGGGTCGGACGGGTGCTTGTCCTCGTTGAACCCGAAGCCCCAGATGCCCACGACCGGCTTGCCGTTCTGGCGCGCGTACGCCGAGGAGGCCGTCAGGGCCGACATCTTGGTCGTCCAGTCGGCCTTGATCTCCGGGTGGAAGTTCGTCCAGCCGGACACGTCGTACATGACGTAGAACTTGCGGCCGTTCGCCTCGGCGGCGCTGCGCACCTTGGCGGCCATCGCGTCGCGTGTGGCACCCTCGCCGCCGTTCGGGTTGAAGCGCTGCAGAGCGGCCGTGTCGATCTCGTTGTCCCGCATCCAGCGGAAGTGGGTGTCCACGGTCTGCTGGTCGTAGGAGGAGAACAGCGTCGCGGGCTGCCCGTTGCCGAGGTTTCCGTACGCGGTCGGGTAGGCGTGGGTGAACTCCCGCATGTCGGGCCAGGCCACGATGGCGGTGTTGCCGGGGGAGGGCGCCTGGGACCAGTTCTGGCTCCAATGCCACCAGCCGTTGATGGGGGCTCCGTCGCCGGGGCAGGCGAACCAGCCCTGGTAGCCCACGGTGATCTTGCCCACCACGTCGCCCGGGCCGCTCGCCGCGCTCGCGGCGGCGGTCAGCGCGGACACCAGCTGACTGGACGACACCGCGGCCAAAGCGGACCCGGAGACCACGGACGTGATGAACGTACGGCGAGAGAACGGCACGTGCACTCCTCATGCTGGGCAGCGTTCGCTGGCCGCGCCGTCCTTCCGGAAGCACCGGGGACGCCAGGAGGCACGGGGCGGCCCGGGCCGTTTCCGTCCGGCGGACCGCTTGCCGTAATGGTTACCGCGTCCGACTTCTTCGTGCAATAGGCCAATATCTTGCGGCGATTTACGCTGGGACTCGCGGGAATTTTGCGTGCGGTTGCGCTCGGCCCCAGCCCTGGCCTGCGGAAAACCGCAAGTGGGAACGGAAACGCGCATCATTCCGGGCGCCGGGCGGCCGAACCGCGTCCCCTCGGCAGCCCGGCCGGCCACCGCGCGCGTGCGGATGCGACCGGTCACGACCCCCGTGACCGGCACCCGCGCCCGCACCTGGCCGGGTGAGATCCGCTTCCGCGGCGACGGCGAACTCGTCGCCGTCACCCGGACCTACGTCATCTGACGAGCCGGAACATCGCGGCCAGTTCCGCGGCCAGGTCGGCGACGCTTGAGTAGCCGTCGACGGGCAGCACCGGCAGCCCGAGCTCCCCGGCCTGGCGTCGCACCTCCTCGTCCCAGAGCCGGTCGCGGGCCAGTCGCTTGGCCAGGGCGTCGGCGTGGTCGCCGCCTCCCCAGTTGGCGCGCGCCCGGGCGGGATCGGCGAACCGGGCGCCGAGCGCACGGGCCCGGAATTCGGGCGCCGGCAGGAGGAAGACGGCATGGCCCGGCCGGGTGAGCAGCGGCGCGACCTCCCTCGGCAGCGTACGGAAGTCGTCGACGAGGACGGGACGGTCGGCGGGCAGGGCGAGCAGGTCGTCGAGGACGAAGCCGAACGTCTCGCCGTGCAGGCTGGGCATGGCGTGGAAGATCTCCTCGGCGGTGCGGCTCGCCCATCTGTCCTCCCGGGGTGTACGCAGCAACGCCCACAGGTAGGGCTGTCGCTGCGGGTCGCACCTGTGGACGTAGCCGAGCTCGGCTCGGTCGCCGTCGTAGACGAGCACGTCGTGCCGTTCGGCCAGGGCCCGGGTGACGGTGCTCTTGCCGGCTCCGGCGCCGCCGGCTATCCAGCGGACATGCGCGAGCCTGCGGCGGAGATCGGCGGTGGAAGGCCGGCTTGTCATGCCCGGCAGTCTCACAAACGCGAGCGGAGCCGGTCCAGGGCCGCGGCGGCCGTCAGCACGTGGGCCGGTAGTCCACCGTGGGGAAGTAGGCGGCCCACTCCGCCCGGGTGAGGTCGCGGCCGATCTCCTCGCAGAGCCTCCCCGCGAGCGGGCCGGGGCGCAGCTCCCAGCGGATGATCCTGCCGTCCTCCCCGCCCGAGATCAGGTCTCCGCCCGCGGTGAAGGCCAGGCCCCTGATCGGAGCGGTGTGCCCGGTCAGCGTGGCCGCCGGCCTTCTGGTCCCGAGGTCCCAGACCATGATCGTGCGGTCGTCTCCCGCGGACGCGAGCGAACGCCCGTCCCGGCTGAAGGCGAGAGCCTGGACCGGGGCGGTGTGGGCGGTCAGCGTGGCGTACGACGCCCAGGTCCGGGTGTCCCAGAGCTTCACCGTGCGGTCGGCGCCCGCCGTGGCGATCGACCTGCCGTCCGGGCTGAAGGCGACGTCGAGCACGGAGCCCTGCCCGGTCCTGAGGGCGCGCACCTCCCTGTCGCGAGCGAGGTCCCAGACGACCAGGTCGCCGGCGGGGCCGGTGGTGGCGAGCAGCGGATCGCGGGGGCTGAACGCCAGCGCCGAGACGAGATATCCGCCCGCGAACGGCACCTCGACCGGCTTTCCCGGATCGCGTATGTCCCAGCGGAACCGGCCGAGCGCGGTGGCGACGAGAAAGCGCCCGTGCGGATCGAAACCGACGTCGGTGGACGCGCCGAGCCCCCGGTACGCCGCCGTGCCGAGCCTGCGTCCGCTGCCGACGTCCCAGAGGGTGAGCGTGTGGCTGCGGGTGACGGTCGCGAGCAGGCGGCCGTCCGGGCTGAAGGCGACGGCCCTGACGTGATCGGGATGGTCGCCGAACGTGGCGATCGTGTTCCCGGCGACGTCCCACAGCCGGACGGTCCTGTCGCTGCTCGCCGAGGCCACGAGCCGGCCGTCCGGGCTGATCTCGATGTCGTTCACGGCCTGGTTGTGTCCGCTGAACGGAGGAACGGCGCGCTCGCGGACCACGATGGTCCGGCCCAGCCCGGCCGAGGCGAGCATCGAGCCGTCGGCGCTCAGGGCGAGGGACAGCGTCTCGGTGCGGCTTCTGTCCTGGTAGGTCTCGACGGGCTGCCGTCGCGCCACGTCCCAGATCGTGATCAGGCCGTCCTCGTCGGCGACGGCGATCCGGCCGGCGACCGGAGCGGACATGTCCCAGGTGTACGGCGACCGCTTGGGCAGCCCCGGCAGTCGGGTCACACGGTCGTGGGCGATCCGCCAGAACCGCACACCGTAGTGCGACGATCCCGTGGCGAGGATCCCGCCGGCGGGGTCGAAGCCGAGCCTGTGGACGTTCACGGCGTCGAGCGCCGCGACCTTCGCCCCGGAGGCGGCGTCCCACACGAGGGGGTTCTCGGTTCCGCCGGTGGTCGACACCAGGAACGCCTGGTCGGGGCTGAAGGCGAGAGCCACGACCTCCTCTCTGTGCCCCTTCAGGGTGCGCATGCTCCCGTCGCGCAGGTCCCACAGCTCGACCGCGCCCTTGCCCACTCCGATGGCGATCCTCGTCCTGTCGGGGCTCAGCGCCATCGCGTCGGTGATCCGCTCCCGCTGCCGCTGGAACACGGGCCGGCGGGAGGCCAGGTCCCACACGACGACCACGCCCCTGCTCGATTCGAGCGCGGCGTCCCTGACCACGGAGGCGAGCAGCCTGCCGTCGCGGCTGAACGCCGCCGCCCTGGCGTGGATCTCCCCCGGTCCCGTGCGGGGCAGCGGCCCGGGGAAGGCGGCGACGCGGGTGCGGGTGCGCAGGTCCCAGAGGCCGACGGCTCCGTCGGTGCCGGCCGCGGCCAGCCGCGACCCGTCCGGGCTGAACGCCAGCCCGAAGACCGCGGGCCCTTCCACGTTGAGCTCGACGCGGCGTCGCGCCGCGGCCGACACGCTCAGCAGGGCGCCCCGCGTCTCGGGCTCCGGGTCGAGCCGGTACGCCGCGATCGCCAGCAGGCCGGCGAGATCGGGATCGGTGGCGAGGAGCGATCGGGCCTGCAGGGACTGCTGCCGCGACAGGGCGACCAGCTGCTGGTGGCCGGCCTCAGTGCCCTGCCGCACGGCGACGCCGCCACCGAGCAGGGCGAGCAGGAAGAGCGCGGCCATCCCGGCCAGCAGGCGTTGCAGCAGCCGGGTGCGGCGCCGCGCCGCAATGCGCTCGCTGTCCTCCAGCGCGCGGCTGGCCCGCAGGAAGGCGCTTTCGACGTCGTTCAGCTCCTGCGGGTGGTCCTCCGCCCAGGTCCCGGCCACCAGAAGCTGGGCGCCCCGATACAGGGCGCCCGGGTCGCGGCCCAGCTCCCGCCACGTCTGCGCGGCGTCGGTGAGCCGCCGGTGGACGAGCAGGTTCTCGCGGTCGTCGGTGAGCCAGCGGTGGAGCCGCGGCCAGGCCCTGATCAGCGCCTCGTGCGCCACGTCGACCGTGTCCTCCGCGAGGACGACGAGCCGCGCGGCGGCGAGCCGGTCGAGCACGCGGGCGGTGACGCCGGGGTCGGCCACGCCGACGAGTTCCGTACGGGAGATGGGCCGCCTGGTGTCCTCCGTGCCGTCGCCCAGCGCGGTCAGCCGCAGGAAGATCCTTCGGGCGGCCCGCCGCTCCGCCGGGGCGAACTCGCCGAAGACCCGTTCCGCGCTCTGCGCGATGGCCCCGCGTACGCCGCCGGCCGCCTGATAGGCCGGCAGCGTGAGCCTCTGGCCGGTCGCGTCCCGCCAGGTCTCCAGCAGCGCGTGCGAGACCAGCGGCAGGCTGCCCGGCTCCTCGGCGGCGTCGGCCAGCACCGTGGCCAGCAGGTCGGGGTCCACGGTGAGCCCCGCCCGGGCGGCGGGCCGTACGACGATCTCCTGGAGGTCCGGCGACGACACCGGCCCGACGAGCATCTGAGCCTCGCCGCCGAGCGCTTCGACCAGGGCGGGGTGCTGGGTCAGGTGGGCGAGGAAGTCGGCGCGGACGCCGAGCACGAGGACGACGCGGCGGCCCGCATCCAGCGCGACGCCGAGGAGGGCCTCGACGAACCGGCGGCGCTCCGCGTCGTCGGCGCACAGCGTGAAGATCTCCTCGAACTGGTCCACCACCAGCAGCAGGCGGGTCTCCGGCGCGTCGCCGAGCGCGAGGGCCAGTGCGGCGGCCAGTCTGGCGGCCGGTGTGGCGGCCGGTGTTTTCGCGTCGCGAACCAGGTCGTCGCGCAGCGTCACCGGGTCGCCGCCCGACGCCTTAGCCACCACGTCGGCCAGCGCGTCCAGCGGGTGTTCCCCCGGCGTCATGAGCAGGCCCCGCAACGGCGGCGCCGCGCCGTTCCCACCGGAGACACCGTTCCCGCCTGAGACACCGTCGCCGCCTGAGGCCGCACCCTCCTCGCGGGAGACGGCTCCCAGCAGGCCGGCGCGCAGCAGGGACGACTTGCCGCTCCCCGACGCGCCGAACACGCCGACCACGGGAAGCCGGTCGACGAGGTCGCGCAGCCGGTCGACCAGGTGGGAACGGCCGAAGAACCAGTCCGCGTCCTCCGGCTGGAACGCCGTCAGACCTCGATAGGGGCAGTCGTCGGTCTTCCGCCGCTCCGCCTCCGGGGGCGGGGCCAGGGCCGGGAGGAGGTCCTCGTCGCCCCGGAGCATGGCCTCGTGCAGACGCTGGAGCACGGGGCCCGGCTCGATGCCGAGCTGGGCGTTCAGGAGGTCTCGGGCCCCGCGGAAGACCTCCAGTGCCTCGGCCTGGCGCCCGGACCGATACAGGGCGAGCATGAGATGCCCGTGCAGGCTCTCCCGGTACGGATGCTCCTTGATGAGGTCGGCGAGTTCGGCGGCCACCTCGACGTGCCGGCCCAGAGCGAGCTCGGCCTCCGCCAGCCGCTCGTGCACCATGAGCCGCGACTTCTCCAGCCGCAGGGCTTCGTCGGCGACGAGCGCGCAGTCGGCGAACTCCGCGAACGCCGGCCCCCGCCAGAGGTTCAGCGCCGCGCGGAGCCGGTCACGGGCGGGTTCGAGGTCTCCCCGGTCCAGGGCCGCGCTTCCCTGGGCCGCGAGGCTGCGGAACCGCGCCGCGTCGAGCGCGTCGGGAATGATCGCGTAGCCGCCCGGCCGTCCGGGCAGGACGTGGGCGCCGTACGCCCGCCGCAACCGGTGGACGTAGAGGTGGATGTTGCGCCGCGCGGACGCGGGCGGCCGGTCGCCCCAGACGGCGGCGATCAGCCAGTCGACGGAAACAGGCTGGCCCGCCTTCGACAGCAGCGCGGCCAGGGTGAGCCGGAGTTTCGGCGCTCCGCCGACAGGGATCAGGTGACCATCGCGGGAAACGCTGAGCGGCCCCAGGACGTGAAATTCCACTCACATTCCGCCTCTGTCGGGACACCGGAGTGAAGAATCCAGGATCTTCGCCCTGTTTGTCAATGATCCAGTCAGGGCGGTGAATCCCTGGCGGAGCCAGGACGATTCACGGACGGAAATCGGCATCTATCAGGGCCTATACGCCCTGTATACCGGTCCGTCCGATGCTCGACCCGATCCCCGCCCCTGTGCGGGGCGAACTCTCCTGGTTCGTTTTGTGGAGGCACCATGCGCAGATCGAGGATCGTCGCCGTCCTGCTGGCCGGCATCGCGGCCGCGGCAGTCACCCTGACGGGGACCTCCGTGCACGCGGCGAGCGTGGCGGACGACCCGTCCCTGCTCCACCGGCAGGCCCGCTCGGACGCGGAGCTGCGTCAGCAGGTGGAGCTTCAGCTGAAGGTCGCCCCGGGAGGCGTCCAGACGAGCCGCAACGAAATCTCCTACGACAACGGCAGGTTCGTGGTGACCTACGCCCTCCCCGGTCAGGCCGCCCTGGCGGCCGGGGTCGCCGACTGCCCGTCCAGCTGGTACTGCTTCTACGACGGGAAGGACTTCGGATACCCCCGAGGAAAGCTCCACGACTGCGGCTGGCAGGACCTCGCCACCTGGGGGTGGAACGACCGCACGACCTCGGTGCACAACAACACCGACTGGCAGGTGGCCTTCATCGAGCACGATGACCTGGGCAACCCGGCGTACGGCCATCAGTTCGACTACTCGCTCTGGAGCTCGAGCCCGCATGCGGGCTGGAGCTACGTGGGGAACGTGAACAACAACCGGGCGGACCACGTGGAACTGTTCTGCTGACGACGCCCCGACCCGGGCGGGCTCCTTCCGGTCCCGCCCGGACGCGTGTCCTCCAGTCCGGGGCCTGGAGGACACGGGCGATACCGACAATAAAAATTGTCTTGACAGTTGAACTCGTCGGCTGCGAGTCTGGGTCACGCAAGCGCGAGACCGAGGAGATCCAGATGCGCAAGATCGTCGCCAGCTTCTTCACGTCCCTCGACGGCGTCGTCGAGTCGCCCGACCAGTGGCACTTCCCCTACTTCAGCGAGGAGATGGGCGCGGCCGTCGGCGCGCTGATGTCCGAGTCCGACGCGATGATGATGGGCCGGGTCATGTACGAGAGCTGGGCGGCCTACTGGCCGGGCAAGAGCGACGCGGACGACCCCTTCGCCGGCTTCATCAACAGCGTCCGCAAGTACGTCGTCTCCTCGACCCTCGACACGGTCGAATGGCAGAACTCCACCCTCGTCGGCGGCGACTTCGTCGAGGAGATCACCAAGCTCAAGCGGCAGCCGGGCAAGACGATCGGCATCAGCGGCAGCACGAACCTCGTCCGCTCGCTGATGCGGCACAACCTGCTCGACGAGCTCCGGCTGCTGGTCCACCCCATCGTGGTGGGCAAGGGCCAGCGCCTGTTCGAGGAGGGCCTGGAGATCCCGATGACGCTCGCGTCCTCGGAGACCTTCCCGACCGGTGTGCTGTCCCTCGCCTACCGGCCCGCCGCGTAGGCGGACGTACGGCCGGAGCGTCGGTAGTATCCGGCCACGTGACCGAAGCGCAGCCCGTGATCCGGCAGGTCTCCTCCCGAGTCGTCTACAGCAACCCGTGGATGACGGTCCGAGAGGACGCGATCGAGCACCCTGACGGCTCTCCCGGCCTGTACGGATACGTGGTCAGGCCCGACTTCGTGCTGATCGTGCCGGAAGAGGACGACGGTTTCCACCTCGTGGAGGAGTATCGATACCCGATCGGCCGCCGCTCGTGGAGTTTCCCGCAGGGGTCGGCCGAGGCGGACACCCGCGAGGACGAGGCCCGGCGCGAGCTGGTGGAGGAGACCGGGCTCCGGGCCGGCCTGCTGCGCTATCTCGGGCGTATGGACAACGCCCACGGGATGACCGACCAGGGGCTGCACGTCTACGTGGCCACCGGCCTCACCAAGGGCGAAGCCCACCGCGAGCACACCGAGCAGGACATGCGCCAGCGGTGGGTGCACCGCACCGAGTTCGAGCAGATGATCCTCGACGGCACCGTCAGCGACTCGTCGTCCATCGCCGCCTACCTGCTCTGGCGGCTCCGCCGAGCGTGACCGCGGAGCCGTTCGCGGCCGGTGTCGTTTCCGTACAAGACGGGGCGAGGGCTTCCGCCTAGCCTTTCATTCGCAGCCAGTCCTACGACATGAGGAGCGAAGCAAGTGGCCAGGATCGTCGCGAACTTCTTCATCTCGCTCGACGGCGTCGTCGAGTCGCCCGACCAGTGGCACTTCCCCTACTGGAGCGACGAGATGGGCGCCGTCGTCCAGGCGGGCATGCAGAACTCGGCCGGCATGCTGATGGGCCGCACGCTGTACGAGGAGTGGTCCGCCTACTGGACGACGACCGACCAGGACCCGGAGATCGCCGCGGCCTTCAACAGCGCCCCCAAGTACGTCGTGTCGAGCACTCTGGAGAAGGCGGACTGGAACAACACCACCGTCGTCAACGGCGACGTCGCGGCCAGGCTGCGCGAGCTCAAGGAGCAGATCGAGGGCGGCGACCTCCAGATGTCCGGCAGCGCGACGACCGTGCGGTGGCTGCTCGCCAACGGGCTGCTCGACGAGCTGAACCTGCTCGTCCACCCGATCGTCGTCGGCCGCGGGCAGCGGCTGTTCGAGGACACCCCGACGCACAAGCTGAAGCTGGTGAAGTCCGAGACGTTCAAGACCGGCGTGCTCAACCTGAGCTATGTCCCGGACGCCGGCTGACGGCGCGCGTCAGAGGTAGTAGCCCTCGACGGGCACGCGCGCCTCGTCGAAGAGCGCCGGCCCCTCCTGCCGGAAGGACGACGGAGCGGCCGGCGGCTTGAGCCCGCCGAGCTGATCGGTGGAGAGCGCGAAGACGACGCGGCCGAGTCCGGAGCGCTCGATGGCACCCGCGCACATGCCGCACGGCTGGCAGCTCGTGTACATGGTGACGCCGGCCGCGGCGGCCGGGCCGAGCTCGCGGGCGGCCCAGCGCGCGAGCTTCAGCTCGGGATGAGCGGTGATGTCGGCCTCCGTGAGCGAGGTGTTGCGCTCCTCGGCGAGCACGTCGCCGTCCGGGCCCACCAGCAGCGAGCCGAACGGCGGGTTGCCGCCCGCTCGTGCCTCGGCGGCCAGCTCGATCGCCCTGCGGAGGAACTTCTCGTCGTCGGGGGTCATGAATGCTCCTTTGTGTACGCGGCGGCCACCGTCTCGAGCATGTGCCACGCCGTCTCCGGATGGTTCGTCTCCTCGGGGTCCCCGCAGAAGGGGTCGAGGAGGACTGTCTCGGCGCCAAGGGCGCGCAGCCGTTCCAGGTCGTCCATGACCTGGTCGAGGGTGCCCTCGCCGGCCCGGCGTCCCTCGCCCGTCACCGGGGCGCCGGTGAGCCGCAGCAGGATGCGCGGGGCGAGCACGGGTGCGGGACGCCCCAGGCTCTCCGCGACGGCGGTCAGCCGGTCCACCCGCTCACCCAGCCACGGGAGGGTGAAGCGCAGGGGATGCCACGCGTCGCCGAGGAGCACCGCCCTGCGGAGAGCGGCGTCGCTGCCGCCGCCGACCCAGATCGGAATGTGCCCGGCCCGGTAGTCCTCCTCGTCCTGCCAGGCCAGGCGCATCGCCCGCAGGTGCTCGTCGGTCAGCGCGCCGCGCCGCTCGTACGGCACGCCCAGCGCCTCGAACTCCTGCCGGGCCCAGCCCACGCCCACGCCGAGAACCAGCCGTCCCCCGCTCAGCTCCTGGAGGTTGGCCGCCATACGGGCGGTCAGCAGCGGGTGCCGGTAGGGCAGGATCAGCACGGTGGTGCCCAGCCTGATCCTGGTGGTGATCCCGGCGAGCCAGGACAGCGTGGTGAAGGGCTCGTAGAACGGGGCGGGATACTGCTCGGCCACGTCGGGGGTCACCACGACGTGATCGGAGACCATGAGCAGGTCGAACCCGAGCCCCTCCACCGTCTCGGCCCAGCCGCGCAGCACGCCGGGGCGAGTGCCCGGCCCGAAGTTCGGGACGTTGACGCCTAGTTTCACGGGACCAGAGTATTCAGGCGATCAGGCCGTCGGGAAGAAAGAAATCCCTGCTTACAGGCTGTTCGGCCGTGGATTCCCCGGTATATTCGGCCGATGGCCGAGAGTCTTGACACGACGGACTGGTCCATCCTGGCCGAGCTGCAGCGCGACGGCCGCCTGCCGCTCGCCGAGCTGGCCCGGCGGGTCAGCCTCAGCGCCTCCGCGACCACAGAACGGGTGCGGCGTCTGGAGGCGGTCGGCGTCATCAGCGGCTACCGCGCCGTCGTCGACCTGGGAAAGGTCGGATACGCCGTGCTCGCCGTGGTGGGGCTGAAGTACCCGGGCAGCCGGCACGAGCCGCTGCACCGGCTGCTCGGCGAGCGTACGGAGATCCTGGAGTGCCTGCGCACCACCGGCGACGACTGCTACACGCTCAAGGTCGCCGCGACCTCCATGGCCCACCTGGAGAAGGTGATGGACGAGCTCGCGCGGTTCGGCAGCACCACCACCAACATCGTCTACAGCGAGACGCTCCCCTACCGGGGGCCGCATGCCCCCGTGCCTCCGAACGGGTAGACGAGGTCCCGGGTCACGACCGTCGGCGCTCAGGACGAGACCGCGACGGGACGGCCGAAGGTCAGCCGGTCGTCGAGACGGTCCACCACGAAGGCGGCCAGATCGGCGCGGGAGGTCCGGTTGCCGACGCGCCCGGTCGCGCCGATCGAGACGCGCGGACGGCCCACCCCCGGCTGCCAGGGCGTGTTCGACGACGAGGCGGCCGGTGCGGCCGGTGGCGCCGACGACGGCGAGACGGGCCATGGGGGTCCTCCGGTCCATTGGGCTTCGGCGGGGGCTTCGGTGGGGATCAGGCGGCGCGCCTGGCGGCGGGCTTGGTGGCGGGCTGGGCCTTGAAGGAGATGGCCTCCATCAGGGCCTTGTGCTTGGTGTTCTGGAAGGCCGCGACCTTCCAGTCGCCGTCCGCCTGACGGACCAGCGTGTAGGTCTGGATCTTGCCGAGCTTGCCGGGCTTCCCCTTGTGGACGTCGCCGCGGGTGACGACCAGGGCGGTGTCCGGGCCGGTGAAGCGGATGCCGACGATCTCGCCGGCGAGCCGGGTGCCCTTGAGAAAGCTCTCGAACAGGGCCTGGTGGGCGCTGCCGATCTCCGTGCCGCCGACGTAGAGGGTGCCGACGTAGGTGATGTAGGTGGCCTCGGCGGTGAACTCCGCGCCGTAGGCGGCGCCGTCCCCGGCGTTCCAGGCGGCGGTGAGACGGTCCAGAACCGCGGTGACGGCGGCGACGTCGACGGCGCGGGCGGTGGAGGCGTTCATGGCTTACACCCTCTCGTGATAGCTTCTTTGAAGCATTTACTTCTTTGAAGATTTCTCTTCTCTGAGGAAGAGATTAGGGAAGGGGTCGGCACGTGTCAACACTCGACAACCCGGGAGCGGTGTACCGGCGCTACCTCAGCGCCGTGATGCTGCACGGTCACGCCGCCGCCAAGGCCGTCGGCCTGGGCGCGACCGACCTGTACGCGCTGAACATCCTGGGGCTGGGCGGCGCGATGACCCCCGGCGAGCTCGGCCGGCGCACCGGCCTGACCACCGGGCCCACGACCAGGCTGATCGACCGTCTGGAGCAGGCGGGCTACGTGCGCCGGGCGCCCGACCCGGACGACCGCCGCAAGGTCATCGTCGAACTCGTCGCCGGCCCCGGCGGCCTCGACGAGGCCCTGGCTCCGGCCCGCCAGAAGATCGGCGCCGTCGTCCAGGGCTACGCGCCCGACCAGCAGGCCGTCCTCTTCGACTACTTCGCCCGCGCCGCCGACGCGTACGTGGAAGCCACCGCGGAGCTCCACGACAAGCGGACCGATTGACGGACCTCGACCAGCCGGGACGCGCCGGACCGGGTCACGCCTCCTGCGTCAGTTCGGCCGATCTCGCGACGGCGGCGCAGCGGTCCTCGCCGGGAGCCGCCCCGGTGGCGGCGTGCTCCAGCAGTGCCAGGAGGACACGCCGGTCCTCGGGCGGGAGGGTGGAGAGCAGTTCGTCCTCGGCCTGCGCGACCCGCGCGTCCACTTCGGCGAGGACCCGCCGGCCGTGGCCCGTCGGCACGATGCGCCGCGCCCGGCGGTCGGCCGGGTCCTGCCTGCGCTCCAGAAGACCGCACCCCTCGAACTTGTCGAGCAGATAGGTCATGACCGTGCGGTCGATGCCGAGGCGGGCGGCGAGCGCGGCCTGCGTGGGCGGGGCGTCGTGCACGACCGCGGAGAGCACCTGGTAGCCGCGCACGCCGTGCGGCAGGTCGCGTGAAGCGTCCTCGACGCGCACGCTCCACTCCCGCAGCAACACGGTGAGGGACCACCCGAGCACGGAACCCTGCGATGAACCCTGCGACGGCGTCGGGGAGTCGGCTGGTTCGGAGGCGGTCACGTCGTCCACTCTAGCCCGGAATACGATGACTTCTCGATAAGTTGTGTGGCATATCGTCTGCTCAACAGATTAATTCGCGAGAGGCCCGACATGACGGACTACGGCCACGAACTGGCCTTCGGCACGTTCCTCACCCCGCAGAACCAGGACCCGCAGGGGCCGGTCCGCCTCGCCCAGATCTCCGAGGCCGCCGGGCTGGATCTCGTGACGTTCCAGGACCACCCCTACCAGCCGGGGTTCCTGGACACGTGGACGTTGCTGTCCTGGGTGGCCGCGCGCACCGAGCGGATCACGGTCTCGGGCAACGTGCTGAACCTGCCGCTGCGCCCGCCGGCCGTGCTGGCCCGGGCCGCGGCGTCGCTCGACCTGCTCTCCGGCGGCCGGTTCGCGCTCGGCATCGGTGCGGGCGGCTTCTGGGACGCGATCGAGTCGATGGGCGGCACCCGCCTGACGCCGGCCGAGTCCGTGACCGCGCTGGAGGAGGCCATCGAGATCATCCGCGGCATCTGGGACGTACGCGAGCGCCGCATCCTGCGCGTCGACGGCGAACACCACCGCGTCGCGGGCGCCAAGCGCGGCCCGGCCCCCGCGCACGACATCCCGATCTGGCTCGGCGCCTACAAGCCGCGGATGCTGCGCCTGGTGGCGCGCGAGGCCGACGGCTGGCTGCCCTCGCTCGCCTACCTCAAGGACGGCGACCTGCGGCGCGGCAACACGGTCATCGACGAGGCCGCCGAGGAGGCCGGGCGCGACCCGGCGCAGGTGCGCCGCCTGCTGAACATCAGCGGCGCGGTCACCGAGGGCCGGCAGGGCTTCCTGCAGGGACCGGTCGAGCAGTGGGTGGAGGAGCTGACCGCTCTGGCGCTGGAGGACGGCATCGGCACGTTCATCCTGGGTTCGGACGACCCGCGGCTCATCCAGGTGTACGGCGAGGAGATCGCCCCCGCCGTACGGGACGCGGTGGCGCGCGAGCGGACGACCACCGGCACCGTCCCCGCGACCGCCCGCCGCGGAGCCGCCGCGATCGCGCTGCGCCGCGACGGCATCGACTACGACGAGGTCCCGGCGAGCCTCGCGGCCGACGCCGTCGAGCCCGGCGACCGCGCTTACGAGTCCGTGCGGCACAACTACCTGCGCGCCGGGTCCCCCGGCCTGGTGCTGCGCCCCCGGACGGTCGGCCAGGTCGTCGAGGGGCTCGCGTACGCCCGGTCGCAGGACGTCCCGCTCGGCGTACGCTCCGGCGGGCACGGGATCAGCGGCCGTTCCACGAACGACGGCGGCATCGTGCTCGACCTCGGCGCGCTCGACGCCGTCCAGGTCGTGGATCCGGCCACACGCAGGGTGCGGCTGGGCGCGGGCGCGACCTGGGGCGAGGTCGCCGAGGCCCTGGTGCCGTACGGATGGGCGATCAGCTCGGGCGACTTCGGCGGCGTGGGCGTGGGCGGCCTCGCCACGACGGGCGGCGTCGGCCTGCTCGGGCGCGCATTCGGCCTCACGATCGAC
The DNA here is from genome assembly GCF_006874435.1 of Microbispora sp. KK1-11. NCBI lineage: Bacteria > Bacillati > Actinomycetota > Actinomycetes > Streptosporangiales > Streptosporangiaceae > Microbispora > Microbispora sp. KK1-11. Next base: position 4,015 of record NZ_VIRJ01000055.1, on the reverse strand, counting down.
CACGTCGTCGCCGCGGAGGTCGTGACGGCCGACGGGCGGGTGCTGCACGCCTCGCGGGAGGAGAACCCCGACCTGTTCTGGGGCCTGCGCGGTGCCGGGGGCAACCTCGGTGTGGTCACCTGGGTCGAGATCGAGGCGATGGAGCTCGGCGACGTCGTCTTCTCCCAGATGACCCTGGACGCCCGCGACACGGCCGGGCTCCTCGAGCGCTGGGGCGCCGCGGTGGAGAAGGCCCCGCGTGAGCTGACGAGCTTCCTCATCCTCTCCCCGCCGCGCCGCGGCCAGGACGCGCTCGCCCAGCTCATGACCGTGTACGCCGGCGCGGACACCGAGGCCGCGGTGAGCGAGCTCGAACGGCTCGCCGAGGCCGGTCCGCTGCTGGGACACCAGGGCTACGTGCTGCCCTATTCGGGCGTGGTGCAGCCGGCCGAAAGGCACCACACCGGCGGCGGGAGCCCCGCCGTACGCTCCGGCCTGGTCACCCACCTCGACGGGGACGTGAGCCGCGCCTTCGAGCGGATGGCGCACACCGGGCTGTCCTACTTCCTGCAGATACGCGCCACCGGTGGGGCCGCGCACGACCTGGCTCCCGACGCGACCGCGTATCCGCACCGGCACCAGAACTTCCTGCTCACCGCCATGGGCGCCGCGCAGCCGGCCCTCAATGCCGCGTGGGACGCCGAGGTCGCGCCGTACACCGACGGCCTCTACCTGTCCTTCGACACCGACACCCGGCCGGAACGGCTGCTCGACGCGTTCGGCGAGGCCAACCTCGCCCGGCTGCGGCAGGTCAAACGCGCCTACGACCCGGACAACGTGTTCCGCGCGAACTTCCCCATCCAACCGGCGGACGACTGAGCTTCAGGCCCGTTGGAACCGAGCCCCCCAGTCGTGGATCTGGTCGAGCAGTTCGGGCGGCTCGATGACGCGGAATTCGGCGCCGAGCGTGCCCAGCCACATGGTCGGCCAATCCAGGGAGTGGGTGGTCGTCCGGATCCGGCAATGCCCGGCGTCGACCTCCTCGATCGTGCAATATCGGGCGATCCGCTCGCGCACCGTGGGGGCGGGAGCGTCGACGAGCACCTCCACCCGGTACGGACGAGGCAGGTTGTCCAGTCCGGCACGGACGAACTCGGCGGCGTCGGCGGCGGGCAGGTCCCGGGGGCGGAACCGGTGGCCCGTGCCCTCCGGCGCGGTCAGCCGGTCGGCCCGGAAGCTTCGCCAGTCGTGCCGGGTGAGGTCGTACGCGACCAGATACCAGCGGCGGCTGAGACAGACCAGCCGATGCGGTTCGACATGCCGGTCGGTCTGCCGGCCGTCGGCCCCCCGATACACGAAGCGGAGCTGTTCACGGTCCCGGCAGGCGAGCGCGACCGTGGTGAGCACATCCGGATCGACGCCCGCCCCGGCGGGGCCGCCCCACTCGGCGGGTACGGTCATGGTGCGCAGGGCCTCGACCCGGTGCCGCAGCCGGGCCGGCATCACCTGCGCCACCTTGGCCAGCGCCCGCACCGACGACTCGGCGATGCCCTCCACCGCCCCCTGAGCGGCGGTCTGCAGTCCCACGGCCAGTGCGACCGCTTCCTCGTCGTCGATGACCAGCGGCGGCAGTGCGGCGCCCGCGGCGAGCTGGTAGCCGCCGTCGACGCCGCGCTGCGCCTCCACCGGATAACCCAGCTCACGCAGCCGGTCGATGTCCCGGCGCAGGGTGCGTACGGAGACTCCCAACCGCTCGGCCAGTTCGGTGCCCTGCCAATACCGATGGGTCTGGAGCAAGGAGAGCAGCCGCAGCGTCCGCGTGCTGGTGTTCGCCATGTCTGCGATTGTCTCGTCGATTCAGGCCGGAAAGTGTCCGCTATGACTCCTAGCGTGGTTCCTGACCGACGAGCGGAACGACGAAGGCGGAGACTGTGACCATCAACGAGCCGATCACTCGCGACCTCGCCCACGCGCCGGCCATCAGCGGCGAGCGCGCCGACCTGCTGGCGGCGCTGGCCCAGAGCCGGCACTTCCTGCGCCTCACCACCCGCGACCTCACCGACGAGCAGGCCGGGCAGCGGACCACGTCCAGCGAGCTGTGCCTGGGCGGCCTGATCAAACACGTCACGCTGGTCGAGCGGAAGTGGGCCGACTTCATCCTGAACGGCCCGTCGTCGATGGGCGACGCCACAAGCATGACCGAGGCCGACCGGGCCGCGTGGGCCGACCAGTTCCGGATGCTGCCCGGCGACACACTCGCCGGTGTGCTGGCCGACTACGCCGAGGTGGCCCGCCGTACGGACGAACTGGTGGCCACCCTGCCCGACCTCGACGTGACCCTGCCGCTGCCGAAGGCCCCGTGGTTCGAGGCCGGCGCGCGGTGGTCGGCCCGCCGGGTGCTGATGCACATCGTCGCCGAGACCGCGCAGCACGCCGGGCACGCCGACATCATCCGCGAGTCCCTGGACGGCGCCAAGAGCATGGGCTGACCCGCGTCTCGCCGGAAGCCTTGCGGGGAGGATCGCCAGCGCCGAACCCAGGGCTGATCCGGACCGCGAGCGAAGGCCGGTCTGTCCTGGATCAGATCGTCAAGCCCGGCATGCAGGCCGATGAACGCGGCGAACTGCGCCGGTGGCTTGAGACCGTCGCCGACGCCCGGGTGGAGCGCTACTGGCAGCTGATAGCCGTGCTCAACGGCCGTGAGCCCGCTCCGTCGGCCATGCCCGCATTCACCTGGCTGATCGCCGCCATCCGCGCCCACGGCTGACCGCCCCGCCCAGTGGTCAGGGCGGGGGCCAGCAGGGGACGGCCCCTACAGCGGAGTGAGCGGCTCGGCCTGGTAGGCCCGGTGCAGCACCTGCACGAAGGACGACGCCTCAGGCAAGGACACGGAGCCGATCCGGCGCACCGGCACTCCCGGGGTCCATGAGTTCATGACCACGGCCCCCGCCAGAGCCGGCAGGTCCGCGAGCGTGACCTCCTGGACGCGTTGGGGCACACCGAGGCGATCCAGTTGCCTGCGGACGATACCCATCGTGGTGCCGTTCAGCATCTCGGCCTCGGGCCACACCACCGCGGCGCCGTCCCAGAAGGCCAGATTCCAGATCGACCCTTCGCTGAGCCGGCCCCGGCGGTCGACGAAGGCGGCGTCGTCGAAGCCCTGCCGAACGGCCTGACGGGGAAAATATGTCTTGGCTATCTCGCCGACATGCTTCACGGCCGGGAGGACCCGTTCGTACTCGACCACTGCCAGCGTGAGCGGTCCCTGCAGAGCGGACGCGGCCGGTCCGGTACGCACCAGCAACTCTGGCTCAGAAGAAGCCCCTGTCACCGTGGACTCGGCCGCCGGGGGATACACGGTGGCCGTGAGCGAAAGGTCGGCTGGACCGGCCTCTACCGCCGCCCGCAGGCAGGCCCGCACGCGATCGTCGGGCAATGCCCGGCCGAACAGTTCCAGGGAGGCGGATCGCAGCCGTTCCAGATGGAGGTCGAGGCCCCGGACCCGGCCGCCACGCACCTGCATGGCAGTGAAGTGGGCATAGGCCCCGAAGGCGAGCGGCGCCAACTCCTCGGCGCTCGCCGGCCGGCCATTACGGTGCGCAACATAAGAGGACATACATCGCTCCCGCGGTGCGAATAGGTTGGGCTGCGGACAACCTCCCGAGGTGTCCGGCCATGGAGCGACGTTAGCGCCTCTCATCAATCGAGGCCCAGGCCGGCAAACCGGTCCCTGGCCTGGGCGTCAACGTGAACGGGTGCGCCTGGCCGGCCGTGCTACCCGACGGCGCGCAGGCGCACGGGGAGCTCCTGTCGACAGTGGAGCGATGGGAAAAGGGCCGCACAAAACGCGCACATCCGGTCCGGCTCGCCACATTGGCCGGATACGGAATGGCGACGCGGTTCAGGCGTGGTTGCGTCCACGGGAGTGGTGTAAGAGTTTCCGCTGGTAGAGGCGTGGCGTCGTGAAATGAGGACGGCCATCGCGTGATCCTTCGTGATTGCGAAGTCAAGATCGAAGGAGAAGAAAGCGATGGCC